>JBJMOT010000048.1:0-27852 GCA_045803585.1 Gemmatimonadaceae bacterium
AGCGCGGGAGAGCTGTGAAAGCGCAACCACCGGGATTCTGAGCTCGCGCGCCAGCGCCTTCAGCGACCGCGAGATGTAGCTGATCTCCTGCTGACGACTCTCGGTGTTTGTCGGCCCCTGCATCAGCTGCAGATAGTCGACGACGACCATGCCAATGTTGTTTTCCATTTTGAGACGGCGCGCCTTGGACCGCATCTCGAGCAGAGTCATTCCCGGTGTGTCGTCAATCCAGATCGGCGCGTGACTCAGAATTCCGGCGGCGCGACCCAGGCGAACGAACTCGTCGTCATGCAGCTTGCCTTTGCGAAGCCGCTGCGCGTCAACCCGGCCTTCGGAAGTGAGAAGGCGCTGCACCAGTTGCTCCTTGCTCATCTCCAGTGAGAAGAACGCCACCGGAACGTTGGTGTCGAGCGCGGCGTTCTGGGCGATGTTAAGCACGAAGGCGGTCTTCCCCATTGACGGCCTCGCAGCGACGATGACGAGATCCGATGGCTGGAAACCTGCCGTCAGCTCGTCGAGATCCTTGAATCCGCTGGCCACACCCGTAATCGAACCGCCGCCGCGCTGGATCTCTTCGATCCGCTCCATCGTCGGCCAGAGCAGTTCCTTGATACGCGTGAACCCTTCGCCGCCGCGGCTCTGGTTGACCTCGAAGATCTTGTGCTCGGCTTCATCGAGCAGCTCGGTTGAAGGAGAGCCTGACTCGAACGCCTCGGCAACGATTGCGGTAGAGACTTCGATAAGCCGGCGTCGGAGCGCCTTCTCGCGAACGATCTTGGCGTGATACTCGACGTTGGCCGCCGTTGGAACGGCGTCGACCAGAAACCCGATGTAATCCTTGCCGCCACTCGATTCGAGGGAATTGGAACGAGCAAGCTCCTCGGAGAGCGTCAGTGGATCTACAACGTCGCCTCGCTCGGAGAGGGCGAGCATCGCGCGGAAAATCCGGCGGTGTCCCTCGCGGTAAAACATCGTGTCGTCGAGGAATTCCGTCGCGCGAAGAATGGCGTCGGGATCCATGAGCATAGCCGACAACACCGCCTGCTCCGCGTCTTCGGAGTAAGGCGGGCGACGATCCTTATATGGATCACGAGCGGGAGCTGCTATCGAGTATTCTACGGGCGAGCTTGACATCTTCCCACGTTGGCCGCTTCCATGCCGGGTTCCGGAGTAAAGCAGCCGGGTGATAGGTGACGACGAGCGGTATGCCGTGATATTTGTGAACAAAACCACGGAGTTTGCCGATCGGAGTTTTTGTGTTTAGCAGAGTTTGCGCAGCGAAGGTTCCAAAAGCAACAATGACTTTTGGCTTGATCAATTCGAGCTGTCGGATCAGGTAAGGACTGCACGCTTCGACTTCTTCCGGCTGCGGATTTCGGTTACCCGGCGGCCGGTGTTTCAGAACGTTGCAAATGAAGACCTGCTCTCTGGTTAGGTCGATTGCCTCGAGAATCTTGGTGAGCAGCTGCCCCGCCTGGCCGACGAATGGGCGACCTGTTTCATCCTCTTTCGCGCCGGGTGCTTCTCCGACGCAAACGAGCTTCGCTTTCGGCTCACCCTCTCCGGGAACACCCTTGGTCGCAGTCGCGTAAAGCGGACACCGCGTACACTTCACCACCTTCTTCGCGATTTCCTCGAGGGTATCGAGCTTCGCAATCTCCTTCGGGATGATGTCGGCTTCTTCGTTGCCGACGACGAGTCCCTTCTTGAAAGCCATGTCGTTGGAGGTGACTGGAGGAGCGGTGGGTGTTTCCTGAAGCTCGGGTTTCGGGACTACAGTTTGATCCGGCTGCGGCGCAGATGGAATGGCGGCGTCAACATTCACGCCAGCCTGCCTCAGCGAGGTGCGCCAGTCCTGCGTTTCGTCACCTGAGCTTTGTTCTGCCACCGCGCGCAGACTTGGCGCTGGAGGCTTCGGTCTCGCGCGGCCAAAGGCGCCGAGCAGTTGCATGACCTCATCGACATGAAGGCTGTCGAGAACGAGCTCGGATTCGCCGAGCTCGCGGCGCTGCTCCAGATATCGCCGCAGCAGAAGCTTAGCGTCCACTGAGCTCCTCTTCGACGCGATCGAGAAGCACCTCTGCGAGATCCGTCTTCGACATCAGCTCCAAGTCTGCTTCCTTGCCATCGCGGCCGATCACTGTGACGCGGTTCGTATCGACGCCGAAACCGGCTCCTGATTCGGTGGCGTCGTTCAGCACCACCAGATCCAGATCCTTGGCTTTGAGCTTCTCTTTGGCGTTCTTGATTCCGTTGGTGGTCTCCAGCGCGAACCCGACGATGACGCTTTTTTTCTTCCGCTTCGAGATCGTCGTTTTGAGAATGTCTGGGGCTGCTTCGAGCTCTATCTTCGGCGCCGACCGCTGCTTCTTGATCTTCTGAGCGGCAGGCACCGACGGACGAAAATCAGCGGGAGCCGCCGCCATGATCAGCACGTCGGCGCTGGGCAGTTTTTTCGCGACTGCCTTTGCCATATCCTCGACGGTTGAAGTCGTTACAACGTTCAGTTCTTTCGGAAGAGCGATGTCGACGTGTCCGGCAATGAGGGTGACCTCAGCACCACGACGCCACGCAGCCCGCGCGAGCGCGACCCCCATCTTCCCGCTGCTGTGATTCGAAATAAATCTGACCGGGTCCAGCGGCTCGCGCGTAGCCCCGGCGGTAACGACGACGCTTTTTCCAGTCAGAGAAGATTTGTTCTCGAGCAGCCGCCCGACCTGACTCATGATCTCCTCCGGCTCTGGCATTCGGCCCGGCCCAGTTCCCTCCCCCACCGCCAAGGGACCATCCGCAGGCTCGAGAACTTCGTACCCAAGAGATCGTACGTGATCCACGTTCCGCTTCGTCTGCGCGTGGGACCACATCCGGTCGTTCATTGCTGGAACGAGGAGAACCTTGGACGTGGCCGCGAGGAGGCACGCTGTCAGGAGATCGTCGGCGAGACCGTGGGCTGCGCGACCCACGAAATCCGCGGTGGCAGGCGCGACCACAATCAGCTTCGCCTCGCGCGCCAGCTTGATGTGGTCGAGCGCGTGTCCGGGTCCGAAGATCTCGGTATGCACAGGGCGCCCCGTAACCGCTTCGAATGTGATTGGTCCAACGAACTCGCGTGCCCCGCGAGTCATCACCACATCCACTTCAGCGCCGGCCTGTGTAAGCAAACGCGCCAGCCACACGGACTTGTAGCTGGCGATTCCCCCGGTGACTCCGAGGAGGATGCGACTGCCTGAAAACGGACGCGCGGTAACTACTCCACGCGGCGGCGCGGCACGACCCGATACTCGACCTCACCATCGGTGAGCTCTTCGAGTGAGCGCGTCGTAAGCTTTTTCTCGCCTGGCGCCGAGCGGTCGCGCGGGAACTCATTAAGGACGCGCGCGTATTTGGCGGCGACCAGAACTCCCAGATACTTGTTGGTCGCGTGCTTGGCGACTTCGTTCGGGATGAAAACCTGCATCACTTCCTCGCTGTGTATTGATCGATTGCGCGCTCGATGCCCAGCATCAGTTCCTTGACGCGCGGTTCGAGAGCTCCATTGCGGGAGCGCTTGAACCTCTCCCCCTTGCCATCGATGATATCTGCCACCGCCGCAACGGCGGAGTCGAGATCATCGTTGACCACTACATACTCGTACAAATCTATCGCTTTCAGCTCGTCTTTGGCACTCCGAAAGCGTCGAATCAGGGCGGGTACGTCCTCGGTGCCCCTGGCTTCGAGTCGCTCTATCAGCGCTTCCGAGGAAGGCGGCAGAATGAAGATGAGCAGCGATTCGGGAAATGCCTCCACGAATTGCCTGGTGCCCTGCACGTCGATATCCATGATCACGTTGCGCCCTGACGCGAGCACCCGCTCGACTTCTGATCGAAGTGTTCCATACAGGTGCCCGTGCACCGTTGCCGACTCGGCGAACTCACCCGAACCGTGGCGCGATCTGAACTTCTCCTCGGTGAGGAAGTAGTAGTCCCGACCGTTGGATTCGTCGTGCCTCGGCGGACGCGTCGTACACGATACCGAGTAGCCGACGTCCTTCCGGCTCGATAGGAGTTTGTGGGCGATAGTCGTCTTTCCGCCTCCCGAAGGCGATGAGAGGATGATCGGGACCGGCATTACTCGAGGTTCTCGACCTGCTCGCGGATCCGCTCCAGCTCTTCCTTGATCGCGATCACGTCTTCCTGGATCTGCGCGTCGTTCGCCTTGCTGCCAACGGTGTTCGCCTCGCGCACCATCTCCTGCAGAATGAATCCGAGCCGCTTGCCAACCGGATCGGCAGTCTTTGACTGCGAAGTCTCACGGAACGCGGCGAGGTGGGCGCGAAATCGATCGAGCTCCTCTGCAACGTCGAGCTTATCAGCGAGGATGGCAATTTCCTGCGCAATCCGCTGAGGATCCGCGCCGGCGGCGCCAATGAGGTCCGAGACCGTGCGCTTAACTCGCTCGTGTTGTTCCTTGAGACGAACCGGTGCCCGCGACTCGATGCGCGCTAGTCGGGATTCAACCGCCGCCACCCGTTCCAGAAGAAACGCGGCAAGCAGCGCCCCTTCCGACCGTCGCATGGTGAGCAGGTTATCAGCCGCCTTGGCAACGATCGCGGAGAGAGCCTCGCCCGCCGACGCATCCATCTCTTCGCTGGGTGTGGTGACCACGTCAGGGAGCCGAAGAACCGTGGCGAGATCCACCTCGCCGCCGAGTCCATGTTTTTTCTGAAGATCTTTGAGTGCGGTTGCGTACTGGGCGAGGCGGACTTCGTCGATCACGGAGCCCGACGCCGCCGGGCGATCGACACGGGCCGTGAGGGTCACGTGACCGCGCGCGACCTTCTGCCGAAGGATCTCCCGGATCTCACCCTCCCAGCGCGCAAACGCGGATGGCAGCTTGAGATTGGGGCTGAAAAACCGATGATTGACAGTCCGAATCTCTACGCTCGCACGGGCGTCTCCGACCGTTCCGTCGGCAGCGCCAAAGCCTGTCATGCTGGATATCATGTGAGGCGGCCTATCTTACGAAACGACAAAGGCTTTGTCAATTCCAGAACTCCCATCGCACGCCATAGTTGGCGAGAACCCGCGGCATCTCGAATCCCGGGATTACATCGTACTGGTAGCCCATGATATTCCGCTGTTGATAGGAAATTATGGCTCGCAGGATCCGTATCTCCAGAATGGCCGATAGCGTTTTCGAGACCGGTGTTCTTACGTCCCCCGCCGAGAGCGGGAAATCGACGTGACTGCGGTACTCGTAGATGCCAGCTACCTTCACCTCGAAATCGCCGCGCGGAAATTGTTTGGCGAAGTTGTTGGCGTAATTGATCTCCGATCTGCTTTGATATCTGGGCAGGTACGCAACGCTGTCATTCCATTGGGTAACCCAGGCATCGATGCCGAAACCAGCAACGATGGGACCGCGAATCGAGATCGTTTTGCCGGTGACCTGGCCCGAGCGCGTTGGCAGGAAGAGCGTGTCGTAAACGAGCGGCGCGAGTCCGTCCGGATTATCAGCTCTTATCAAACCCGCCGCGATCCATGGTCCAAACAGCCTGATAGCCGCCTCGCCTCGAACGGAGGTGCGCGCGGGCTGGGACGCGGTTCCCGTCCCTCCAGGAATCGACTCCGCTATCGAGCCTGAAAACGCGAGGATCGGAGCAGGCTGCGCCCTTATACCTGCGTCGAAATTGGTGGTGTTTCGGAAGCCGTCATGTTCGACAAAACCGCTGATTGTCCCGATCGGACTGACGACGTCTGCCCGTCCACTCACCGCGTTGTACGTCGCGCCACCCAGCGCGCGAAGACGGTCCAGCGCCTCAGCACGCAGAGCGCCGAGCGTCATTCCAGCGCTCAGATTGTATTGGGTCTCCGACGCCCGTCGCTCGAGAGTATCCGCGAGGATCGCGGCGCCGATGGTTCTATTGGGCTCGGTGGTCCCCGAGTAGCCAAGCGAAGCGACGGTAAGCTGCGCCCAGGGGCCCGCGTCCACACCGCCAACCGCCGCCCTCAGGTAAGCGTCGGTGTAAGTCGCATCGAGCCCCAGGACTGGCGGCCTTTCCGAAGCGGCAACAGGCCGCTGCATATCCCGGGTAGGATGATGCCGGAGCATAAACCCATCGATACTCCAGCCCTTCTTCGCAACGCCGACTCTGGTGAGGAGAGACAACGCGTCCCCGCTGCCCGCAAATCGTGAGCTGGTCACGCCGTATTGCTGTCCCGCGAACTGCAACACGCCGCCGTTGTCGAACCGTTTTCCGTAAAACCCGCGATACAGATTCGTTTCTTCGTTTCCTGTCGCCACATCCGCGCGGGTATAAGGGTCGGTGTTCTCCACTCGCCAGCTGCGCATATAAATGCGAGTCTCGTCCGCCGCGCGCTCGATGCTCAAATGCTCGAGGGACCAGATAGGGACCGACGCAAGGTCGATGACGCCGCCGGTTCGCGCGTCGAGGTTGTCGATCTCGACACCATCGTAGAAAATCCTGACGCGTTGAAAATTCCCAGCATACATCGCGGTCTGAGGCGTCGAGATCCAGCCAGATCTGAAAGTCGTGAGCCCTGGAATGCGATCGAGAAGATCGACGAGGGTGAAGGCGCCCGTGGCGAACAATTGCGTGCGGTTCCACTCGTACTGGGGGCCAATCTCGTAGAGCGCGGGATCCGCGAATCGGCCAATGGGCGCTTTGATCGTATCGGTCTTCACATGAGCGCTGTCGGGACCAGAATCGGTCTTTGGCTTGACCGGAATTGGAACTTCACTCGCTGGCGGCGGGACGACCTGCGCCAGCGAGATCGATACGGGCGCGTACAAAAGCGCCCCGGCCACGAGGCCGAGGCGGGCTGAAATGCGCCATTTGGTGTTCGCGCTGGTCAGCGAGCTCTCCCGCGAATGAACTCGATGAAGGTACCCGTTGGAACGCCCGTCGGTCCCTTCGGGATGGTGACCAGATCACTCTCTGAATAAGCAGTGCCAGCGATATCCAAATGCGCCCAGGGGTAGCCCTCGGCGAATTCCTTGAGGAACATCGCGGCCGTCACCGCGCCGGCCGGCCGGCCGCCGGAGTTCTTGACGTCCGCGACATCAGACTTGATCAGATCCTTATAGTCATCCCACATCGGCAGTGGCCAGCCGGGCTCTCCGGCGCGCTTCCCGGCTGCGAGAATTTCGGCGATGAGGCTGTCCTCACTCGAGAAAACCCCGCTCGCGGTGTGCCCGAGCGCGATGACGCACGCACCGGTCAGCGTCGCGGCGTCGATCACCACCTCGGGATTGAATCGTTTCGCGTAGGAAAGGCAATCGGCAAGAACGAGCCGGCCCTCGGCGTCGGTGTTGATGATCTCGATGGATTTGCCGTTTTGGGCCTTCACCACGTCACCGGGATTCATCGCTGTTCCCGATGGCATGTTGGTCGTCGCGCCGACGATTCCGACCACGTTGACCTCCGGCTTCATCTGCCCGATTGCTTCCATCGTCCCCAGCACACCTGCACCGCCGCACATATCGAACTTCATGAACTCCATCCCCTGCGCCGGCTTGATGGAGATGCCCCCGCTGTCGAAGCAGAGACCTTTGCCGACGAGAACCACCGGCTTGGCGCTGGGTTTTCCGCCCTTGTACTCCATCGCGATCAGCTTGGGCTCCTGCGGTGTTCCCTGAGCCACGGCGAGGAACGACCCCATTTTCTCGGCTTCCATCTCCCGCCGGCCGAGAATGGTGATTCCCATTCCGTAGCGACCAGCGATTTCTCCAGCCGTCTGCGCGATGTACTCCGGTGTGCAGATATTTCCCGGCATCATGGCGAGCCGCCGCGCGAGACTCTGGCCGGTTCCTATCGCCTGGCCGTTGCTCAACGCGTTACGGAAGTCGTCGGTGTTGTTTGTCAGGATGCTCGCCTTCTCGAGCGGCTTCCTGCGCTCCGATTCCGGTGGCGGGGTTTTCAGATCCGGATATTCCCAGGACCCGGCGATTAGGCCGACGGTGATCGCTTCGGTTTCTTCGGGGGTGATTTGGCCTGAGTACCACACCATTTCCCCGACGCCAAGTCGATGCGCTGTGCGCGCAGCGAGGGTGGCTGCGCGCCGCAGCGATGCGCGCCGGTCGGACATCGAGCCCATTCCGAGCAACATCAGACGGCGTGGACCTTTGGCGAAACCCGTGAGATGCAGCATCTCGTCGCGGCTTCCCCGGAAATCCTTCATCTCGATCGACTTGCTCAAGGAGCCCTGAGCGGCGCTGTCAAGCCCGGCAATTCCGGCGATGGTCGGATTCTCCGGAAGTGCGACCACGAGCAGGCTCGTTCCGACCTCGGTCGGACTCGCCGAGTTGATGCTTACGGAAACCACCAGCTAGGCCTTCATTCCGGTGATCACCTGGTCGCCAAACGCGGAGGTGGATACCTCGGTAGCTCCTGGCATCTGGCGCGCGAGATCGTAGGTGACGCGTTTGGACTTGATCGCGTTCTCCATTCCCTTGATGATCAGTGCCGCTGCTTCGTTCCAACCCATGTACTCGAACATCATCACACCGGAGAGGATGACGCTACCGGGGTTGATCTTGTCGAGGTTGGCGTACTTCGGAGCGGTGCCGTGGGTGGCCTCGAAGACTGCGACGCCGTTTCCGACGTTGCCACCCGGTGCGATTCCCAACCCGCCGACCTGCGCAGCGGCCGCATCCGACAAATAATCGCCGTTCAGATTGGGGGTCGCGATCACCGAATACTCTGACGGGCGCAACAGCATCTGCTGAAACATTGAGTCCGCGATCCGGTCGCGCATCACTATCGCGTCGGCGCGTGCCTTAGGTCCCGCCTTGGTCAGTTCGGCTTCAGTCGTCGTGTCCTCGGGGAATTTTTCACGGGCTACTTCGTAACCCCAGTCGCGAAACGCCCCCTCGGTGAACTTCATGATGTTGCCCTTGTGGACGAGCGTCACCGATTCCCTGTCCTTCTCGATCGCGTACCTGATCGCCATCTCGACGAGCCGCTTGGATCCAAACTCGGACATCGGCTTGACGCCGAGCGCTGACTTGTCGCGGATCTCGCTCTTGAACTCTTTGCGGAGGTACGCCGCGATCTTCTCCGCTTCCGGAGAGCCCGCCTTCCACTCGATCCCGGCGTATACATCCTCGGTGTTCTCGCGGAAGATGACGACGTCTACTTTCTCCGGCTCCTTCACTGGCGCTCCGACACCCTCGAAGTAACGCACGGGCCGGATGCAGGCGTAAAGATCGAGTACCTGCCGCAGCGTGACGTTGAGCGATCTGATGCCGCCGCCCACTGGCGTAGTGAGCGGACCTTTGATCGACACGCGGTACTCCTGCATGGCGTCGACGGTTTCCTGCGGAAGCCAGTCCTGGTACTGCTTGAAGGATTTCTCCCCGGCGAAGACTTCCATCCACGCGATCTTGCGCTGGCCCTGGTAGGCCCGGTCGACAGCAGCATCGAAGACACGAACGGACGCCCGCCAGATGTCTGGGCCGGTGCCGTCGCCTTCAACAAATGGAATGATCGGATTGTCTGGAACGGAGAGGGCTCCGTTTCCGTACGTAATCCCCTCTCCGCGCAATGGGACTTTGGCGAACTTATACTTCGTCATTGGCTCCTTAAATACGAATCCGAATCGCCAAATGTAGTGCAACGAGGCGCTGCACAAAACCTTCGCCGATAACCAGCAGAACAGTGCCGCATCACGTATTGGGAATAATGTCGCATACCAACAGACTTCTCCAAGCCATTTTCATCGGCGTGTCGCCGATATTAGCGAGCTGCGCCGGGACCCCGAGGGTAAACGGCGTCGCCGGAAGTTCACCCTCACCGAGCGTGCCGTGGACACCGCCGGCGGGTGTCACCGATCGAGAGCCGCTCGTTACACCGGCGATGATCAACGCGGTGCCTGCGGATCTGCAGCAGCGCTTGCAGGCGCTCACTCTCCCCGATGTCGTTGACCTGGCGCTGCGAAATAATCCGACCACGCACGCCTCATGGTCGCAGGCGCAAGCTGCCGCCGACCTGCTCGGCTCTGCGCGCGGAGAATATTTCCCGGAGCTCAACGCAAGTGTAGCGACCTCACGGATCAAGTCGCCGGCGACCAACGCCCGGCCTGCGGGACAAAGAACAGAATATGGACCCGCGATCTCGCTGAATTACCTGTTGCTGGATTTCGGCGGCCGTTCCGGCTCTGTTGAGGCGGCGCGCCAGAGCCTCTTCGCCGCCAACCTCACGCACAACTCATCGATACAGAACACCGTGCTCGATGCGCTGACAGCGTACTTCAATTACGTCGCAACCATTGCGCTCCTCGCCGCCGAACGAACGGCAATCGAAGAGGCGCAGGCAAGCCTGAAGGCGGCGCAGCAGCGCAACAAAGTTGGCCTCGCCACGATCGCCGATGTCCTGCAGGCCAAGACGGCTTTATCGCAGGAGCAGCTGAACCTCGAGACGACCCAGGGCCTGGTACAAGCCGCGCGCGGTAGCCTCGCGTCTTCGCTCGGCCTGCCTGCAAATCTTCCGTTCGACCTCGCGCCCAACCTGGGGCCGTTTCCGGTCCGAACGCTGACCGACAGCGTCGACAACATCATCAACGCGGCGTTGCGAAACAGACCGGATCTTGCCGCTGCCCGGGCACGAGCCGAGGCCGCGTATTCTCAGGTTCGAGTGACCCGTGCCGCGGCGCTGCCTTCCCTGAACCTTACCGGAAACGGTTCGCGGCTCTATTCCACCCCTTCCACGTTCTCGGGCCCGTCGTATAGCCTCAACTTCGGTCTCTCGATCCCGATATTCAACGGATTCTCTCACCAGTACGACATCGCTGCGGCGCGGGCTCAGGCGGACGCAATATCTGCCCTCGCCGACCAGACGCGGCAGGACGTCGTGACCGAGGTTTTCGTTTCTTACTACAGACTGCAGACAGCGCAGCAGCGCGCGGTGACGGCCGACGATCTCCTCCAGAGTGCAGAACAGTCGGCACAGGTCGCGGCCGGCCGGTACAAAGAAGGCGTGGGCAGCATCCTCGACCTGCTGACGGCACAAACTGCTCTCGCCAATGCGCGGGCTCAGCGTGTCCAATCAAGATGGGCGTGGTACACTTCACTCGCGCAACTCGCCCACGACGCTGGTGTACTAGGTGTACACGGCGACACGCCTTTCTCTTTCTCTCCCGACACGTTGTCGCGTCCACTTCCGATTCCTGACTCCAAATGAGCACGCGCATACGTGCGGCGTGCATGGCCGCAATTGCCATTTCCGGCATAGCCGCCTGCTCGAAAAACGCCCCGCAGCGCTCGCCGCAGGTACCGGTCAGCGTGACAACGGTGCGCCGCGCCACGATACCATACGTCGTGACGGCCAACGGGGTCGCCGAGCCGATGCAGACGGTCGCTGTCCAGGCTCAGGTCAACGGGATCCTCCAGCGCGTCAATTTCTCCGAGGGACAGTCTGTCGAAGTCGGACAGGTGCTCTTTCAGATAGACCCGCGGCCTTACGTCGCGGTGCTCGATCAGGCCCGCGCACAGCTCGCGCGCGACGAAGCCACGGCGGCTAACGCCCGCCGCGATGCAACGCGCTACGCCGCGCTGGTCAAGGAGGGCTACGTCACTGGCTCACAAGCGGATCAAGCCGAAGCGACAGCGATGTCAGCAGCCGCCACGGTTGCCGCCGATCGCGCGACGATTCAGAAAGCGGCCCTCGACGTCGCGAACTGCACCATCCGCGCACCCATCTCCGGCAGAACCGGAAGCCTGCTGGTACGGATGGGCAATCTGGTAAAAGCGAACAGTGAGCCACCCTTGGTCGTAATCAATCAGATACAACCAATACTGGTGAGATTCTCAGTGCCGCAGAGCCAGTTCCCCGATATCCAGCGCTACTACAGAAGTGGAAATGCGTTGCAGGTCCGCGCGACGCCCTCTGAGGGCACCGGCATTCCGATAGATGGTGCCCTCGCGTTCGTGGATAACAACGTCGATTCCACTACCGGAACGGTCCTGCTCAAAGCGAGATTCAGTAATCCCGAAGGGACCATCTGGCCGGGACAGTACATGAGTATTGGACTGCAGCTATACGTTGATCCGAACGCGCTGACGTTGCCCGCGCCGGCAGTACTCACCGGGCAGCAAGGCACCTATGTGTACACCATCGACAGCGCGAACACAGCCAGGCAGCGTCCGGTTCAGGTTGCTCGAACCGTCGACTCGGTGACGGTCATCGCCAATGGAGTGCGGGAAGGAGAGCGCGTCATCGTGGACGGTCAGTCGCGCCTCATCCCCGGATCAAAAGTCACAATCAAGGGAGTGGCCCGATGACGGCGTTATTCATCCGCCGGCCAGTCATGACCGCATTGGTCATGATCGGGATCCTATTCTTCGGCATCTCGTCGTACAAGCGCCTGCCCGTGAGCGATCTGCCGTCGGTGGATTTTCCGACGATCTCCGTAAATGCCAATTTGCCGGGCGCGAGCCCGGAAACGATGGCTGCCGCGGTCGCGACACCGCTCGAAAAACAATTCTCGACTATCGCCGGAATCGACAACATGACCTCGTCGAGCCAGCTCGGCTCGACGTCCATCACGATTCAGTTCTCCCTCGATCGCAGCATCGACGCTGCCGCTCAGGACGTGCAGGCGGCAATCTCGCAAACGTTGCGGAGCCTTCCGTTCGGCATCCTTCCGCCGTCGTACCGCAAGGTCAATCCCGCTGATCAACCGATCCTGTACTTCGCACTGACATCCAAGACGATGCCACTCGCGCAGCTCGACGAGTACGGCGAGACGTTCATGGCGCAGCGCATCTCGATGGTGCGTGGCATCGCACAGGTGCAGGTCTACGGCGGGCAGAAGTATGCGGTCCGGGTTCAGCTCGATCCCACCTCGTTGGCAAATCGCGGTATCGGAATCGACGAGGTGTCAGACGCTATCGCGGCGCAAAATGTCAGCATGCCGACTGGTACGCTCTGGGGGCCGAACAGAGCATCGACCATACGCGCCAACGGGCAGCTGCAAAACGCGGCGGAGTTCCGGCAGATGGTGGTCGCATATCGGAACGGCGCTCCCGTACATCTGAGCGAGCTTGGACAGGTCCTCGACAACGTCGAGAACAACAAGGTCGCCAGTTGGTTCAATGGCGACCGGGCGGTGGTGCTGGCGATTCAGCGGCAGCCCGGCACCAACACCGTCGCTGTCGCTAAAGGCGTGAAGGATCTTGTAGCGTCGATGCGCGATCAGATTCCGCCGAGCGTCGAGATCCAGACCTTGTACGATCGGTCCATCTCGATCGAAGAGTCGGTTGGTGACGTGAAGTTCACACTCATGCTCACGCTGTTCCTCGTGATCATGGTGATCTTCGTTTTCCTGAGGAACATATCTGCGACCATCATCCCCAGCCTGGCGCTGCCAATGTCTCTGATTGGCACGTTCGCGGTGATGTACATCTTCGGCTACTCGCTGGACAATCTCTCACTCATGGCGTTGACACTTGCCGTCGGGTTCGTCGTCGACGACGCGATCGTGATGCTCGAGAACATCGTCCGCCACATGGAGATGGGAAAGAATCCGCTCAAAGCGTCGTACGAGGGATCTGCCGAAGTCGCGTTCACGATTCTGGCAATGACGGTGTCACTGACAGCGGTGTTCATTCCTCTGCTTTTCATGGGAGGTATTCTCGGACGCCTGTTCCACGAATTCGCGGTCACAATCGGTACTGCGATTCTGGTCTCCGGCTTTGTCTCGCTGACTCTGACGCCGATGCTCGCGAGCCGATTCCTCAAACCGCCCTCTCATCAGCACGGAAAGCTGTTCAACGCTTCCGAGCGCGTTTATGAGCGCATCCTCGGTCGCTACAAGTCGAGCCTTGATTGGGTGATGGAACACCGCTTCGGTGCGCTGCTGTTTTCGATAGCGATACTGATTGGAACGGTGGTCCTGTTCAAGATCGTTCCGACTGGGTTCATACCCACTCAGGACACCGGACAGATCGTCGCCACGACCGAGGCCGCGCAGGGCACTTCGTTCACCGAGATGGTGAAGAAGCAGCAGCAGGTAGCGGCTATCGTGGCTCAGGATCCCAACATCGACGGCTTCATGTCTTCGGTGGGTGGCGGCGGCGGCGGTGGGAGCGGCAACCAGGGGCGCATTTTCCTCGGGCTCAAGCCGCGCAAAGAGCGGCAAAGCGCCGATGAAATCGTCAACGAGCTCCGGCCGAAGCTCTCCGGAATACCCGGCTTGAACGTGTTCATGACGGTCCCGCCTGCGATTCAGATCGGAGCTCGCTCGTCGAAGAGTCAATATCAGTACACCCTGCAGAGCCCGGACATAGCAGCGCTCGACACCGCCGCGAAGCGGATGGAAGCGAAGATGCGCGGCATCCCGCAAATCCAGGATGTCACCAGCGATCTGCAGATCGCCAACCCCCAGGTGATTGTCGATATCGATCGCGATCGCGCATCGTCGCTCGGAGTCACCGCGCAGCAGGTCGAGAGCGCGCTGTACGACGCGTACGGCTCGCGGCAGGTGTCGACGATTTACACGCCGAACAATCAGTACACAGTCGTAATGGAGCTGCTGCCACAGTTTCAGCAGGACATCAACGCGCTCAGGATGCTTTATGTCCGCTCGGCGAAGGGCGACCTGGTTCCGCTTAGTGCTGTTGCGAACCTGAGCCAGAACGTGGGACCCCTATCCATCACCCATTCGGGCCAGCTTCCGTCAGTCACGTTGTCGTTCAACACCAAACCAGGTGTTGCGCTGGGGGAGGCGACGGCCGCCGTCGAGGCAGCGGCGGCGTCGACAGTTCCGGCAGCCATTACCACGAGCTTCTCGGGAACAGCGCAGGCGTTCCAGGCGAGTCAGCAGGGCCTGCTCGCTCTACTCATTCTCGCAATCTTCGTTATCTACATGGTGCTGGGCGTTCTGTACGAGAGCTTCATTCACCCGGCGACGATTCTTACGGGTTTGCCGTTCGCCGCATTTGGTGCTTTGATCGCGCTCTGGATTTTCCAAATGCCTCTCGACGTCTACGGATTCGTCGGATTGATATTGCTGGTTGGCATCGTAAAGAAGAACGCCATCATGATGATCGATTTCGCTCTCGAGGCTGAGCGCAGCGAACACATCCCGCCAGCCAAGGCGATCGTCGAAGCCGCCGTGGTGAGATTCCGCCCGATCATGATGACGACGATGGCGGCATTGATGGCGACGCTGCCGATCGCGCTCGGCCGTGGCGCAGGCGCGGAATCCAGACGTCCCTTGGGTATCGCCGTGGTCGGCGGCCTTGCGTTCTCGCAGCTCGTCACACTTTACGTGACGCCGGTGTTCTACACTTACTTCGACGAGCTGCCCGAGCGGACGAGAAATCTTTCGCGCCGGCTATACGCGCGTGCCCGTGGTAGACCAGTGCCGGCGATCGGACCGAGGGAGCAGCCTACATCTCGGGTGGCGTAAGAAAGAACTGCCACTGAAGACGACCAGCTTCAGTCCTCTTGGTCGCGCTCGACTTTTGATCTCTTCCCCTTGGTCGGAATCACGTTGGGATGTTCTTCCGATTCCTTCAGGTGGCGCTTGTCGGCTTCGTGGATGTGCTCGTCGTCCGCCCTGAATTTCTGGTCGGTGGTGATCGCGTCCTTTTGATGCTGGGAGTTCGACTTCATCTCGTCCTCTTAGCTGATTTGGGATCGAGATGTACAGGAAGCATGCCGACGTTCGTGTGGTGCGAGCAGTACCCGGGACGAGACTCGAACTCGTAAGGCCATAGGCCGGGGGATTTTGAGTCCCCTGCGTCTACCGATTCCGCCACCCGGGCATGATCTCAATTTAATCCGTCGTCAGCTTCGCCGGTCACGTCTTTTTCCAGAAGACAGCCCGCGAGTCGATGCTTGTAATCGTGTCGGCGATCCCGTGATCCTTTCGGTATTCATCGACGGCCTTCCGGCAGTCTGCGAGATTCAGATAATCGTCAAAAACAGCGTACCCGCCAACCGACAGTCTGGGGTATAGGTTCTTGAGGACGGTAAGCGTGGATTCGTACAGGTCGGCGTCAACGCGCAAGACCGAGAGCGCAGGTATCGAAGCCGCGGGTAACGTTTCGTCGAAAAAGCCCTTGACGAACATCACCTGCTCGTCCAGCAGGCCATAGCGCATGAAATTGGCTTTGACGTCGTCGAGCGACACGGCCATTTGACCGGCTTGCCAACCAAACGAGTTGTGAGCGCCCTGCGGCCTGGGCAATCCGGCGAAGGAGTCCGCCACCCACACGCGTCTCAGAGTGTCTCCTCGCGCCTTCAGGACCCCCCTCATGAAAACCGTCATACCTCCTCGCCAGACACCTGCCTCGAGTACGTCGCCTGGAATCCCGCGTTCGCAGACGTCGTTGATACAGAACTGCATCTGGTCGAGCTGGCGCGTACCTAACATCGTTTCAGCGTCCTCGACCCGATTGCGTGCTTCATGCCCCGACTCGATGTAATCCTCGGGACCAGATCGAACAACTCGAACCAGCTCCAGGTTCAGCTGCGCAAGTGTTCCGTTGATGACTGTATGCATCGAACGGCGCCAAACACCGCTTGGCCGTAAGGTGTGCCGCTCATACTCCTTTGCCGAGATAGCTCTGGTCAGATTTTTTTTGAGCAGGTCTAAATACATCTCGGCGACAGTGCGAGGCTCTGGTGCCGTCTTGACAGCACTGGAGATACACCCCGGTCCATGCTCCGCACTGGCGCGGTCGTTCTTCATCGGCTTCCTCAGCGGGTTCTGTTTTTTGGGGTAAGGCAAGGGCGGCTATTATCGCGACTTAGACGTCTAAAGCAAGCGTTACTTTCCGAGTGTCGCAGGCCTTGAAGCAGATCGGCGCCGTTTCCACGCTATAAACATCGGGATCGCAATCGCAAGTGCGGCCAGAAGGAACAGGCTGACTCGGGAAATATAAGACTCGAGGAGCGGCAGATCGTGTCCAAAATAGTATCCAAGCCACCCGAACACGATCGCCCAGATCACACTGCTTAGTGCATTGTACGTCACGAATCTGGAGAAGGACATACAGGCTGCGCCTGCGAGAAGAGGTGCAAAGGTGCGCAGGAACGCAATAAAGCGTCCGAACAAAATCGTCTTGCCGCCGTTCTTTTCAAAGAACTCGTGAGCCTTGGCAATGTGCGACCTCCGAACGCCGACGTACCCGCCGTAATGCGCAATCAACGGCAGACCGCCTCTGATACCAATCCAGTAGCCGAGGACGCCGCCGACGATTGCCCCGATCGCAGCCAGGGCGATGACGATATAAATGGAGATGTGCCCGTGCGACGCATATGCCGCCGCGGTCACGAGAGCGATTTCCCCGGGAAGCGGAATGCCGAGGCTTTCCAGGAGCACCAGCGTCAGTAACACCGGGTATGTGTATGTCTGCAACAGGCTGGTGAGATGGTGCGCGAAGGTCGGCATTCCACGATCGAAGGCAAAAAAGAAGCCCTCGAATGATCATCGAGGGCCAGGCACTCCGGGAGAATTTACCGAATGTTTCTTGGCCCGGCCCGGCCACCTTTCGCTCCACCCTGATTCTTTCGGGTGAGCTCGTCGGCGCGGCGTCTGAACTGCTGTTGAAGCGCGATGTATCGCGCGCGCTGCACCGGCGTCATGAAACGCGCGAGATCCTTCTGCTCCTCTTCGACGAGCTCGATACGCTGCTTTTGCAGCTGTAACGAAGCGTCGAGCAGACTGCCGACATGCTGTTGATTCGGCTCGGCGGTGGACGTCAATTCTGAACGGAGCTGTCGCCTCGTCTCGCGCTCCTGCGTCGCGATCTGATTCAGGCGCGGACCAAAACGGGCGTTGGATTGCTGGAGCTGGGTCATCTGCGCATCGGTGAGGCCGATTCGCTGCTGTGCCAGCCTCGCCACGCGGACGCGAAACTGTTGCTCGAGCGCCGGCCTGTCCGCGGCCGCGGTCGGTTTACTCGCCTGGGCCAACACAGGCGAAGCAGTAAGCGTCAGCGCTACGACAAAGCGGAGGGCGCGGTTCATCGGATTAATCATGATCAAAGACTGTCGCCGCTGTCCACCGCAATAACCGGCTCTGGCTCCGCCGCCGGAAGCGCATCGAAGTTATCCATGTCGTCCATGAGTTGAACGAGATCACCGTCGCTAAGAGAAGCAAGGTCCGCGGAGCTCGCCAGAGCGAGCGTCGGCGCCGCACTGGGTGCCGCATCACTTGGGCTCGATTTGATGGCAGGATCTGCGGGCACAAAAACAATCGAATCCGGCCGTGGAACAACTGCCCCGACCTGAGCGTCAGGTGCCGCTATAATCGAGCTGGCAACCGATTTGGAAGGAGGGGACTCTTTCAATACAACTAACCCTCCGCCACCGACTACCGCCAAAGCAAATACCGCGGCAACCAGCCACGACACCATTCTGGTGCGCTTGGGCTTCTCGACGCTGGGTACGATCATCCGATGCGGTGGAATCTGACGCACGATACCATCGACATCGATCGTCGGCGCAAAGACCGCCGCACCCTTCACGGTGCGCAGGACTTCCAGATCCTCTTTGCAGCTCTCACACGCGGCAAGATGCGCCTCAACGCGCTGTCTCGTTCCACCGTCGAGAGACTCGTGAAGAAGATCGGGAAGCAATTCCTGGAGTTCGGCATCCACACATTTATTCATCTTTCAGAAACTCCTTTACCGTCTGGATCGCGTTGTGGTAGTGCACCCGGGCTGCTCCCTCAGTGCTGCCAACCACTTCGGCAATCTCCTTGTACGACAATCCCTGTTGAACCCTCAAGGTGAAAACCTCTCGCTGCGTCGGCGACAATGCCTCCAGCGATTGTCTCACCCTCTCCTGTGCTTCCTCGGCGATCAATCCATCGAGAGCGCCGTACTCACTAACCTGATCCGACTCCTGAACTGGAACGGTTTGCCTGCTGCGCTTCTCCGCTCTGCGCCGATCGAGCATCAGCCTCCGTTCGATCGTAAAGAGCCACGTTCTGAGCGAACTCTCGCCCCGAAACGAATCGAGCGAAGCGAACGCGCGTACGAACGTATCCTGCACCAGTTCCTCGATACCGTCCCGCTCCCCAGCGCTTGCCGCGAAACGCGCCAATGCCTGCGAATGCCGCCCCACCAGCCGCGTGGCAGCCCGGCCATCACCGGCCTTCCAGCGGTTAATCAGCTCCATATCGGTTTCGTCGTGCCGTGTTTCGGGGCTTGGCGTCATGGAGCCTCGTTAGGTAGACGCTTCCGGACAGCTGCCGTTAATGTTGATTGACCCCGCAAGCTCACATTCATAGCTTCGCGCTCATCGTGCCCAAAGCTACCTCCGAGGAACGCCTGAATTCAGGACGCCGGCGATCGCCGGAAATCATCTCCCACCGCGGCGCGCACCAGACGCTGCCTGAGAACTCCATACCCGCGTTCCTTCGTGCCATCGAGCTGGGCGCCCAGGCGATCGAGCTGGATGTGCATGGCACAAGCGATGGTGTCCTGGTTGTACACCATGACGCGGAAATGAACGCCCCGGGACTTCCGCCCCGTCGAATCGCGTTGCTGTCAGCCACCGATGTCAGGAAATTGCGGCTGGATCAGGATATTGAGATCCCGACTCTGGCCGAAGTTCTCGACGCGATCCGGGGCGACGTGACGGTCTACGTCGAAATAAAAGCGCCGGCAATCGAGCCGCTCGTCGTCCGCGAGATTCGAGAACACAACGTCGATTGCGCCATTCATTCCTTCGATCACCGCATTGTCAAAACCGTGAAGAGCATCTTCCCCGTCGTAAGGACCGGTGTGCTGCAGGTAGCTCGTCATGTGGACCCCATTCAGGCGCTCATCGCCACCGGAGCTGAGGACCTCTGGCAGGAGGTGTCCTTTATCGATGAGGAGCTCGTCTCCCGCGCACATTCCATTGATGCGCGCGTCATTGCCTGGACCGCAAATGAACCCGAACACTGGGAAACCCTGAGACGGATCGGAGTTGATGGAATCTGCACCGATCTCATCGCGGAGCTCGCGACATTCAAGTGGTAACTGCGCTATTTTATTGCGCCCCATAGTCCTTCTTCGGAGGAAGACCCTGCAAATGCGAGCTTTACGCTGTCTCCTGCTGATAGGAGTCGGAGCTTGTGCGTCCGCTTCCCCTCAGACCACGTCGAAACCGGCGCCCCGCGATTCCGCGCAAGCGGACGTCGCTCGCGGCGGCACATCGGTTCCCAACGCCGACCCATTCCCCAGCACCTACGTTCCGTTCGCGTCGCGCACTACGGTGATCCGCAATGTGAACCTGCTCACCGCAGCCGGTCCTCTTATCAGGAACGGCGCCATCCTTATGCAGAATGGGAAAATCGTCGCTGTCGGCGCTACGGTGGATGCGCCGTCTGACGCGCTGGTGATCGACGGTGGTGGAAAGTACGTCACGCCGGGAATCATCGATGACCATTCTCACCTTGGCGTCTACGCGGCGCCTGGCGGGAATGCGCTGAGTGATGGAAACGAAGCAACGAATCCGACGACTCCGCAGGTCTGGGCCGAGCATTCAGTCTGGCCTCAGGATCCGCAGTTTCCCCGGAACCTCGCCGGCGGCGTGACCACTCTCCAGGTGCTGCCAGGATCAGCGAATCTCATCGGCGGTCGGAGCGTCGTACTCAAGGTCGTTCCCGGACGCACGGTGCAGGCGATGAAGTTTCCTGGCGCGAAGTACGGACTCAAGATGGCCTGCGGCGAAAATCCTAAGCGGGTTTATGGAAGCCGAGGCGGCCCGTCGACGCGAATGGGTAACGTCGCCGGTTACCGCGCGGCGTGGATCAGAGCGGTCGAATATCGCCGCAAGTGGGACAAGTGGAACGCGGATCACAAGGGCGATCCGCCAACCCGCGATCTGGCTAACGAGACGCTCGCCGAAGTTCTGCGCGGGAATATTCTCGTCCACAATCACTGCTACAGAGCCGACGAAATGGCGCAGATGATCGACATCGCCCATGAGTTCGGCTACAAGATCCGCTCGTTCCATCATGGCGTGGAAGCCTACAAGATCGCCGACCTGCTGAAGAAGGAAGACATCGGCGCTTCGATCTGGGCGGATTGGGGTGACTTCAAGATGGAAGCGCTTGATGCGGTAAAGGCGAACATGGCGCTAGTCAACAATGCCGGTGCGCGGGTAATCGTTCACTCTGACGATCCGTCGGGGTCGCAACGGTTGAACCAGGAAGCCGCAAAGGCGATGGAAGCGGGCGCCGAGATCGGGTTGCCGGTGAGCGAAGATCAGGCGATCAAGTGGCTCACGATAAATCCCGCCTGGGCGCTTGGTCTGGACGACAAGATTGGATCACTCGAAGCGGGTAAGAATGCGGACGTCATTCTGTGGACGGGCGATCCATTCAGTGTCTACTCCAAACCCGAGAAGGTTTGGATTGACGGCGCGCTGCTCTACGATCGACTCGATCCAAGCGAGCAGTGGCGCACCGACTTCGAGCTCGGATTCGTACCGTTCAACCGGAACTAACTATGAAATCATACATCTTCAGAATCAGCGTCGCGGCCGGCCTTTGTCTTGTCGCACTTGTGACGCACGACGCGAATGCACAGACAATCGCGATCACGGGCGGCAAGGTCTACCCCGTGAGCGGACCGGTGATCGAGAACGGCACCGTCGTCATCACTAACGGGAAGATTTCCGCAGTCGGCGCGAATGTAGCTGTGCCGGCGGGCGCCCAGAGAATTGACGCGACCGGAAAGATCGTAACCCCCGGCTTCGTCGATGCCGCGACTCAACTGGGTGTTCAGGAGGTCTCCGCGGTCAACAATACCCGTGACATGAGTGCTCGCGGGAAGGACAACATTGCCGCGGCATTCACGGTGTGGGAGGGACTGAATCCGAATTCAGTGCTGCTGGCACCCGCCCGCAAAGAGGGTGTCACCAGCTTCGTAGTTATACCAACGGGTGGACTGATCTCCGGGCAAGCCGCGCTGGTCGATGTCGTGCCGGGAACCACAACCGATATGGTCATCAAGGCGCCGGTGGCGATGGTCGCAGAAATCGGCGGTGCCCAGGAAGCAGGCTTGGGCTCGCGGGGCGAGGTGATCGTTAAGCTGCGCGAGATCCTCGAGGACACCAGGTATTTCCAAGCTCACCGCGATGCATTCGACCGGGCTCAGACGCGTGATTTCTCCACGAGTAGACTCGATCTCGAAGCCATGATCCCGGTAGTCGAGGGACGTCTCCCTCTACTCGTCAGCGTCGATCGCGAGTCCGATATCGACGCGGCGATGCGGCTCGCCAAAGAATTCAATATCAAGCTCATTGTCGGTGGCGGCGCAGAGGCGTGGATGATGGCGGACAAGCTCGCCGCCGCACGTATTCCTGTCCTCACCGGCGCGGAGAACAACATTCCCGACGGTTTCGAAAAACTTGGTCAACGTCAGGAAAATGCGGGCCTGCTTCGTAAAGCCGGAGTGTCGGTTGCCCTCATCGGCAACGCCGGGGGTGGCGACGAAGAAGCATTCAACGTTCGCAACATTAAACAGGAAGCAGGAAACGCGGTCGCTTACGGTATGACGTGGGACGACGCACTGCGAGCTGTCACCCTCGGCCCCGCCGAGATCTTCGGCGCTGCTGATCGAGTCGGCTCACTTCAGGCTGGGCGCGAAGGCAATGTCGTCATTTGGAGCGGCGATCCGTTCGAGTTCACCACCCGCGCCGAGCATGTTTTTGTGCGAGGACGCGAATACAACGACAAGACACGTCAGGACATGCTGGTCGAGCGGTATCGCAATCTGCCCGGAACCCACAACACCCCGACGCCGTAGATTCGACAGGGTCGCAAGCAAAAAAAAGCTCCCGCCGGCAAGCGGGAGCTTTTTTTTGGGATCAGCGTCCACCTAACTCGGCGAACTCGGGTAATCTGCGCTACTCGACGCGGTTTCGCCAGATGCGGTACTACCTGTCGAGCGCGACGCGGCGGATTGCTGCCGGCGAAGCTCGATCTCGGCCTCCAGGCGTGCCGCTTCAGTGTCATGCGTTTCTAAGGTGGCACGTAAACGATCGTATGTGGCGGCGTCGAGGTCGCTTCCGCTCTTCCGGGCGCGATAAACGGCATAGCCGAGGGATTGTGCCGCCTTGTCGGCTAGCTGCCGGGTACGAAAAGCTTCGAGCCGGGTCTTCCCGTCATCGAAGGCGTCCTGCGCCACTTTTCCGGCGCGGTCCAGCTCCTGTTTCAGTCTGTCGAGTATTGCCATCGTCTTCTCGCGTAAGGGATGCTACATCCGTTCGTACGCAAAAGCGCGTCCTGACGTTTCAGTATGTAGTCGCGCTTCGCGGTTGGCAAACAAAAAAGCCCCTCTCGGGGCTTTTTTCTTCTCTAATACGCGCCGAACCGCGCACCGCGAACTTACGCGGCGCTGGTCTCTACATCGGGATAAACGCTCACCTTGTAACGCGCGCGGCTCTTGTGCTCGAACTTCACGACACCGTCGATCAGAGAATAAATGGTGAAATCGCTGCCGAGGCCGACGTTGCGACCTGGGTGCCATTTCGTACCGCACTGACGGACGATGATATTGCCGGCGACGACCTTTTCACCGCCGAACTTCTTGACACCGCGATACTGCGGGTTGCTGTCGCGGCCGTTGCGCGACGAGCCTACACCTTTTTTATGAGCCATTACTTCTCTCCCCCGCTCTTCTTGCCGAAAGCGATATCCTTGATGCGGACCTCGGTGAACGCCTGCCGATGGCCCTGCTTTTTCGCGTAGTTTTTGCGGCGCTTGTGCTTGAAGACGACGATCTTCTCACCCTTGCCGTGCTTGACGATCTCGCCGGTCACGCTTGCGCCCTTGATCGCCGGTGCGCCGACGTGGCGTTTGTCACCATCGGAGCCGAGGATGACATCGTCGAAGGTGACCTTGGAGCCAGCATCGCCAACGAGCGTCGGAATTCTGATTGTTTTTCCGGCTTCGGCTTTGAACTGCTTGCCGCCGGTTCTGATGATCGCGTAAGTCATGGTCGCTGCTTCTGTTAAGTGGTGCAGATTAGCCTTGGAAATTAGCCTCGTAAGGAGCGCCGGTCAACCCTACGCGATCGCGTATTGTTGGGTGACATCCCTGCCCTGCGCTTTCACGACGAGCTTGAACTCGTCGGGCTTGAGCAACGGATCGTCGCGGAACTCGAGCGAGAAGTTTGCCGCCTTCTGAAGTTTCTGCGCCAGGTCTCGCTCTTGTTCGAGAACGTACATCGCGACGTCCGGGTGCAGCTTCACCAGCAGATTGTCGCGGCGACCCTCGACGGCCATCCGCTTCACCGACCGCTCCATGCGGCGAACGATGGTTTCGGGCGTGAGCACACGTCCGGTTCCGCTGCACGTGGGGCAGGCTTCGGTTGACGACTGATAATGACTCTGCCGAACCCGCTGGCGCGTCATCTCGATGAGGCCGAGATCGCTCACCGCGAAGGCTTTTGTTCGAGCCCGGTCCCGTGAGAGGTGCTGTCTCAGCTCCTGTAGAACCCGGTCGCGGTTCGCCTTCGTCTCCATATCGATGAAGTCGCAGACGATGATCCCGCCGACGTCGCGGAGCCGGAGCTGTCGAGCGACTTCCTGCGCGGCTTCCATGTTGGTGCGCAGAACGGTCTTCTCGGGGTCCTTCTTGCCGGTGTAGCGGCCGGAATTGACATCGACCGAAACGAGCGCCTCGGTGGGTTCGACGATCAGATACCCACCGGAAGGAAGGTCGCAGCGCCGCTTGAAGATGTCCCGGATTTCTTCTTCGATGTCCGCGGTATCGAACAAAGGCACCTGCGACTCATGGAGCTTTACTCGGGCAATGAGATCGGGCGCGATGTCTTTCAGGTAGGTGGCGATTTCATTGTAGACCTGCTTCGAGTCCACCGTCAGGCTATCAACTTTATCGCTGAAAATGTCGCGAACCAGCCCGCGAGTCAGTCCGCTCTCTCGGTTGACCAGCGATGGCGCCTTCTGAAAGTGGGTCTTCCGCTTGATCTTCTTCCACTGGGACATGAGGCTCTTGAGCTCGCGATCGAGCATCTCCGGCGTCACGTCTTCGCTTACAGTTCGGACGATCACCCCGCCCGACTTATCTGGGAGCACCGACTGGACCTGCTCTTTCAACCTGGCGCGCTCGGCGGATGATCCGATCTTGCGGCTGACTCCCACCTTCGATGAGTCGGGGATATAAACGAGGAAACGGCCAGCCAGAGAGATCTGAGCTGTGACCCTCGGCCCCTTGGTAGAGATCGGCTCCTTGGAGACCTGAACCAGGATCTCCTGACCACGCTTGAGGGCTTCCTGAATCAGCGGAGCCTTCGCGCGGCGGCCGTTCCCGCCGTTGCCGTTACCATTCTTCTTTTCGGGTGGCTCGTCGCTATCGTCGTCGTCGTCCTCGTCTTCGTCTTCCGCCTCTTCGGCGGTCTCTCTGACGAGATCTGAGGAATGGAGGAAGGCGCTCTTCTCGGTACCGATATCGACGAAGGCTGCCTGAATTCCGGGGAGTACTGCGTCAACCCGGCCTAAATAAATGTCACCGACCATGCGTCGGTTGTCTGGACGGTCGACGAGGAGCTCAACGAGCTTCCCGTCCTCCAGAATCGCGATCCGCGTTTCACGCGCGGCCGCGTTAATGAGGATTTCTCTTTTCATTGCTCCCCGTTTCACCCATCACCCGGCGACTCGGCGGGCGAGGTCTGAAACGGTTCCAAAAAAGTATGCGCGGTCGTGTTACAGGGCCGCGTTATGAATTTCGAAGGGCATTCACCATCAGCGCTCCGTAATCCATGTGTCCAGGACCAGCGAGTCGCGCTGATTCCTCATGCACACGGAGCAACAGTCAGTGCGGACAATCTACGGGAACAAGGGCTGTTTCCGCAACGACGACAACGACTTACGCGTTGCGGCTCTTGCCGAGTCGTGTGGCTATCGTCCAGCAGTTATGTGACGGCCCAGTCAGATTCCGGTCACGGTCCTGTAGATGAGCCACCCCATCACCAGAACGAAAGTCAGCCCGGCCTTCCACTCGCCGTGCTTCATGTAGAGGTCGAGGCTAAAGCCGCCTTCCTCGTCCCCGTGGGTTGCCTTCCAGGGCGTGGGCCTTGGCACAAATGCGGGCACGTTCGCGGCATAGGCCTCATATGCCTCGGGAAATCGCCCCGCGATGTTGGCGCGTTCCCGCTGCATCGTGGGGGCGTAGATGAGGACGAAAAAGGCGACGACGAGAAGCAGCAACGCCCAGTGGGCGGCGATGGCGAAACCGGCCGCAATCATGAAGCTGCCGAAGTACAGCGGGTTTCGGGTGTGGGCGTATGGTCCGGTGGTCGCCAGCCGCTCGTTCTTGGAGATGTGCCCGGAAGCCCAGGCGCGGATCAGCACGCCGATAAACGCGATCGCGCCGCCTACCGCCAGAGTCAGCAGAGTCGGCCGGGCAAAAATCAGATAGGCGATCCCAAGTACAAAGCCCAGCGGGAGTCTTAGCCGCTTGGCAACCTCGGAGTAGGTCAATCAGCCAGCTCTTTCAAAAGGTTGCGGGCGATGACCATCCGCTGAATCTCGGATGTCCCTTCTCCGATCTCGCAGATCTTGGCGTCGCGGAACATGCGCTCGACCGGATATTCCTTCGTGTACCCATAACCGCCGTGAATCTGGATCGCCTTGATCGTCGTGCGCATTGCCAGCTCGGAGCAGTAGAGTTTGGCGATAGCGGCCTGCTTGCTGAAGGGCTGCTTATTCTGCGCCAGCCAGGCGGCGTGGAACATGAGGTGTTTCCCGGCTTCGATCTCGGTCGCGATATCGGCGAGCTGGAACTGAATTCCCTGAAAGTTGGCGATGGCCTGACCGAACTGCTTTCGCAGAGTGGCGTAACGAAGCGACTGCTCGAACGCGCCCTCAGCAATTCCCAGCGAGAGCGCGGCGATTCCGACGCGACCGGAATCGAGGGTCCGCATGAAATTGTTGAAACCCTCTCCTTCTTCTCCAAGACGATTCTCCGCCGGAACTTCGACGTCCTCGAAAATGAGCGATCTGGTGTCCGAGGCTCTCCACCCGAGTTTGTCTTCTTTCTTACCGGCGCGGAAACCGGAAAGCCTGGGAAGACTGTCGTCGTGGCCAATTGCACCTGCCTTCTCCAGATCGCTCGCTTCCTTGGTTACGATGAACGAGCTGATGCCTTTCGTACCCTGGCCTGGCGTCGTTACGGCGGTGACGACAAAGATCTCGCCAACCCCGCCGTGGGTGATGAAGATTTTGCTGCCATTGAGGAGGTAGTGGGATCCTTTGCGAACCGCCGTTGTTCGCGTGCTCGCGGCATCGCTTCCCGCGCTGGGCTCGGTCAGGCCGAAACCACCAAGCACCTTCCCGCTTGCCAGAAGGGGGACGTAGCGTTTTTTCTGTGCCGTGGTCCCGAAGTTCACGATCGGCGACGTGCCGAGGGTCGTGTGCGCTGAAATCGTGATCGCGTGCGATGCATCGACCTTCGCCATCTCATTGATGACGATCATGTAACTCAGCGTATCCAGCCCGGCTCCGCCGAGGTCTTCGGGCCATGGAATTCCGAGGAGACCGAGCTCGCCCATCTTTCTGACGTTCTCCCACGGGAACTCGGCTTTGGCATCGAGCTCCGCAGCGACCGGCGCTACCTCGCTGCGCGCGAATTCGCGGACCATGTTGCGGACCGCGAGATGCTGCTCAGTGAAGTAGAGTGAGTCGTCCATTGAAGCTGTTACCTGTTTTGGGCGCCCGAGAAATTCTCCGGGTACAGCGACACACGCACATAATTATCGGTGCGCAGATACTTCACGGCCGCGTTCCGCAAATCGTCACTGGTGAGACTCGAAATCAGCTTCTCGCCGTTTGGGATGTCCGCAAGCGACCAGCCGTTCTGATCGAAGGTGCTGATCTGCGCC
>JBJMOT010000008.1:0-33434 GCA_045803585.1 Gemmatimonadaceae bacterium
CAGAATCGTGACGCCAGCGGTTGTGACGTCGCCGAGCTTGGCGACAATCTTCGAGCCTACCGGAATAAAGACGTCGACACGTGAGCCGAATCGGATCATTCCCATCCGATCGCCCTGTCTGACGTGCTGCCCGACCTTGCTGTAGGTGACGATCCGTCGAGCGATGAGGCCGGCGATCTGACGAACGAGTATTGGATACCTGCCAGTGTCTATGCCGACCGACATCTGCTCGTTCTCCAGACTCGACTTCTCGGCCGCGGCGTTGAAGAACTTTCCCTCGTTGTAGTGGACGTACTTCACCGCGCCATCGACTGGATACCGGTTGACGTGGACGTTGAAGACATTCATGAAGATCGAGAGTCTGAGGGCGCGACCTTTAATGAAGTTCGGCTCCTCGACCTCGGTGACCATGATCAGCTTGCCGTCGGCGGGCGACACGACGAGGGAAGGTCCGCGCTGGCCCGTACGCTCGGGATCCCGAAAGAAATACGCAACCCAGAGCGCGAGCAGTAGCAGCACGAAGGCGGCGAGCCAAAGCCCCCACGAGCGCCTGCTGATTGCGAACCCGAATGCGCCGATCGCGATGATGGCGGCAATTGCAATGAAGAGGAGCCCTTCGCGCGCGAAGTTCAATTTGTGCCGTTGGGGTCGAGTGTGTGTCCCGTCAGTCGACGGTAGATGTCGAGATAGCGTGCGCTCGTTGCGTCGATCACGTCTTTCGGAAGCGGCGGCGGAGGATAATTGCCATTCCACCTTCCAGCTCGTTTTTCCGCGTCGAGATAATCGCGCAGCGGCTGCTTGTCGAAGCTGGGCTGACCGTGCCCCGGCTCATAGCGGTCAGCAGGCCAGAAACGCGAGCTGTCTGGTGTGAGCACTTCATCCACTAATATAACAGTCGATTGGGGGTTTCTCCCAGTGGTGGCAACGCTTCCAAATTCGAATTTCGTGTCGGCGATGATGATGCCGCGCTCGGCGGCGATGCGGCGTCCGGACTCGTAGACCTCTCGCGACAATCGCTCGAGCTCCGCGGCAGCGGCGTCGCCGACAACTGACCGCATGCGGTTGATCGTGATGTTCTCGTCGTGACCCTCGTCGGCTTTCGTAGCGGGGCTGAAGATCGGCGGGTCGAGACGGTCCGATTCGCGCAGCCCGCCGGCCAAAGGCTCGCCGGCCAGGGTGCCTCTCTCCACGTACTCCTTCCACGCAGATCCGGAGAGATAGCCGCGCACGACGCATTCGATCGGGAAAACCGTGGATCGTCGGCAAAGCATTGCCCGCCCCGCAAGCTCCTGTTCATAGTCGCGCAGCGCGGGTACGTCCTGAACGATCCGGGAAATATTTGCAGACAGCATGTGATGCTTTATCCGCGGCTCGAGCTGCCGGAGCCACCAGGCCGTGATCTGCGTCAGCACGGCACCTTTGTGTGGAATCGTCTCATTCATCACGACATCAAAGGCGCTGACGCGATCGGTGGCGACGAGCAACAGGCGATCGGCGTCGACTTCATAGACGTCGCGCACCTTGCCGCGGCGGAACGCTTTCAACGGCAGCGAGCTCGCTTGCATCAGCATCAAACCTTGAGCTCCTCTACACGCTCCGAGTGAGCTGTGTCGCCGGCAAAGATCGGAGTCAGTACGTCACGCAGGAACTCGTCGACTTGCTGCGGTGCGCGTCCGACGAATCGCTCCGGCTTGAGCGCGCCTTCCATATCCTTGAGCCTGACGCCGAAAGATTTGTCGGCCGCCAAACGATCGAGAAGGTCGTTGTTCGCGACTCCATCCTTCATCGCTCGGGAAGCTGCCTGGCTGTGTTTTCTGATTGTCTCGTGGGCGACCTGTCTGTCACCGCCGGCGCGAACCGCGCGCACGATCAGCTCCTCCGTTGCCATGAAAGGCAGCTCCGCCGCAATGCGACGCTCGATGACCGCCGGATGAACCTCGAGGCCCCGGGCGATGTTTGCCATCAATAGAAGTATCGCATCGGTGGCGAGAAACATTTCCGGAATAACAAGGCGTCGATTTGCGCTGTCGTCCAGTGTCCGCTCGAAGTATTGCACCGAGTGTGTCTGGTTCGCGTTGCTCTCCAGCGAATTGACGAAGCGCGCGAGCGACGAGATCCGCTCGGCTCGCATCGGGTTGCGCTTGTACGCCATCGCTGATGAACCGACCTGCTCGCTCTCGAAGGGCTCCTCGATCTCGCCGAACGACTGGAGCATCCGAACGTCGCTGCTGAACTTCGCGGCGCTCGCTGCGATGCCGGCCACAACGCCAAGCACAAATGCGTCGAGCTTCCTGGTGTAGGTCTGGCCCGTGACAGGCAGCGGAGCGGAGAAGGACATCTTTTCAGTGACAATGCGATCGAGACGCCTGACCTTCTCGTGATCACCGTCGAAGATCTCGAGGAAGCTCGCCTGCGTCCCTGTCGTGCCCTTCACCCCTCGGAAGGGAAGCGTGCGCCGCCGGTAATCGAGATCCGCGAGGTCGAGCACCAGATCCTGCATCCAGAGCGTCGCGCGTTTGCCGACGGTCGTGAGCTGAGCCGGCTGTAGATGCGTGTAGCCGAGCGTAGGCCGATCCCGCCACTTCTCGGCAAAGGTTGCCAATGAGCGCAGCACATCGAGAACGCGCCCGCGGAGAATGTCTAGGCCGCTCCGCATCAGAATCAGATCTGCGTTATCGGTGACGAATGCGCTCGTCGCGCCAAGATGAATGAATGGCTTGGCGGCCGGCGCCATGTCTCCGAAAGCGTGAACGTGAGCCATTACGTCGTGGCGGAATCTTTTCTCGTACGACGCGACCGCGCCGAAATCGATATCGTCCAGATGCCCGCGCATCTGCCTGATCGCTTCGTCGGGAATATCCACGCCGAGCTCGCGCTCAGATTCAGCGAGCGCGAGCCACAGCCGTCGCCAGAGCCCGTGACGCGTGGCCGGGGACCACAGCTCAAGCATCGCATCGGATGCGTATCGCTCAGCGAGAGGCGAGCTATATCTGGTTGTCGACACTATTGCAGGCTGAATTCAGTGGCGTAAATGCGTCCGGCTCGTTCGAAATACATCCTGAGACCACCGCGACCATAGGTCGTGAGAATCCGGTTGACGGCTTCGGCGTTCGATATCGGCGTCTGATTGATCTGTACGATCACGTCGCCGGACTGAAGTCCGATCTGCTGCTGCACGCGGTCGCTTACCCGGTTCACCAGTGCGCCCTGACGACTTTGCACCTGATACTGCGCGCGAATCGGCGCGGTGAGCGTGATGAGCTCTATCTCGCTAAGGACGGTGACGCGCGGAGCGTTGACGTCGGGCAGGTCGACGACGGCGACAGTCGCCGGAATCTCGCGGCCGCCGCGCCTGATCACGATCGAGTCACTCTGGCCGACTTCCAGCTCCAGGAGCTCTGCGTACCAGTCGTACGGATTGTGGAGTGTTCGATTTCGGGAACGGACGATCACGTCGCCCGCCTGGATCCCCGCGCGTGCGGCCGGTGACCCCGGGACCACGGATCCGACGAGGACGCCGGTGTTGGGCCCGGTCGCGCCGGGAGCGCGCGATAACACTGGCTGCAAACCGATCCATGGATGCCGCACCACGCCGTGAGCCAGCAAATCCTCGGAGACACGCTTGGCGCGGTTGATGGGAATTGCGAATCCGATTCCGACCGAACCGCCGCTCGGTGAAAAAATCGAGCTGTTAACACCGATGACTTCGCCCAAAGCGTTCACCAGCGGCCCGCCGGAATTGCCGGGATTGATCGACGCATCGGTCTGGATCATGTCCACGTAAACGCCCGCACCCTCGCTTTGGCCGGCCAGGTTTCGCCCAGTGCCACTGACGACGCCGACCGTAACGCTCGGCTCGGTGTTGGCGAGAATGAAACCGTATGGATTCCCGATGGCGATCGCCCACTCCCCGATCAGCAGGCTGCTCGAGGAGCCAAGAGGTGCGACGGGAAGATTCTTTGCGTCGATTTTCAGAACGGCGAGATCGTTGGCCTCATCGACTCCTACCAAGCGAGCAGGGTAGGTGGTGCCGTCCTTCATTGCCACCGAGATCCGGGTTGCTCCGGCGATGACGTGGGCGTTCGTCAGGATCGCGCCATCGGACCGGACGATGAAGCCGGAGCCAAGTCCCGCGGCAGTTCGCTGCCCGGAGCGTCCGCCGAAGAATTGTTCGTACACATCGGCAGGGACCTGCTCGATCACCTGGGTCTGGACGGTGACAACGGACGGCGCCACGCGTGCCACTGCCTGTGTTATAGCTGTCTGTCGCGAACTGCTGACCGCGTCCGTAGTCGCAGCACGCGATTGCGCCGAAGACGGTGCACTCGACGCACCCTGACAGGCAACGGTGGCGACCGCAAGCAACCAGCGCATAGAGAGAAGCCTCATGTGCTGACGCGCGTCCTGGGTCGTTTGGCGAGTGCATTCAGAAAGCGGTCGACGCCGCGATCACTCAATGGATGCACCACCAATTGCTTGAGTATGTCCGGGGTGAGACAGATGATGTCTGTGCCCGCGAGCGCGCACTCGGCAAACTGGACGGAGGACAGGGGCGATGCCGCGATGACATCGCACTCCTCTTCGCCCGTTTCGAGGGCGCTTTTTATCTCCGCGACGGTTCGGGTCCCCGGCTGACCGTATCGCTCCAGATCATCCAGCGTCACCTGCACCGCGGCCGCGCCCGCTTTGGCGGCGATGATGGCCTGCGCCGGGCTGTAGACAAAAGTTGCGCACACTACGACGCCTTCGGCGGTGAGTCGCGACATTGGAACGAGGGAGTCTTCTACAAGCGGGATCTGGACGACCACGTGATCAGAGATTTTTGCGAGCTCGCGCGCCTCGGAATAAATGTCCGCTGATGTCACGGCGCCCACCGGCACGCACACGGGGAACGCAAACTCGCGGGAAATTTCTTCGAGGCGTTCACGCGTATACGCGTTCTCTCCGTCGGAGTCGGACGTCGGGTGGGTGAAAGCGACGCCGTCCGCCAGGCCCGCCGAGGCTGCGCTCCTGATCTCGTCGAGGTCGACACTCTCCAGATAGATGTTCATTCTGCGCTCAGATAAAGGTCTGCCGGATATTCAACACGATCGAGAAAAAGTGCGTGCGCCGGTGCCGGTGGTGAAACCTGACTGTTGTCTTCCTGAACGAGAAGCTCTTGGATCACGGATTCCTCCCGTCGCCCCTCCCCGATGTCGAGCATGGTACCGACAAGAAAACGCACCATATGGTGCAAGAAACGGTCGGCCCGAATCTCGAACAGGAGACCGCCCTCACGAGCCCGCCAAGCCGCGTGCGAGACGGTACAGCAGTGGTCATCTCGCTCGGGCGCCGTGCCTTTGACGGCGAATGCGCGGAAGCAGCTGCGCCCCAGGACGGCCTTCGCAGCAGTCTCCAGTCGGTCAACATCGAGTGGTTTGCGCCAGACCAGCTCGTGTTTGCGGCGAAACGGGGAAGATGCGAGATCGTCCGTGCCTACGAGGTAGCTATAGCTGCGCGAGACAGCGCTATAGCGCGGATGGAACTCATCACGCATTTCGAAGGCAGCAGCAATCCATACATCGTCTGGAAGAATGGCGTTCATCGATCGTCGAAGCGCGCTGGCGCTCCACTTCTCCGGGACGCGCACGCCCGCGGCTTGCCCGCGCGCGTGAACTCCTGCATCTGTTCGTCCGGCGCCGACGACCGTGAGAGCCTCACCGCACAACCTCGCCACCGCGGTCTCGAGAACACCTTGAACCGTCCGCTCACCTGGCTGTCGCTGCCAGCCGGAAAAGCCCGCGCCATCGTAGTGCAACACCAGCTGCACGGAACGCGACAGCATCCGCGTGAAATTATCCCCGGCGGGCTCCATGTCAAGAAACGTAACCCGTTGGAGATGATTGACTTTCGCGCGTCAGCGCGTCAACGTGCAGCGGCCCGAAACCCGGGCTGTCCCCACCGCTGATCCAGTAGATGGCACCTCGCACACTAGCCGCTCTCTCAACTGTCCTCTCCGCTGCCGGAAACGTCGCGGAGGCGTTGAACGCGCTCGCCCAGGATGTTCTCGAGCACGATCGCAACGGTCACGTCGTGTTGTTCATCTACGACGCGAAGCGCGACCTGCTTGCCGAGCGCCTTATTCCGGCGCACGAAGGCATGCGAACAGCGCAGATCGAGATTGCTCTTGATCATCTGCCCACTGCGGTACGCCGCGTACTCGTCGCGGGAAAGCAGTTCTCGGATCTGGCCACCGAGTCGGGCGACTATCAGAAACTGCTCGGTGTCGGAGCAAACCCTGAGGCGGGAGTGCTCTTGCTTCGTGGGCTTCTTGTCGACGGTGAGCTGGCGGCTGTCCTCGCGCTTTCAGAGCCCAAGACACGTTTCGGTCATCGTCTCTCGGAAAAAGTGGCGCCGGCCGTTGACCTGTTCGCGCTGGCGTTCGCCAGACTGGCTGAGCGCCGGGCCAGAGAAGAGGCCGTGCGCACTCTCGAGGAGCTGACGCGCTCTCTCAACGCCGAACACACCCGCGCGGTCGCCGAGCTCCAGCACAAGTTGTCGGAGGCGCAGGCAGCGCTGGGCGGGAAGGGAGCGGGGGATTCGATTCGCGTCAGTCAGCTGAAGCGGGCAATCGAAGTCGCGGCGGTCGAAGCACGCGCCACAGCGCAGCGGTTGTCGGCCGTCGAGGAGCAGGTTCGCGTCGCGGTGACGAAGCTCGAGAAGGCGCACGTCCAGCTGCACGCTCAGGGCGAGGCTTTGCAGAACCAGAGCAACATTATCTACCGCGTCGAACAGGCGCTCCGCGAGGCTATGGAAGGCGAGGATTCGCGCAAGGTAATCGAGGAAGTTCTCCAGATAGTCGCGTCGAGAGAACAAGCCTCGTCCTTCTGAAGCTCGAGCGATGAGCGCCCCGCAACCGAATGCGCTCCAGGGCGCAATTCACAAGCTCGCCTTTCGAGAGCCCTTAACGGCAGAGGACGCTGAGGGGGCGTTCAATATCGTGATGCAGGGGCAGGCGAGTGCCGTGCAGCTGGCCGCGCTTCTCTCGGCCCTGCGAGCGGCGGGCGAGAGTCCGGATGTTGTTGCCGGAGTGGTCAGAGCCCTGCGATCGGCGATGATCTCGCTCTCGGCGGATGACCCCGAGGACCTGGTAGATACGTGTGGGACCGGCGGTGGGGCGGTGTCGACGTTCAATATCTCCACCGCAGCCGCGATCGTAGCCGCAGGCGCAGGAGTTCGCATCGCCAAGCACGGCAACAGGTCCTTCACGTCTCGATGCGGCAGCGCCGACGTCCTCGAGGCGCTCGGTGTTCCGATTGAGGTGACGGTTCCGGTGATGGAGGCGGCGCTTCGCGATGTTGGTATCGTCTTCATGTACGCGCCCCTGATGCACCCGGCGATGCGACACGTCGGACCGGTGCGTCGCGAGCTCGCGATTCCTACGGTGATGAATATCGTCGGTCCGTTGGCGAACCCGGCCCGGGCCGGCCGTCAGGTCGTAGGAGTGGCGGATCTGGAAAGGGCACCCGTGCTGGCTGGCGCTCTGTCCGCGCTCGGGTCGGTCCACGCCCTCATCGTGCACGGCGAACCGGGCTTGGACGAAGTGTCCCCGCTCGGACCGACCCACGTTGTCGAAGTGCGAAACGGGTCCACGAACCGGTGGACCATCCATCCCGACGAGCATGGCTTCAAGAAGTTGTCACCGGACGATTTGGCGGGCAGCGAGCCGAAGGAGAATGCCCAGATCATCGAGAAGGTGCTCGGCGGGGGCGGACCCAAAGGTGCGCGTGCGGCAGTCGTGCTTAATGCGGGGGCGGCAATCTATGTAAGTGGCCGCGTAAAATCGTACGAGGAAGGCGTGTCCGCGGCGACGAAAGCGATTGATTCGGGTCGCGCGAAAGAGACTTTAGAAAACCTGAGACGCGCCTACACAACACGCGTCCCCACAGAAGCTTAGAAGATTTACTTCTAGAACCTTCTCAGCACGCCAACGACGATTCCCTGGATCGAAATGTCGTTCTCGTGGACGTAGATCGGATTCATGGTTTCGTTGGCCGGCTGTAGCCGAATCCGTCCGTCGCGCTCACGATAGAATTTCTTGACGGTAGCTGATGTGCCGTCGATCAAGGCAATCACCATCTCCCCGTTGTCAGCGGTGTGCTTCTCGTTGACGATGACGAAGTCGCCGTCGCGAATCTGCTCGTCGATCATCGAGTTCCCACGGACCCGTAGTACGAAATGATTGCCGGCGCGGCGCACCAGGTCTTCGGGAACACCAATCGATTCGGGCATCTGGATCGCCTCGATCGGCATACCAGCCGCGACAGTACCGAGCAAAGGCAGGGAAGCCGCTCGGGGAAAAATCTCAGACGGGACGAGCTCAATCCCGCGACTCTCGTTGTAAGCGCGCTTGATGTAGCCTTTGCGCTCGAGGTTGGTGAGATGTTCGTGGACCGTGGCGAGGGAGTTATAGTTAAACTGGGTCGCGATCTCCTCGAAGCTCGGCGCATAACCGTGCTCTTCCGAGTAGGTCGAGAGGTAGGTGAGAATCTCCCGCTGGCGTTTCGTGAGCGACATATCCCTTTTCCGCGGCTGGTTTGAGAATGGACCGGCGCACCGGTCCTACCGAACATTTGCCGAATTCCTACGTTAGCCGAAGATCGACCGAAGCGCAAGCTTTTCCTGCCTGGACGAAGCCGACCGGTACCCTCGGTGAGTTGACGGACGAGGCAGCAGCGCGCGCGGCAACTCTGCGATCGTCGGTGGCAGAGCTTCGCGCGAGAGCCGAAAGCACCCCTGCCGCGCCGGGTTTCGCGGTTGCCCTCCGGAAGTCGCAAGTGGGAATCATCGCGGAGGTCAAGCGCTCGTCGCCATCGAAAGGCGTGATCAACCAGTCGATCGATGTCGCACAGCAAGTCCGAGCCTACGAATCCGGAGGCGCGTCCGCGATCTCGATCCTTACCGAGCCCAACCGATTCGGCGGATCTAACGACGATCTTGTGAAGGCAAGAGCCGCCACCCGGCTCCCTCTGCTCAAAAAAGATTTTCACGTCGACCCTTCCCAGATCTTCGAGGCCAAGGCCCTCGGCGCCTCCGCGGCGCTGGTGATCGTCCGGGCGGTGGACCCAAGCCGTTTCCGGGATCTCCTCGACGCCGGCCGCGACGTTGGTCTCGAGATCCTTGTCGAGGTACGCGACGAAGCCGAGCTGGAGCTGGCGCTCATCTATCAGGCTGAATTGATCGGGGTCAACAACAGAAATCTCGAGACACTGGAGATCGATCCCGGCAACGCGGCGAGGATCATCCCCTTCATTCCGGCGAGTGCGGTCGCCATCGCTGAGAGCGGCGTGAAGACCGCAGATGACGTGAAAAAACTCGCGGATATCGGTGCCGACGCGGTGCTGGTTGGCTCCGAGCTGTCGGGATCCGCTGACCCGGAATCCGCGGTGCGAGCTCTGACCCACTTCAAGAGGGTGGTGGGTGCTCGCAAAGGTTAAGTTCTGCGGCATGACTCGCCCTTTGGACGCAGCACTCGCCGCCGAGATCGGCGCCAGCTATGTCGGCGTCGTCTTCGCTGCCGGACCCCGACGCGTCGACGCCGAGGCTGGCCGAGAGATTCTCGATGCGGCAGGTAGCGCGATCAAGCGCGTCGGTGTCTTCGGGACCAACGATCCAACGGAGGTTGGGGAGACCGCAGCACTGGCCCACCTCGACGTAGTGCAGCTCCACGCCGATCCATCGGTCTCTGACGTGAACGCCATCAGGCGCACTTTCCCGGGCGAGATCTGGGCGGCGATCCGTATCGCCGGGGCGCACATTCGCGCCGAAGCGCAGCCCCTGTTCGATGATGCCGACGCCGTCGTGCTCGATGCGCGGAACGGAAAGAAACTCGGTGGAACCGGACAAGCGCTTCCGTGGGGCGAGCTTGCGCTCGATCTCGCGCGAGACAGGGGAAGTGCCGCGGTAGTACTCGCCGGTGGACTCAAGCCCGGCAACGTAGCCACTGCGATTCGCACACTTGGGCCTGATGTGGTCGACGTATCCTCGGGAATCGAAAGCTCCCCCGGGATCAAAGATCCCTGGTTGATGCGCGAGTTCTACGCGGCGGCCTCCGGTCAAAGGGCGCGCTGATTGGCGTCGGATACAGCACATCGCTTTGGAGCGTTTGGGGGCAGGTACGTGCCCGAGACGCTCATCCCGGCACTAGACGAGCTGGACGCAGCCTTCGATGAAGCGATTCGAGATCCGGAATTTCAAAAAGATCTCGACCGGCTGCTGAAGGAGTACGTCGGCAGACCATCGCCCTTAAGCAGCGCTCCGCGCCTCTCAGCGGAAATCGGCTGCGACGTCTATCTGAAGCGAGAAGATCTGAACCACACCGGCGCTCATAAAATCAACAGCGCCCTGGCGCAGGCGCTTCTTGCTCAGCGAATGGGCAAGCGGCGGATCATCGCTGAAACGGGCGCCGGCCAACACGGCGTTGCGACCGCGACGGTCTGCGCGCGCTTCGGCCTCGAGTGCACGGTCTATATGGGCGAAGAGGACATGCGCCGACAGGAACTCAATGTCTACCGCATGCGGCTAATGGGCGCGAAGGTAGTTCCTGTCACTTCGGGCACTCGCACTCTCAAGGATGCGACGAGTGAAGCCATCCGCGACTGGGTGACCAACGTCAATGACAGCTACTACATCATCGGCTCGGTAGTCGGTCCGGCGCCGTACCCTCGAATGGTGCGCGACTTCCAGTCTATCATTGGTCGGGAAGCGAAGGCTCAGATGATGGAGATGGCGGGGCAACTGCCATCTACAGTCGTCGCCTGTGTCGGCGGAGGATCCAACGCCATGGGGATCTTTCACGCCTTCGTTGGCGAACGCTCAGTGGAGCTTGTGGGTGTCGAGGCGGCTGGCCGCGGGCTTGACACCGCCGAGCACGCGGCGTCGCTGCAGAAAGGGGTTCCGGGTGTCCTTCACGGGTCCCTTAGCTATCTGCTTCAGGACGAGAAGGGGCAAGTCCACCCAGCACACTCCATCTCTGCAGGACTTGATTATCCCGGCGTCGGCCCGGAGCACTCTTACCTCAAGGAGACCGGGCGCGCCCTCTACGTCTCGATTACCGACGAGGAGGCGGTCGAAGGGCTCGGTATCCTGAGCCGTCTGGAGGGGATAATTCCCGCCCTGGAAACGTCACATGCGGTCGCCTGGGTCGTCAAAGAGAAAGGCCGGTGGAAAAAAGGCGACGCGGTGCTGATCTGCATCAGCGGTCGGGGCGACAAGGATCTCGCGCAGATAACACAAATGGGACTTCTTCCCACATGACAACCTCGGTTCCGTCTAAGACCGTGGAACACGAGCTCGACGAGCCGTCGTTCCCGATCATTCACGTCACCGACCTGCTGAAGGCGTTCGTCAAGGCTGTTCGCGCGACCCAGATGTATCTGCCGAACAACCCTATGCACGCGCGCTCTCTCGAGGCTGTGAAGGAAGCGTTCGCGCACGTCTGGCAACACACCGATCAGCTCGTTCTGCAGGTCGTGGAGACGCGACTGGAATGGGAAGGACGCACCGTACTCGACGAAGGCGACCGCACCAGCGACAATGTGGCGTGGCTGCTCTACAAGGACGGTATCCGCGAGCTCACTATGCTCAAGGGCTTCGAGCAGGAAGAGCTCGGCGTGCTGTTCAATCTTCTGCAGCGGGTGCGGAAGGCGACGGACGACGATGATGACCTGCTTACTCTCATGTGGGAGCGCGAGTTCGCTGATCTTCAGTACCGCTACGTCGACCTCACCCAGGAGAGTGGGCCCGGCGTTGAGTCGATGGAGCGGCAGGAGCAGAAAGAAAAGATTCTCTCTCCCGCGCAGGTCGAAGCGGGCGTGGAATCGACCCAGTCCTCCCTCGCCAAACTCGACGACTTCGACTCGACCCTTTACTTCCTCGACGACCACGAGGTCGAGTATCTCCAGTCAGAGATCAAGCGCGAGTTCTCGACCGATCTCAGACCAGCGGTAATCGCTTCGCTGCTCGACACCTTCGAGAACCAGAAGGACCCGACGGTGCGCGAGGAGATCTGCGGGCTCCTCGATTATTTCCTGCTCATTCTGCTTTCCACCGCGCAGTACAGAAACGCTGCGTACCTGCTCCGCGAAGCGGGTGTTACAGCTGGCCGTGCGCCGGAAGTTCTGGAACCGCAAAAACAGCGTTTGACACAGCTCAACGAGATCATGAGCGATCCGAAGCCCCTCGGACAGCTCCTGCAGGCGCTGGAAGATTCGCCTTTGCGTGCACCTCAGATGGAGCTCGACGAGCTATTCGGAATTCTGCAGCCGAGAGCGCTGGAGACGATTCTCAGCTGGATTGGGAGAAGCGCGAACCCCCAGCTCAAGATGCTACTCGAGGTCGCGGCCGGCCGCCTCGCCGCCAGCAACAGCGCCGAGCTGATTCGGCTCATCGGATCCGATGACGAAGCCGTCGTGCTCGAGGCGATCCGCCGTGCCGCCGCCCTCAAATCGCCCGCTGCCGTTCCCGCACTCGGAAAAATGCTCACAGTCGGAGAGCCGGAGATGCGCGTAGCCGCTGTTACCGCTCTCAACGACATCGGTTCGACGGGAGCAATGCAGATGCTGGAGCGCGCTCTCATCGACGAAGATCGGGAGGTGCGAATCATCTCGGTGCGCGCGATCGGTGCCCGCAACGCCCGTGCGGCGCTTCCACGAATCGAAGCGGCAATCAAGGGCAAGGATCTTCGCGACAGCAATCTGACCGAGAAGATGGCCTTCTTCGAAGCATATGGCGCGCTCAGCGGCGCCGCGGGAATTCCGTTACTGGATAGCATCCTGAACTCGAAGGGCTTCATGGGAAAGAAGGACGACTCCGAGTTTCGCGCTTGTGCGGCGACGGCGCTCGGCAAGATCAACACGGCGAAAGCGACCGAGTCCCTTCAAAGGGCTACCGGTGAGAAAGACGTCATCGTCCGGAATGCAGTGAGCAAGGCGATTCGCGGAGGCAACGCGTGACAGCTCCTGCAACCAAGACCATTCGCACTGAGGGCGAGAAGCAGGCTGGGGCGAACGTAAGACGTGGCGGAAGGAATTTCATGATCTCCTTCTACGCTGCGCTCCGCGCGATAAAGCTTTACCCGCTGGAGCACAGCGCGGTGCAGAAGACGCTCAACGAGCTCGCGCAAGTCGCGGAGGAATTGCGCGCCGAAGAAGGTGAGCTCGAGTTCCGCATTTCGGGCGAGTTCATATTCCTGAACGAGACGAGGCTTCGTCTCGATCTCAGCAACTACGCGACCTTCGGGCACATACTCACTTTGTGCAAGCTCGCCGGCATCGGGACGATCCACGTCGGCACCAGCGGAACTGCGCGCGACTGGAGCTTGCTGCTCTCGCTGTTGGGGGGCGAGACCAAGGCGGCCCCCGCCGAGAGATTGAAGGAGATTCTCGGCCGTCTCAGGGAAGCCAAGATCGAGACGTTCCAGCTCGATGCTCCCGCCGAAACCGCGAGCGACAAAGAGTTCAACGAGGAAGCAAAGGCCGCCGCCAATCGCACCTACTCCCAGTCTGTAGCGGTCACGAAAGACGTCATCAACTCCGTGCGCATCGGCAAGACGCCCAACATTCGTAAGATCAAGCGCGTGGTACAGGGGATCGTCGATCAGGTGTTGAACGAAGAGACCTCCCTCATCGGCTTGACGGCGATTCGCGACTACGACGAGTACACGTTCACCCACTCGGTCAACGTTTGCATCTTCTCGATCGCGCTCGGACGCCGTCTCGGGATGAACAAGCTCCAATTATATGAGCTGGGACTCGCGGCGCTGATGCACGACATCGGGAAGTCGAGGGTACCACTCGATCTGCTTCAGAAGAGCGGAGAGCTCACCGACGAAGAGTGGAAGTGGATGGCCGCGCACCCCTGGCTCGGCGTGCTGGTGCTGTTCCAGTTCAGACGGCAGCAGGAAGAACTGTCGTATCGAGCGATGACGGTGTGCCAGGAGCACCACATGAAGATCGACCTCACGGGCTATCCGAAATCGATCAGATCGCGTCAGGTGAGTCTTCTCAGCAGGATCGTTTCGATTGCCGATGGTTACGACGCGGCAACTTCCCGGCGCGTTTACAAAACGGAAGCGCTCGCACCCTCGGCAGTGCTCGAGGAGATGCGCGACAATCCCCGCCGCGGACTCGATCAGGTACTGGTGAAGGCGTTCATCAACCTGCTCGGGATTTATCCGGTGGGAACGGTGGTGGTGCTCGACACATTCGAGCTGGCGATCGTCTCGGCAGCGAACCCAAATCCCGAGTCACTTTCGCGACCGATCATCAAGATCATCAGCGATGCGCAAGGCAACAGGATCGCGCCGCCGTTGCAGGTGGACCTAGCCGTCCCAGAGGCAGGAGGGCAATATGCCCGTACGATTATCAAGACGGCTGATCCCGAACGCTATGGCATCACTCCTGGCGACTACCTCATCTAGCTCCATCGCCCGTCGCTTCGACGCGCTTCGAAAAAAATCACGCACCGCGCTGGTCTGCTACGTGACGGCGGGCCATCCGGACGTCGACCGCTCGCTGGCAACTCTGGCTGCGCTGGAAGAAGGTGGCGCTGACATCATCGAGCTCGGAGTCCCGTTCTCGGATCCGATTGCCGACGGTCCGATTATCCAGGCGAGCTCGCAACAGGCGCTGGAAAATGGCATGACCTACGACGGCGCGTTGTCGCTTGTCGAGCGGGCGGGGCTCAAGGTTCCGGTGGTGCTATTCAGTTATCTGAATCCGATCCTCGCCGCCGGGCCCGACGCGCTGACGAGAGCGGCGGACGCGGGTGTCAGCGGAGTTCTCGTCACCGATATTCCGGTTGGCGCGGATCCGGCCCGCGAAGAGTGGCTTGGCAATAGTCCGCTCTCATTCATTCGGCTGGTAGCGCCGACGACACCCGCCGACAGAATGGCCGAGATCGCCCGACACGGGAGCGGGTTCGTTTATCTTATCAGCCGGCTCGGCGTCACCGGTATCCAGGAATCAACGGCCGCGGGCCTGCCGGATGTCATCCAGCGGCTTCGCGCGGCGACCGAACTTCCTATTTGCGTTGGTTTTGGCATCTCCACGCCGGCGCAGGCGCGCACGGTCGGCAAGCTGGCCGACGGAGTGGTCGTGGGGAGCGCGCTGGTCAAGGCAGCGGGCACAGGTCCGAAAGAAGTGTTACAGCTCACCCGCAGTCTGCGTGAGGGTCTCGATGGCTAGCGACAGCGCGAACGACACCGATGTGGTCACCCTCAAGAGCATGCGCTTTCACGCCCGCATTGGCGTGCTTCCGCACGAGGCCGAGATCGCTCAATCGATAGAAGTGGACGCATCGCTGTGGGTACGACGTCCCGCAGCGCGTCCGACGTCGAGGGACATCGTCGACTATCGACGCGTGTACGAGATGGTGGCCGAGGTGGTGACCGGGGGTCACACCAATTTTCTCGAGGAAGTCGGCGAGCGAATCGCCGAGCGCGCGCTGCAGCTGCCGCTGGTGGAGAGAGTTCGCATCGCGGTCCGCAAACCGAACGTAGCATTGCCAGGCCCGCTCGCGTACGCGGAAGTCGCCCTCGAGCGAGCGCGTGCGTGAAAGATGTCGCTTACATAGCGCTTGGCTCCAATCTTGGCCAGCGTGAAGTATTTTTGGCGGAGGCGCGACGCGCGATCGCCGACCTCGATCACACCCGAGTGTTGGCGCAAACCGACGCCGAGGAGACCGAGCCGATAGGCCCGGTTGCGCAAGGACCCTTTCTCAATCAGATGGTCGCCATCGAAACGGAGCTGTCGCCGAAGGATCTGCTCGCCGCGCTCAAGCGAATCGAAGTAGCCGCCGGGCGCGTGCGCTCCACGCGCTGGGGACCGCGCACACTCGATCTCGACATTGTGTTGTTCGAGAAGCAGAGAGTGCAGGAGTCGGACCTGACCGTGCCGCACCCTGAATTGTCGAACCGCGCATTCTGGTTGAGGGAGCTCGCCGAATTGAGGGCGACACAACTTGGATAACGGGAAGCCTCAGCAGCGTCCGATCACTGTCCGCGATTTCGCCGAGCGCAAACGTAAGGGCGAGAAGCTGGTGATCATGACTGCCTACGACGCGCTCTTCGGCCGCCTCGTCGACGAGTCGGGGGTCGACGCCATTCTCGTTGGTGACTCGGTGGGCACAGCGATAATGGGATATCCCTCCACGCTGCCGGTAACTCTCGATCACATGATCTACCACGCATCGGCGGTGCGTCGCGGCGTGAAACGCGCGCTGGTGATCATCGACATGCCGTTCCTTTCGTATCAGGCGAGCATCGAGAGTGCGGTGCTCAATTGTGGCCGCGCGATTCAGGAGACCGGCTCCGCCGCGGTGAAAGTGGAGGGCGGGAGTCCGGAGATGCTCGATACGGTCCACGCGCTTGTGCGGACCGGAATACCGGTGATGGCGCACATTGGCTTCACACCACAGTCAGTAAACACGATCGGCGGAGCACGTGTTCAGGGAAGAGAAGCAGAGGGCGCCGAGCGCCTGATCGCGGAAGCGAAAGGCCTCGAGCAGGCCGGCGCATTCGGTATCGTGCTCGAGCTCGTGCCGACCGGCGTTTCAGAGCGGATCACTGCCGCCGTAGAGATCCCGACGATAGGCATCGGGGCCGGAGCTAGATGCGACGGACAGGTGCTGGTGCTGCCGGATGTTCTCGGTCTGAACGACACCTTCCAGCCAAAGTTCCTCAAGCGCTACGCGGAGATGGCTGAGGAGGTTCGGAGCGCGGTCGGTGCATGGGCGCGAGACGTGCGCAGCGGCTCCTATCCGGATGCCGAACACAGCTTCTAGCCATGCAGCAGGTCGAAACAATTTCCGAGATGCGGCACGCCGTTGCCGATGCCCGTAGTAAGGGCAAGGGCATCGCTTTCGTTCCGACAATGGGTGCCCTCCATGAAGGGCATCTTACGCTCGTCGATGAAGCCAAACGCGTAGCCGAAGTTGTCGTGATGAGCGTGTTCGTGAATCCACTGCAATTCGGCCCGACGGAGGACTTCGCGCGTTATCCACGCACGCTCGATCAGGACGCAAAACTTGCTGAAGACCGCGGGGTGGATCTCATGTTTACGCCGACGCAGGCAGACATGTATCCCGAGCACGCGCCGGTGATTCTTATTCACCCGGGCAGCATCGGCAAGGAATGGGAAGGCGCGGTGCGGCCGCACCATTTCGAGGGCGTGCTAACCGTCGTTGCGAAACTCTTTCACATAGTCATGCCCGACGTTGCCGTATTCGGGCAGAAGGATCTGCAGCAGGTCGCAGTCGTGAAGGCGATGGTCCGCGATCTCAACTTTCCTGTCGGAATTCTCGTCGCTCCGACAGTACGTGATCCGGACGGGCTCGCGATGTCCAGCCGGAACCGGTATCTGTCGCCAAAGGAGCGCGAGCTATCGCTGATGCTGTCGAAAGCGCTCTTCGCCATGCGCGACGCATTTGTCAGAGGGGAACGGCGGGCGAGTGCGCTCGAGGCAATCGGCTGGCGGATGCTCGAGCGAGTCGTAGGGCTGACGCCACGCTATCTCGCGGTCGTGAACGCCGACACGTTTCAGCGCGTCAACTCCGTGCGTCACGGCGACGCAGCGGTGGGCGCTATACGCGTCGGCGAAACGAAACTGATCGACAACATCATCTTCTGATGGTTCAGCTGCAGGCGTCAGGGCTGCCCACCTGGGCGCAGGTTTCCGAGCGTCGCTTCGCTCACATCCAGCGCGTGACGTCGTTGCTGCGCGCGTGGGGCGCGGCGATGCGCATCCCGGCGGAAGAAGCGAATGCGTGGATCGATGCCGGCACCTGGCACGACGCGCTGCGCGATGCTCCTCTCGCCGAGTTGAGGGAGATCACTGGAGATTATACATCTCCGGACGGTCTGATCCACGGCCCCGCGGTAGCGAAGAAACTCGAAGCGGAGGGCGAGCGCAGAAAAGATTTGATAGAGGCGATTCGGTATCACACCGTAGGTCACGCGAACTGGAGCCAAACCGGGCGCGCCCTCTACATGGCCGACTACCTCGAGCCTGGCCGGAAATTTCTCGCCGAGGATCGCGGGTTTCTGGCGAGTCAGGTTCCCCACAACTTCGACGGCGTCTTTCGGCAAGTCGTGCGATTTCGCCTCGAGTGGTCAGTCCGCGAAGGCAATCACATCTTTCCCGAGACCGTCGAGCTCTGGAATAGTCTCCGGTGATCGAGGCCGAACGCCGACCAAGAAGGCGGTACGGCCGAATCATTCTCGTCGTGCTGACTCTGTGCGGGATCGGCTGGATTGCGTGGCAGCTGCTGGCGTTGCGCCCTGTGAAGAACGCTCCTTCGATACCGGATGATGCCCGGGCACCTGAAGGCGTGCGCATCAAGGTGGAGGTTCTTAATGCGACGCAGACCCGCGGGCTCGCGCGGAAGGCGACGCTTTACTTGCGGGATCGCGGGTTCGATGTCGTGGGTTCCGGGAACGTAACCGAGCAGCGAGCCAAGAGCATTGTCTATGATCGCTCCGGCCACCCTGATTGGGCGCGTCTGGTAGGTCGCGCCATGGCCGCGCCCGTTGTTGCGCGGCCCGACAGCTCACGCTACCTGGACGTTACCGTCACCATCGGCGCCGACTGGCGTCCGCCGCCGCTGCCGTTCCACCCGTAACTGGCCGCACGCGGCAGCGATGTCCATGCCGCGGCTCTTTCGGATGGCCACCTCGACTCCGGCCGCTCTAAGCCGGCGCGAGAACCAATGAATCTGTTCCGCGGAGCTGGGCGTGAAGTTTCCGGCGCCGCCCGGATGAAGCGGGATGAGATTCACGAACGCCTTGCATTCGCGCGCCAGAGCCGCGAGCTCCGCCGCCTGTTGCGCGCCGTCATTGATCCCGCCTAGCATCACGTACTCGAATGTCACACGACGGTCGAACACCTTCGCCGCTTCGATCACGCTGGCCAACGGATACTTGGTGTTGATCGGCATCAACGTCTGTCGGAGCTCGTCGCTCGGCGCGTGAATGGAGATTGCCAGACGGAATTGTTCCGGCCGCTCGCCTAGTGCGACGATACCTGGCAACACCCCGACAGTTGAGACCGTGATGTGCCGCGCGCCAATGCCGAGGCCAGCCGGTGAATTGAGAACGGTGAGAGTCGGATCGACTGCCTTCCAGTTCATTAGCGGCTCACCCATTCCCATGAACACAATGTTGGTCACCTGCTTCGGGGGGGCGAGCAACCGCATCTCACGAACCTGACCGGCGATCTCGAACAGCTGGAGATTGCGAGTGAACCCCATCGCACCAGTCGCGCAAAATGCGCACTGCAGTGCGCATCCGGCCTGTGAGGAGATGCAGAGCGTGAGGCGTGAACCTTCGGGTATCCCTACGGTCTCGATGAATTCGCCGTCGTCGAGGCGGAAGAGAAACTTCTCCGTACCATCGCTTGAGCTCTGACGCATGGCGAGAGTAAGTCTCGGAATGGTGAAGCGTTCGTCCAGCAACGAACGGAACGCGGCGGGCACATCCGTCATCGCCGAGAAGCTCTCGACCGGACTTTGCCAGAGGTGTCGCGCTACCTGGGTCCCGCGAAACGGCTTTTCGCCGTGCTCAACGGCGAAGGCTCGCAGCAGCGTCTCGGCCTCTGAAGGCAGTAGATTGAGAAGATTTTGTTTCATTGGCCGTGCGCGGGAAAAGCTCTCCAGCCATGCGAAGCGCGAAGCGCGGAGCTTCCAACAAGTCTATGCAACTACTAAATTTAACCCCACTAGATGGCTAATTGGACCCACACCTTCCGGCGCTGACCTCTACCGCCCCTTCTTCGCGTTTCGCGACGGCCACTCGCACCCATCTCGGCGGCGAGCTCAGAGTATCCCACGTCGGCTCCAACGTCAGGCTCGGTGGTTGGGTGCATCGCACTCGAAACCTCGGTGGAATCGTCTTCCTCGACCTGAGGGATCGCGCGGGCCTCGTCCAGGTTTCCTTCGATCCGAAGTGGACCTCGTCAGATGTCATCGAGCGCGCCGGCAGGTTGGGCCTGGAGACTGTGATCACGCTTGAAGGTGAAGTGTGCGCGCGTCCGCAGGAAATGCGGAACGCAGACATGGAAACGGGCGAGATCGAAGTTCGCGCGCGCGATTTCAAAATCGTCGGACCGGCGGTGACTCCCGCCATCCCCGTGGCTCGTGGAAAAGGTGAGAAGCTTCCCGCCGAGGAGCTCCGACTGAAATACCGGAATCTCGACCTGCGTCGCAGCGATCTTCAAAAGAATCTGATCTTGCGACACAAGCTGCAGCAGACCACAAGGCGGTATCTCGACGAGCGAGGTTATCTCGAAATCGAGACTCCGATTCTGTCGAAGCCGGCGCCGTCCGGCGCACGCGATTACGTCGTGCCGAGCAGAATCCATCCGGGCGCATTCTACGCGCTGCCGCAATCTCCGCAGGTGTACAAGCAGCTGCTGATGATCTCCGGGTTCGATCGCTACTTCCAGATCGCGCGCTGCTTCCGCGACGAAGATCTGCGCGCCGATCGTCAGCCGGAATTCACCCAGATCGATATCGAGGCGTCATTCATCAAGCCGGACGACATCTACGCGCTTACCGAAGGCCTTCTCGCCGCGCTCTGGAAAGATGCCGGGATAGAAATTCCGGCGACGTTCGAGCACATGGCCTACGCCGATGCCATGGAGCGCTTCGGCATCGACCGTCCAGACATTCGATACGGTCTCGAGCTGTTCGACGCCAGTGATGCATTTCGCGGATCGGAGTTCACGGTTACAAACTCCGCTCTCGCAGCGGGTGGCCGCGTCCGTGGCGTGAAGGTGCCAGGCGGCGCCGCACTGTCCCGGAAACAGGTCGACGAGCTCGAAGCGATCGCCAAATCCGCGGGAGCGGGTGGTCTGATCCGAATCAAGCGAGGCGCGACCGGGCTGGAGGGACCCGCGGCGAAATTCCTGAGTGAAGCCGGCGCGCAGCGTCTTGCTGTAGGTGAAGGCGAGCTCTGTCTGCTCGTAGCCGGCAGCGAAACGGTGACGAACCCGGCGCTGGACCGGGTGCGTCAGGATGTTGCGCAGCGACTCTCCCTCGTGCCCGAGAACAAGAGATCATTTCTGTGGGTCACGGATTTCCCTCTGTTCACACGCGAGTCCAACGGAACGCTCAGCTCGGTGCATCACCCGTTCACCTCGCCGCATCCTGACGACATCGCGCTTCTCGATTCCGCACCTGAAAAAGTTCGCGCTCTCGCCTACGATGTCGTGCTCAACGGACTGGAGCTGGGCGGGGGCAGCATCCGAATCAACGATCCGGGGTTACAGAGAAAGGTTCTGTCGCTGCTCGGCATCGGCGACGAAGATGCGCAGACGCGATTTGGGTTTCTGCTCGATGCGCTGAGCGCCGGCGCGCCGCCACACGGTGGCATCGCATTCGGCTTCGACCGCCTCGCGATGGTGCTGGCCGGCGCGACATCTCTGCGCGATGTAATTGCATTTCCGAAGACAACCGCGGCGACTGCGCTGTTCGAGGACGCGCCGTCAGCCATTCCACCCGAAGACCTAAGAGACCTTCATCTTCAGACGATGACAGAGTGACGTGAGCGAAGAGACAACGATTCAGCGCCTCAATACGGAAGGCGCAGACCTGCTGACGCTGGCGGGCGTGAACGACGAGAACCTCGTCGAGCTGGCCAAGCAGACGGGCGCCAAGATCGCACTGCGCGGCGAGACACTGGCAATTAGTGGAAATACCGACGCTGTCACACGCGCGGTCCCCATCGCGCAGCGGATGATCGACACCGCAAAACAGCAAATGCCGCTCACGGCTGACGATGTGCTTCGTATGAGCATCGAAGGTCCGCGCGATGGCAACGGCAACGGTGCCGACGACAGCCGCATCGTCCTGCCCGGTGTTCGGAAGATCATCCAGGCGAAGACGGCTGGTCAGGCCGAGTACATGAAGTTGATGGCCGAGAACGACATCGTGGTGGGCATCGGCCCCGCCGGAACCGGCAAGACGTACCTCGCAGTCGCGGCAGCGGTCGACGCACTCGCACGCAAACGCGTCCGTCGGATCGTGCTGGCGCGTCCCGCCGTCGAAGCGGGTGAGAGTCTCGGATTTCTCCCGGGCGACATGCAGGCGAAAGTCGATCCGTATCTGCGTCCGCTATACGATGCGCTGGAAGACATGATGCCCCACGAGCGCGTCCAGAAATCGCTGGAGACGCGCACGATCGAGATCGCACCGCTGGCCTACATGCGCGGACGCACTCTCGCGGACGCGTTCGTCATTCTCGATGAAGCGCAGAACGCCACCACCGCCCAGATGAAGATGTTCCTGACGCGACTCGGCGTTAACTCGAAGGCGGTGATCACGGGCGACAAGACGCAGATCGATCTGCAGCGGCGCGAGGAGTCAGGCCTGGTTCAGATCGAGCGCATCCTGCCGGGCATCGATGGCATCGGATTCTATTATCTGAGCGACGCGGATGTCGTGCGGCATCGACTCGTGCGCGAGATCATCAAGGCCTACGCCGAGGATTCCGGGGCCTGATCGGCCTCGCGTGGTGGACTGAATGAAGGGTCAACCGCGCGGTCTCGCGATCGATATCTCGTCCAGCGTCCGGAGGCTCAGCGTATCACGTGCCCTGATACAAAAAGCGGCGCTGGCTACGCTTCGTTCGGAGAACGTGAAGGACGCAATGCTTTCCATCACTTTTGTCGGACGCGCGACAATATCGCGTCTGAACAAGCGCTACCTCGGTCATCACGGGCCCACTGACGTCATCTCCTTCGGACTCGCCCGGGTCGGACGGCGCGGAGCGGTCATCGGCGACGTGTATATTTGCGCCGAGGTAGCCCGCGACAATGCAAAGCGCCAGGGGATAAGCGCCGGGGAAGAGCTGCTCCGCCTCGTCGTGCACGGGACGCTCCACGTCCTTGGCCACGATCATCCGGATGGTAGCGGCCGCGTGACTTCACGAATGTGGCGCAGACAGGAGAAGATTCTGGCACGTGTCCTCTAACCGCCTGCTCGACGATTTCGATGCCGGAAAGCCGGCGGCGCTCGCGCGCGTGGTGAGCATCGTCGAGAACCATCGTGCGGGCTTCGAGGAAATACTTGCATCATTGCATTCACGCACGGGCGGTGCGAGGCGCATCGGGTTGACTGGTCCGCCTGGAGCGGGGAAAAGCAGTATTACGGCACTGCTGGTAAAGCGTTTCCGCGACGCAGGACTCAAGGTCGGCGTGATCGCCGTCGATCCAACATCACCGTTCACCGGAGGCGCCCTGCTTGGCGACCGGGTGAGGATGGAGAACGTCGCGCTCGATCCTGGAGTTTTCATTCGGTCGATGGCGACGCGCGGGTCTCTCGGTGGACTGGCGGCCGCCACCCGCGAGGTCGCTGACGTGCTCGATGCATTCGGCTTCGATCGGCTGCTCATCGAGACGGTTGGTGTCGGACAGTCGGAACTCGACGTCGCCCGCACCGCAGATACGACGCTACTCATTCTCGTCCCCGAGTCTGGTGATTCCATTCAAACGCTGAAGGCGGGCGTCATGGAAGTCGCGGATATCTTCGTCGTGAACAAAGCCGATCGGCCGGGCGCGGATCGTTTGCGCAACGATGTGGAGTTGATGCTGGGGCTAAGAAAGGGAGTCTCGTTCGGAAACACGCCGGCTCATCACGGCGTCGATTTGAAACGCCTCAATCCGGCGCGACTGGCGCGCGAAGCGGCGAAGACCGACAATCCGATTGAGTGGACGCCGCCCGTTCTGAGCGCTATCGCCATCAAGGAAGAGGGGATCGACGAGATCCTCACCGCGCTCGATCGGCACTTCGCTTATCTTGAGCAGAGCGGGACCCTCCGCACACGCAGGCGTGAGCGAATGCGCGAGCGCGTGATGGATGTCGTCGAGGACAAAGTCCGCGGCAGGCTGTGGAAAGACACTGGCACAATGAGCTGGCTGGAGCTTCAATTGCCAGCTGTCGAGGAAGGAAGTGCGACACCCTTTGGCGTTGCCGACGAGTTGTTGCGCCAGCGCGGTGAGCTCGTACGTGGAGAAGAGGACAAATGACGAAACTGAAAAGCCCAGGCGCCCGCGCCGCGTCCGAGAACGGACTCGTCGAAACGATCGAGGAGCAGAGCGCGGAGCTGCGCTTGCTGCGTCAGGAAGTGGCCGAGTGGCGGAAGCGCTATGAAGCCGGGGAGCTGAGAGACATCGGCTTCACTAACTCGGAGAAAGAAGTCCGGCCGATCTACACCCCGCTCGATGCGGCGGAGACCAGCGCCGCGGCGCTCGGCATGCCCGGCGTTTATCCCTACACGCGCGGCGTTCACGCGACGGGTTACCGTGGTCGGTTGTGGACGATGCGGCAGTTTGCCGGCTTCGGCAGCGCTCGCGATACCAACGAGCGATACAAGTTCCTGCTCGCCCACGGCCAGACCGGCCTGTCGGTCGCGTTCGACTTCCCGACGTTGATGGGCTACGACTCCGATCACCCGAGATCGGAAGGCGAAGTCGGCAAGTGTGGCGTTGCCATCTCCAGCCTCGCCGACATGGAGATGCTCTTCGACGGAATTCCGCTCGATCAGGTCTCGACGTCGATGACAATCAACGGGCCGGCGGTCATTCTCTATTGTTTTTACATCGCGGCGGCCGAGAAACAGGGCGTCGATTCCAAGAAGCTGCGCGGCACCATTCAGAATGACATTCTGAAGGAGTACATGGCCCAACACGCGTGGGTTTATCCAATTGAGCCAGCGCTTCGACTTATCGTGGATTGCTTCGAATGGTCGGCCGAGCACGTTCCGCAGTGGAATACTATTTCGATCAGCGGCTACCATATCAGAGAGGCGGGTGCGACCGCGGCGCAGGAGCTCGCATTTACGCTTGCCGACGGATTCACCTATGTGGAACGGGGAATTGCGCGGGGCCTGAACGTCGACACGTTCGCGCCCCGTTTGTCTTTCTTCTGGGACATCCATAACGATTTCTTCGAGGAGATCGCCAAGCTGCGCGCCGCTCGCCGCATCTGGGCTCGGCACATGAGGGATCGTTACGGCGCAAAGGATCCGCGTTCACTGATGATGCGGTTCCATTCGCAGACCGCGGGCGTGACACTGACCGCGCAGCAGCCGATGAACAACGTAGTGCGCGTCGCCTACCAGGCGATGGCGGCCGCACTCGGTGGCACGCAATCGCTTCACACGAACTCCATGGATGAGACTCTCGCGCTGCCGACCGAGGAATCGGTGCAGGTCGCCTTGCGGACCCAGCAGGTTCTCGCCTACGAGACCGGTGTTCCGAATGTCATCGATCCACTCGGCGGATCCTATTACGTCGAGACGCTCACCACCGAGCTGGAGCGCGAAGCCGAGGCGCTGTTTGAGCAGATCGAAGAAGTAGGCGGCGTAGTGCGCGGGCTCGAGACGGGCTGGCTGCAGCGTCGGATCAATGAATCGGCGGCGCGACAACAGTGGGAGATAGAGCAGCATCGACGTGTCATTGTCGGCGTGAACGAGTTCGTGACAGACGAGCCCGAGCTGGCGATCGAGCTCCTCAAGGTGACCGAGGAGACAGAGCGCGAGCAGAAACAGCGGATGGCCGAGATGCGTGCGCGCCGCGACGACGCGCTTGTGCAGCAACGGCTGAAAGCGCTCGGTGATGCCGCGAAGACGTCGCAGAACCTGATGCCGTTCATTCTCGACTGCGCCCGTGCTTACTGTACGCTCTACGAGATCCGCGCCGCGATGGAAAGCGTTTTCGGCGCCTACCGCGAGCCAGTGTTCTTCTGAGAAGCTTCGCACACCGTTCGAAGCTTTACCCGGATTTCAAGCGATGAAGTCAAAAGAGTGGTGGGAGATTGCGTTCGACGCCCACTATCTCCTGGAGTACGGGCCGCTCTTTACACCCGAACGCGATCGTCAGGAAGCAGCCAGACTCGTGGAGCTGCTCGGCTTGCCGATCGGCGCGCGCATCCTCGACGTGCCGTGCGGCCAGGGCCGTCACGCTCATCTGCTGGCGGAGAACGGATTCAACGTCGACGGACTCGATTACTCAAAGGAGCTGCTTTCGGTCGCGCGAAAGCGTGGAACCGGCAGCAACCTCCGATACGTTCGGGGCGACATGCGGAGGCTACCGGCGAGATGGTCACGCCGGTTCGATGCGGTGCTCAATCTGTTCACTTCGTTCGGGTTCTTCGCCCATCCAGCGGAAGACAGGAAAGTCATTAGTGAATTTGCGCGCGTGCTCAGACCGGGTGGGGTGCTCGTCTGGCATGGCGGGAGCCGCGATGGTGTGATGGCTCGGTTCCTCGCGCGCGACTGGTGGGAGTCTGGCGGTACTCTGTTCGCGCAGGAGCGGGACTTCGACCCTCTGTCGGGATTCCTTACCGTACGCTCGACCTGGCGGCGCGGATCGAGAAACGGGACGCGTGAGCACCGGCTGCGCCTGTACACTGCAACTCGATTGTCAGAGCTGATGTCGGATGCTGGCCTGATCGTAGAAACAGCGTACGACGGTTTCACCGACAAGCCGCTCAGGAGAACTTCGTCGGAGATGCTTCTCATCGCTCGCAAAGACTGATGCCAATTGCCGCGCACTCCGCGCTGCCGCTAACTTTCATCTCCCTATGAGACCAATTCGAGTTCTCGTTGCGAAGCCCGGCCTCGACGGTCACGACCGCGGCGCGAAGGTAGTCGCTGCCGCACTTCGCGACGCCGGGATGGAAGTCATCTACACCGGTCTTCATCAGACGCCGGAGATGATCGCCACTGCTGCAATCCAGGAAGATGTCGACGTCATCGGGCTCTCGATATTGAGCGGAGCGCACATGACCTTGATCCCGCGCGTGCAGGAGCTCGTGCAGGCGCAGGGCAGGGACGACCTTCTTATCACCGGCGGCGGCATCATCCCCAAGGATGACGTCGAAGCCCTCGAGGCTCGCGGGATCGGGCGGCTGTTTGGACCGGGAACGCCGACGACCGAGCTGATCGCGTACATCAAGGAGTGGTTCGCCACGCGCGAAAAGCAGGAAGCGTAGTGTCCAACCGGCTGCGCGAGCTCAGCGACGAGCTCAAAGCTCTGGAGGCAAAGCTTCTGGAGGCCGGCGGTGCCAAACGGCTGGAGAAGCTGCACTCGCAGGGGAAATTGTCGGCGCGCGAGAGAGTCGACCTGCTCCGTGACAAAGGCTCGAGCATGCTGGAGATCGGACTGCTCGTCGCGTACGATCAATACGAAGGTCAGGCTCCCGCTGCGGGTGTCGTAACGGCGCTGATAAGAGTGCAGGGCCGAGAGACGGTCGTCGTAGCCAACGACGCAACTGTGAAGGCTGGATCGTGGTGGCCTGAGACGATCAAGAAGATTCTCCGCGCGCAGGAGATCGCGATGCGGTGCCGCATCCCGATCGTTTATCTCGTCGACTCGGCCGGCGTGAACCTGCCGTATCAGGGTGGAGTGTTTCCGGGTCAGTACGGCGCAGCGCGGATCTTCTACTACAACTCGATCATGCGTCGCTATCTGCACGTCCCGCAGATCGCCGCCGTCATGGGGCAATGCATCGCCGGCGGTGCGTATTTGCCGGCCCTCTCCGATGTAATTCTGATGGTGAAGGGCACGTCATTCATGGGACTGGGTGGACCCAACCTGGTGAAGGGCGCCACCGGCCAGGTGGTAGACTCAGAGACACTGGGCGGAGCGGCTACCCACACCGAGATCAGCGGCGTCGCGCACTATGCGCTCGACAATGACGAAGCCTGCATTGCCAAGATCCGCGATCTGATCGAGCGATTGCCGACGTCGACGCGAGCCGTGGCGTTGCTGCCCCGTGACGCGGAGCCGGAGGAACGCGCGAAGAGACCAACTCCCGCGGGCGGGAAATCAAAAGTCAAAGCGGGGAAAACGAGCGGGAAAGCCGAAGATCTGTACGAAGTTCTGCCGGCCGATCATAGAATGTCGTACGACATGCACGCGGTCCTGCGTGCCATACTCGACAACGGCGAGATCGATGAATTCCAGGAAGGACTCGCCAAAGAGATGATCTGCGGCGACGCTCGGATTGATGGAATTTCTGTTGGCGTCATCGCGAATCAGCGCGGGCTGATCAAAGGGCGCGAGGGAGAGAAGCCGAGGTTCGGCGGAATTGTTTACGCTGAGAGCGCCGAGAAGGTCGCCTACTTCATCGACCGCTGTGACCGGCTGGGCATTCCACTTCTCTTTGTGCAGGACGTGTCAGGGTTCATGGTCGGCACCGAAGAGGAGCAGGAAGGAATCATTCGAGCCGGCGCGCGTTTCGTCGAGGCGATGGCCACGGCGCGCGTTCCCAAGGTTGTGCTCACTGTCAACCACGCTTCCGGCGCGGGCTACTACGCGATGGCGGGTCAGGGGTTTGATCCCGATTTCATTCTCAGCTGGCCCACCGGCCGCATGGGCGTAATGGAAGGCGAGTCGGCGATCCAGGCAGTGCATGGTCCGGCGCTCGACGCGGCGAAAAAGAAAGGCGCTGCGATCGAACCGACGGTCGAAAAGGCGGTCGATGAGATGCGCGCCGACTATGAGCACCAGCTCGACGCGAAGTTCGCCGCGGCGCGTGGCTATGTGGATGCCATCGTCTATCCCGAGAACACGCGCGAGATGCTGAGCCTCGCTCTCCGGGCTACGCTCCACAATCCGGGACCACACCTCGGACCCTTCGTGCTTCCGCCGCATCTCGGAGAAAGCATTTGAAGCGTATCGTGCGGGTCGCGGGCGGTCAGGGATTCTGGGGCGATGATTTGGACGCTCCGCGACGCCAGGTCGAAGGCGGGCAGATCGATTACCTGATGCTCGACTACCTGGCCGAAGTCACCATGTCCATTCTGCAGAAGCAGAAGGAGCGCGATCCGTCTCTCGGATACGCCCGCGACTTTGTCGGAGCGATGGAGAGCGTCCTTCCCGCGGTAGTAGAGAAGGGCGTCAAAGTCATCGCCAACGCGGGCGGCGTGAATCCCCCCGCGGCCGCGTCAGCCGTGAAAGCCGTTGCGCAAAAGAACAACGCCAGGGGCGTTCGCATCGGGGTGGTCACTGGCGACGACCTACTCGGCAGGCTCGACTCATTGCTCGCAGACGGACACGTCCTCGCGAACATGGATACCGGCCAGCCGCTGTCGACGATTCGTGACAGGGTCCTTTCCGCCAATGCGTACATCGGCTCGCAACCGATCGTAGAGGCGCTCGCAAGAGGCGCCAACGTGGTCATCACTGGTCGCTCTACGGACACCGCGTTGACGATGGCGCCGCTTCGACACGAGTTCGGCTGGACCGCGACGAGCTGGGACCACCTCGCCGCGGGTATCGTCGCAGGGCACATCATCGAGTGCGGTGCACAGTGCTCGGGTGGCAATTGTCTATATGACTGGCGCTCGATTCCCGATCTGGCCAATGTCGGTTATCCGATCGTCGAGGCAACAAAGGATGGGACGTTTGTGGTGACGAAGCATGCCAACACCGGCGGGCGAGTTTCAGTGCCAACTGTTACAGAGCAGCTGGTTTACGAGATGGGTGACCCGCACTCTTATATCACGCCCGACGTCATCGCCGACTTCACTTCGATCCAATTGGCGCCCGATGGAGAGAATCGCGTGCGCGTCTCCGGCATCAAGGGAAGACCACCGACAGACAAGCTCAAGGTCTCGATTGCGTATCGCTCGGGTTTCAAGGCGGTGGGAACCCTGGTTTACGCGTGGCCCGATGCGCTCGAAAAGGCCCAGCTCGCCGATGAGGTTCTTCGTGAGCGGCTGAACCGGCTCGGGCTCAAGTTCGACCGCGTGTTGACGGAATTCGTCGGCGCCGGCGCCACGCACGGAAAGCTGGCGGGCGATCAGAGTGACGCGCCCGAAGTGCAGCTCCGTTTCGGCGTTCGCGGACAGGATCGTGCTGCCGTGGAACGATTCACGCGTGAAATTGCGCCGCTGGTGCTCAATGGTCCGCCGAGTGTAACTGGGTTTGCCGGAGGCCGCCCCAAAGTGGAAGAGATCGTCGCATACTGGCCGGCATTGATCGACAAATCCGTCGTGCGGACTTCAGTCGAGGTCGTCGAGTGAAGGTGCAACTGGTAGATCTGGCGCATGCTCGCTCGGGCGACAAAGGCGACACCGCCAATGTTGGCGTCATCGCTCTCAAGCCGGAGTGGTACGAGCTCCTCACGCAAAGCGTAACTGTCGAGCGAGTTGCCGAGCATTTCCGCGGAATGATCGAAGGGGACGTGGAGCGTTTCGAGCTGCCAAATCTGAATGCGCTCAACTTTCTGCTGCACGGTGCGCTCGATGGCGGTGGAACGTTGTCGCTCAAAACGGACGCGCAGGGCAAGGTGTATTCGACGGCGCTGTTGCGGATGATAATCGACGTACCCGATGCTGACGCCGCTCGCCTGGGACTTCCGGCGGCGAATTCGTCGCGGGTGGCAAAGTCACGATGAATAACGTCGTCGTGACGGTCGAGGGGCCCATCGGGTTCATCACTCTCGCGCGTCCCGAGAAGAAAAACGCGCTCGACCGAATGACAGCCGACGAGCTTGCCCAGGCGCTTTTTGCTCTGAGTGAGGGGAGGGTACGCGTCGTCGCCATCAACGGTGAAGGTCCCGATTTCTGCGCCGGCGCCGATCTCACCGCATTGGAGCAGATGATCGACGCTCCCCGTCAACAGCACATCGAAGACGCCAAGGCTCTTGGCCACGTCTTCCACACTATCAGGCGCATGGAGAAGCCCGTCGTTGCGCTCGTGAAAGGACGCGCGTTCGCCGGCGGTGCAGGCCTCGCCAACGCCTGCGACATCGTGTTGGCGCATGAGGAGGCCAAGTTCGCGTATCCGGAGGTGACGATCGGCTTCGTACCCGCCATGGTGATGACGATGCTCCGCCGCTCGGTCGGTGAAAAGATTGCCTTCGACCTCGTAAGTACCGGTCGCGTCGTCTCGGCTGAGGAGGCGAAATCGATCGGGCTCGTCTCCCGGGTTTTTCCGGCACCAGAATTCGATCAAAGAGCGAGGGGCGTCCTCAATCAGCTGGCGGACGCGCCACCTAGCGCGCTGGCGGCCACAAAAACGCTGTTCTACAAGCTCGACACACTCGGGTTCCTCGACGGAATCTCGGAGGGCATCGTTGCAAACGCTGACGCCCGCGCCACTCCTGCGTTCCGCGAAGGAGTCATCCGATTCACCAGCCGTCGGAAGGATAAACAGTGAAGCCATTCACCATCGCCAAACTTGCCCTCATGCTCATCGCTGCGATTCTGCTGGGGTGGGGCATCAAAACGGACGACAGCGCCCTCCGCTGGGCGGGAATTCTTTTCCTTTTCGCGGCGCTCATTCTGAGGTTCTTCAAGCCGCGCAAGCCTCGCGGATTGTGACCGCTCCGGCTTCGCCCACGCCGCCGCGGCCGACGACCATCGTTCAGTCCCCGCGACTTTCGAACAAGCTGGGCGTCGATCTGATATTGGCGAGCGAGACGCTGCAGTATACCGGCAGCTTCAAGTTTCGAGCGGCGTACAACGTCGCTTTGAACGTCGAGCAGACGCACATCATCACTGCGTCGTCTGGCAACTTCGGTCAGGCGATTGCTTATGCGTGCTCACTGTTCGGCAAGCGGTGCACGGTGGTGATGCCTTCGGGCGCACCGCGGATCAAGGTCGATGCAGTGAGAGAGTACGGCGGTGAAGTCGACCTGGTCGACGTCAGCAAAAAGGGCCGGCTGGAAAGATTGGGTGAGCTGTCTAAGCAGTTTCCCGCGGCTTACGTCGCGAGCCCGTATGACGATGATCTCGTGATCGAAGGAAATTCGAGCCTCGCCACTGAGCTCATCGCTCTGAACCTCGACCTCGATTTCATCATCGCGCCCATCGGCGGTGGCGGCCTGACTTCGGGACTGGTGAAAGCCGTTGAGCGGAGCGGCCGACAAATCGACGTACTTGCTGCAGAACCGCTGCTTTCGAACGATGCCGCCGATTCCTTTCGCGCGGGGCACATCGTCGAGAAGTCGGATGAATCCAATACCATCGCCGACGGCGCGCGGGTGCTGCGGATTGGCGATCGCAACTGGGAAATTCTCAGCAACGGCCTCACTGCGGTTATCGAAGTAACCGAGGATCAGATCAAGGAAGGTGTGCGATTGCTATTCGCCCTGGCCAATCTCAAGGCCGAGCCGACCGGTGCACTCGCTATCGGAGCTGTCCTGGCGCAGCCCGACAGATTCAAGGGTAAGAGAGTGTGTTGCGTCATCAGTGGCGGAAACGCGGACCCGGCGCTATACGCGCAGTTGGTGGCAGGGATCTGAGCCGAAGCGTTCTCGCTGCGCCCGAAAGTTTACGGCTGCGCTTCATCGCCACGCCATAGAGTCGCGAGCGACTTAACTTTCATCTGATGGTGAAGCCCCCGACTATCGACGCCGCTCGCACGGTTCTCAAATCCGCATTCGGCTACGACCAGTTTCGTCCCGGGCAGGAGTCTGCCGTCTCGGCGATTCTTGCCGGCCGCGACACGGTCGTGGTTCTGCCGACCGGCGGCGGAAAATCGCTCTGCTTCCAGGTGCCCGCGCTGATGATGCCGGGACTCACCGTCGTGGTATCGCCGCTCATCTCATTGATGAAGGATCAGGTCGACGCGCTCGTCGCCAAGGGGCTTCCCGCGACCTTCATCAATAGTACGCTCACATCGGCGCAGGTTTCCGATCGACTCGCCCGGGTCGACCGTGGCGAAATCAAGCTGCTCTACGTCGCACCTGAGCGATTCGATGCCGGGCGCACGGCCGAAAGGCTGAGAACGGCCGGGGTGTCACTCCTCGCCATCGATGAAGCCCACTGCATAAGCCAGTGGGGTCATGACTTTCGACCCAGTTACCTCAAGGTCAAGAAAGTCCACGAAGCCCTCGGCTCGCCGACGACGATTGCTCTGACTGCGACTGCTACGCCCGACGTCCGTCGCGACATAATCAGTCAGCTGGCGCTCAAGAATCCAGAAACGATCATCACTGGATTCGACCGGCCCAACCTGACGTATTACGTCGTTCCCGCCAGGAACGACGCTGAGAAGGAGGCGAACCTCGTAGACATACTGCGGAGCAGGGACGGCCTCGCAGTCGTTTACGCCGCGACCCGCCGCGCCGTGGATCAGCTCGTCGGCGTTCTCGAGCGTGCAAAGATCCGCGCGGCGGGTTATCACGCCGGACTCGACGACGCCAGACGGCACGAGGTTCAGGACGCCTTCATGACCGAAAAGGTGCGCGCGATCGTCGCCACAAACGCTTTCGGGATGGGAATCGACAAGCCAAATGTCAGGCTCGTCATTCATTTCGCGATGCCGGGTACTCTCGAGGCGTATTACCAGGAGGCGGGTCGTGCCGGTCGCGATGGTTTGCACTCTGACGTCTTTCTCCTGCACGCATTCCCCGACCGGTTCACTCACGAGTTCTTCATCAAGGGA
>JBJMOT010000049.1:0-8789 GCA_045803585.1 Gemmatimonadaceae bacterium
CGACCTGCGCGCGATCAAGGTGAATATCGGCGACCTGGATGCCACGATCTATGAAGGTGGAGTCAGTTACCGCTACTACTTCGTGCCGAAATTCGGTGGCGAGCTCGGCTACGGGGGCAGCAGCTATCACCTCAATCTCACCCAGAAGAATGACAGCGGTGGTGACATGAATACCGACCTGAAGTACACGCTTCAGAACATTCGCTTCGGGCTGGTCGTCGTTCTGTAACGCGCGGAGCAGGATCCAATCGGCAAACCCGAATCACCCAGTGGCGCTTCGATCTCCTAGAAGCGCCACTCTCTTATCAGGAATGCTCCGAAAGCGCTGGTGGTGACGACATCCTGCACTCGCGACAGCGTCGGCTCCTGGAGCAGGTACCGCGTGTCGATGCCCGTCTCCAGCCGGTAGCCCTTGAAACCGCCGAAGCGGTGGACGTACTGCGCGCCGGGTCTCGAGAAATCCAGCGGCGATTTCAGCAGCACGAAAGTGTGCGACTTGACGTACTTGCCGAACTCGACCTGCGTCGCGCGCAAAAAGGTGCCGACGTCGGTCTGTACGTCCGCCGGCGTAATGTTGAACAGATCCGCGCCAAGCGAGCGCGCTGCCTCGCCGGCGAACTGGTTCGCGAGAACACCAAGCGCCACGCCGGCGAGCTGTTGCGTAGCCAAAGCCGCGCCCTGACCGACGAGATTGCTGGTGCCGCTGCCGTTGCTGAGTCCGGAACCTTCCAGCTGCAGCAGCGAATTCGATTGCTGTCCGAACGCCAGGTAACTGAGCAAGTCGCTCTGGGTGAGCGGCGGCTGCGCGTCGCTCGTCAGCGAGATGTTGGGCGACTTGAACGTGCCGCCCACCACGACCTGAATGGTGATCTGCTCGCGGTTGGGCAAGTTCACCTCGTACTCGGCCTGCGCCTGCAGCGTCGGATTTATCTCCGACGAGTTCACGAAAGTCGCCGAGCCGCGCTTGACGTTGAAGCGTCGCGTCAGGAAGCTGTATTCGCCGCGCTCGGTCAGGAGCACGCCGTCGATCACCAGCGATTCCTTGGCCCGGTTGACGTGCAGGCCCATTGGGTCTTCGGTGTAGACCTCGATGTTCGCCTCGGTCGAGCGCACGAACACGTCGCGGTCGACGCTGAGATTCACATCCATGCGCAGGTTGGCGAGGAACGGCGACTGGGTGGGGAACAGCTCGCGGTCGGCCATCACGGCGGTGTCGATCACGTTGAACAGCGCGGGGTCGCCAGATCCGACGAGGTTCTTGTTCTCTGAACGCGGGATGAAGACGACACCGCGGCGAAGGCGCACGTCACCGGTGACGTGCGCGTCCTTGAACGGGCCCGTCATCGCCAGGTTCGATGTCACCCACAGCTCGCCCTTGTCGTTGTGCAGCAGCTGCGCGTTCTGGGTGGTCAGCTTGAGATCGAAGCTTGGCTGGGTCAGTGACTTGAGCCCGATGCCACCGGTGAGAAGGATGGGACCGTTGTTGTTGGCGGCTATCGAGTCGATTACGACTGTATCGCCGAGTAGTCGTATGGAAGCCTCGAGCTGATTGAGCGTGATCCCGGCCAGCGTCACGCGCGCCTGTCCTTGGTGCAGCGTGAATTGTCCAGTGAGCTGTGGATGATTGAGCGTCCCGGCGAGCTTGAACGAGCTCGTCACTTTCCCGCGCATGTTGGACACGTACCCGTTGAGAGCGGGCACCATGTCCAGCGGCAGGCTGTCGGCGGTGATGTTGAGAGCGATCTGCCTGTCTGAAGGGAACCGTGATCCGGTGACGCCGCTCAGGGCAAGATTTATCGGAACAGTTCCCTCAGCGATGAGGAAAGGCTGTCCACCGGCCCGCATTGCCTCTGCGCGGCCCGTCAGAGTCTGATTCGCGTAGTCGACGTTGCCGTGGACCTCCGGCACCGCAGTGCCGTTATACACCAATTCTGTGGCGCCGAAGACACCCTTGAATTGTGGATTCTCCAGCGTGCCTGTCGCGTGGACGTTAATGGTTATGAGACCTTTCGCGTCGATCCCGCTTTGGGTGAGCGAGATGATGTCCTCGACGTTGACGTTGTCGAGCGCGACGTCGAGGTTGGCGTTGCCTTGCTTCGGAACGAAGCCATTCACGTATATGCGTCCGTTCGCACCATTGCGGAGCTCGAGGTTCTGTACGTCAACACCTGCCTGTCCCCAGTGCAGGGCAGAGGCGTGGGTGCTCGCCCACGTGCTGGTGTCGAACTGGAGCTTGAGGTTGTTGAGCGTGAGCTCGTTGCGAACTTTGTCGAGTGTGAACGCCGCGTCCGCCGCATAAGTGCGGGCGTTGTCCTGATTGATCACGAGCTCCAGCGTCCCTGCCGGTTTGTGATAGGTGAGCTTGGCTCCAACGCTGTCGAGATTGAAACCCGCCGCGCTCACCGACCTTGCCTGCGCATCGACTCTCACCTGCGACTGCGGAGTCAACGCATTGACCCAGTCGTAATCCGCGGTGAAGGCCCCTACCGTGTTGCCGCGCGCGACAATGTTCGAGCCCGATGCACTTCCCTTGAGACTGAACTGCTTGATGTTGCCCGTCGCGACGCCGTCGGCGCGGAGCGATCCGGAGAGCTGATTCCTCGCGACGGCAGTGGGAGTATCGACTACTGTGCGGGGCAGGGATCTTCCTGAGATCGCCCGCTCGACTTCCGTCGCGCGAGCGACACGGCTCGAATCAGCTTTTGCGCGGGCGACCCTGGTGGCCAGAATCCCGGGCCGGGGCGCCACCACGCCAGTGTCCTTGCCCATCAGCCCTGAGAACGCACCCAGCGAATCGACGGCGACGTGATACGACAGAGTGCCAGTCTGCGCTGTGGTCAAACCGAAAGTGCCCTTCGCCTCGACAATTCCTTCCGGCAGATCCACTGCGAGAGTGTCGATTCGCGCGAGCCCGTTCGCGAGCGCGACTCTCACGTTCGCGCTATCCACGTTAACCGTATCGATTCGTGAGCGGCCGACATCGGCCACCAGCTGCGCCTGCATCGTCGCCGGATTGAATCCGCGGCCGCGCGCCGAGCCGGTCGCAGTAAGATCTGTCGACGGCATCTTGGCGACGACCGTGTTCAGGTTCAGATCGCGCGTGGTGAAATTGAGATTGTAGCCCGTCTCTTTGCTGAACAGATCCATGGTGCCGCGCACGTCGACATAGCCGCCGTTGGCGATCGTCATCTGGCTATTGATCGCCAGATTGTTGATCGTCCCTCTCAACTTCATCGGACCCGTCGCGTTTCCGCGCAGCCCCAGGGTCGGCGCCGAGAAGCGGCCGAGGGTGACGAGAGACAGCGGATGCATCTGCGCATCGACATCGACCCATAGCACGCCCTGGGAGCGGAACGCGAATCGTCCGGTGGCGCGCGACAAAGCGCCGCGATCGACGTGGGTCACGTCTCCCACTGCGGTCATGATGCCCGCACTCGATCCGTTCAGCGTCGCCGTTCCAGCAAGAGTGCCACTCAGGAACAGCTTCGGCACCAGGGCTTTCATCAGGCCGGTCTGGAGCGGCAGCATGCGCGTGTGAAGGTCGCTCGCTGTGAACACTCCCTTCGACAGTCCCATCAAACCGGTGGCGACGAGGTGACTTCGTCCCGACAACCGGTCATCGACGACGACATCCGCGTTGACGCGCATCGAGTGCTCACCGCCGTTGAACGCCGCCTTGCCGGTGAGTACCAGCGGTCGCGGGAAAGTCATCGTCGGGAAGAGACGCGTGATGAGACGCGTGTCGAGGTTCGCGAAGCGAAGATCGGCGTCTTTGAATGCAACGGTGTCGGTGACGATGGCTTCGATCTGTCCGGCGATGTGCGAGCGCTCGAGGGTCACATCCATGTTCCGCGCGAGATAGATACTCTTGCTGCCGGTCCAGTCGAGCCCGAAGTCGAGCTTCCCGGATCCCTGTTCGGGAAGCTGGATCATCGCCCAGCGAATGTCTTTTGGATCGACGGGATCACCGTGCAGGCGGAGATGCAGATCGCCGTTGTCGATGTTGTACTTTCCGTCGCCGCTCGCTTTCGTCCCCGGAAATGCGACGCGCGCTCCTTTCCACCAGAGTGAGTCGCCGGTGAACTCGAACCTTCCCGTCAGCCCGCGCACGTCGGCAACAGGCGGGCGGAAGGGCTCGGCGATCATCTTCAGCGCGGCGACATCGATCACCCGTGTCGCGTAGGCGGGATCTTCCAGTCGCACGAGCGGGAAGATCGCGTCGATTTTGTGGAAGCTGAATTCCTTCTGATAGCCTTTCGCCACCTGGAGAATCTTGAGCCGCCCAGAGGGTCCGAGTGCTTTGCGCACCGCGTCTCTTTGCTCGGCGGCGCTGATATGCGGGTCGGGCTCCCACGGCGCGCGCACCGTGATGTCCCCCTGAACGAGAGTGACATCACTGAATCGAATCCAGGTGCCCCAACCGGTTTTCTTCGGTCCCGAGGGTGTTGTGGTATCTCGCGGGAAAATCCGCTCGTAATTCCACTTTCCAGCCGGCGGTTTGTCGAGCACGATGAACGGCCGCACCAGCTTCACGTTGCGCAAGTCGATTTTCTTGCCGCGTATCAACGTATTGAGGCTGTAGTTCGCCCAGATCTCGTCCGCCTTCACGAAAGGAGCGCGGGCGCTGTCGGTGATGACGACGTCGTGCATCACGATGCCGTGGAGCAAATTTCCACTGACGCTGCCGATGTGTACCAGGCCGTGGCTGTTCTTCTGGATCAGGTTCTCGACGTAACGACGGACCCGCTCGCGGCCCCAGTTGGTATTGCTCACCAGAAACACGATGCCCACCAGCAACACCAGCACTACGACCAGTGCGGCAATCAGGCGCACCCACCATCTACGCATCAGAACGGCTCGCCAATCGAGAGATGCACCACCAGCCTGTTCAGGAAACCACCTGCTGTGGGATTGTAGGCGCGGCGCTGCGTCAGAGTGACGAGCGTCCTCTGACCGTTCACGATTTTCTCGGTGACGACCGGAAGACTTTCCGTTCCGCCGGGGTTGAGGGCGATGTCACCGCGAATGGGTCCAACAGGCGAAGCGTACCGCAGTCCAAAGCCGGGAGTGATTCCTGATTTCTTGTTCGGCAGTGCCGGATCGATGTGCTGCGTCAGGGTTCCGGCATCCACGAACGCCGCCCCCGTCAGCGCTTGCCAGACAGGAAACCGCGCCTCGACGCTTCCCTCGAGGAGAAAATTGCCGCCGAGTGGTCGTGGCTCGAAATCGCGATCCTTCAGGCCCGGCGCGCCCGGATTGCACGTGGTTACGTCGGTGCCTGACACACACGCGAGGTTGGTGCTGTCGTGCGTCTGGAGCACCCCAATCGGCACGGTGAGGACGCGTGGACCGAGCTGGTTCTCGCCGAATCCGCGGACCGAGTTAGACCCGCCGGAGTAGAAGCGCTTTCTCGGGTGCAGCACTCCGCCGCCGAGCGACTCGGAAACGCCAACCGCCTGGAAAGTGCTTCCCAGAGATCTCACCCAGCCGGCGCTGATGCGCGCTCCGATAGCGCCGCGTTTTCTGACCTGATACCATGCGGCACCACCGCCCGCCAGCCGGTTGTAGCGGTAGTCGGACAGCGTGAAAGTGTTGGCTGTCTCGACGCCGACATTGGCGCGGTAGCCTTTGTTTGGAAAGAACGGATTGTTGGTGCGATCGATTGCGGCGGTGAGGCTCAGAGGAGAAAGCTTCTGATTTCCGCGCAGCGCTTCGAGCGTCGGCTGATCGCAGACGCCGTAGTTGACGCAAAAATACACGTCGCCTGCATCGACCTTGCTCACTTCGAATCTGTAGTTCAGGCTCGCCGGCGCGCGCTCGGTGAGATCGCGTGTGAACGTGATACTGCTGCCGTAGCCCCGATCGATGTAGATGCCTGGCGCGCTGTGGCGGTGGGTGAACAGGCCGACCGCGAGCTCGTTGTGCGGTGAGCCGAACCACGGCTCGCGCAGATCGATGCTGGCGTTGTAAGTGGGCGTGAAATAGCGCGCCATGTCCGAGCCGGGGGCGTTGGACACGTTCTGGAAAATGCCCTTTCCGTTGAGTGACTTGGCAAAGAGGTTACCCACCACTGCGTGGAGCTCGAGATTGCGCGCGGCGCCGAGGAAGTTGTAGTGGGTGAAACGTCCCTCGACCTGGAAGAAGTCGATGGTGTTGAACCCCGCACTCATTCGCGCTTCGCGTGGCGGCGCTTCGACGACGCTGACAACGACAATTTTGGCGGAGTCCGGCGTGGCGATGTCGATCGGCGGGCGGGGCTCAATAGAAGCGCGACGGAAAAGGTTGGACTCGTAAAGAGCGCGCTGGCTGCGCAGCATCTCCGAGCGCCTGAAAACATCGCCGATATGGAACGTGAGAGATTTTTTGATCGTGCGATCAGTGACATCGTCGTTGCCCTGAATGACGATGTCTTCGACGGTGGTCTTGTATTTCGGGTTGAGCGTGAACGTCACCGATGCCGTGCGCGTCGTCGTATCGACAAAGACCGCGGTATCGACCCCGGCGTCGGCGTATCCCTTGTCGAAGAGACTGTTCTGGAGCAGGACGCGTGATGAGTCGATCCTGATCAGATTGAGAGGACCGTTCTTCCCAATCGCCACGCGGCTATCCAGCTCCTTCTGGGAGAGAAGCGGCAGGTCCTGCTTGATGATGACGTCGGAGACGAGAGTGGGCGGACCTTCCTTGATGAAGAAGGTGACGCCGACCTGATTGCGACCACGCGGCACCACTGCGGTATCCACTTCGGTGTCGCGATATCCGCGCTTCCAGTAGAAGATCCGCGCGCGCAGAACGTCGCGCTGGAGCTCCTTGTGATCGAGATATTTTCTGGTGTAAAAAAGATGCGACTTGCTGATCCAGCAGAACGGCTTGAGGATGAAGCTGTTGCAGTAGGACGCCGTGGTGTAAATGCTGGAGAGCAGGTCCGCGGGCTTCACCGCCTTCACGCCCTTGAGGGTGAGGTTCACCACTTCGGGGTGCTCGTTCATCTCCGGCGGCGGAGGTGCCGATGCCTTGATCGGAGCCGCGGGTGTGGGTGGAACCGGCTGTTGGGAAAACAGCAGCGCCGGGACGAGGAGGATCGCCCCGGCGATTAGGCTATAGGCCTTCCAGCAGCGCGTCGTTGCTTGGAGTAGCAGCGATGCGCTTGATAAGCCATTCCATAGCCGAACTGGACGGCATTTGCTGTAGACCGCGCCTGAGGGTGTAGACATGCTCTATTTGATCTGGACGGAAGAGCTTGTCTTCACGACGCGTGCCGCTGGTCGCGACGTCGATAGCAGGGAAGATCCGCTTCTCGGAAAGCGAGCGATCGAGCTTGATTTCGCAGTTTCCAGTGCCCTTGAACTCCTCGAAAATGACGTCGTCCATGCGGGAGCCGGTCTCGACGAGGGCGGTGGCGATAATCGTGAGCGACCCGCCGCCGTGCTCCGGAGCGACCGAGCGGGCCGAGCCGAAAAAGGCCTTTGGTCTCGCCATGGCCGACGAATCCAGGCCGCCTGACAGGGTGCGGCCGGTGCCACGCTCCACTGTGTTGTAGGCGCGAGCCATTCGGGTGATCGAGTCGAGAACGATGACGACATCCTTGCCTAGCTCCACGAGGCGGCGAGCCCTTTCGAGCACCATTTCGGTGACGTCCGTATGGCGTACGGCGGGCATATCGAAGCTGGAGGCAACAACCTCGCCATAGCCCCAGGTGATCATCTCGCTCACTTCCTCGGGGCGCTCGTCCACGAGGAGAATCAGAAGTTCCGCCTGCGGATGGTTGATCGCGACGCCTTCCACGATCGCCTGGAGGAGCATGGTTTTCCCGGCGCGGGCGGGCGCCACGATGAGGGCGCGCTGGCCGTAGCCGATCGGTGCAATGAGGTCGATGGCGCGGCGGGTTAGCTCGGGTCCGCCCTTCGCCGGACGTCCCGTCTCGAGCTTCAGTTTCCGCTCTGGATACGACGCGATCAGCGATCCGAAATCGGGACGACGTGCGGCTTCCGCGGGATCGGCGTCGTTGATCTTCTGCACGTCGACAACGACGACGCGATTCCTGTGGTCGTGCCCGGTAGTCGCGAGAATTTCGTCGCCACGCCGGAGCATGAACTGTCGCATGATCTGTGTCGGAACGTACGCGTCGCCCGGCTCGGCGAGATAGCTATTTGCGGCGCGGCGAACGAAGCCGCCTTCGCGCTGCGGATCGAACCAGCCGGCTGTCTCGCCGTCCGGTACTACTGGGGCAAGCGGCGCGCGCTGTCCCTGATCTCGATCTCCGCGCGGTCCGCCTTGCTGTTGCTGCTGCTGTCCGCCACCACCGCCTTGTCCGCCGCCGCCCCGCTGTCTGCCGCGACCACGTTGGTTGCGTCCACGACGTCCGTTGTGGCGATTATCGCGATCGCGGTGCTGACCTTGTTCACGCTGCCGCTGACCCTGACCCGGACCGTCGCCACCACCGCCCTGGTTCGTATGCGGATTGTATTGCTGTTGTGATTGGGGTGGACTGCCGCCGCCGTTGTCTGATCCGTTGCCCTGCGGCGGGGTGGTTTCGCCGCTCTCGGGAGCCGGCGTCGAAGGAGCGGTGGGAATCGCGGGTGATGTCATATTGTCGCGCGCGTCCGGTAATTGGCCGGCATCAGCCGGAGGGGATGAAGGGTTCGAAGAATCCATTGTGTCGAGGTACGGATCAACGTCACCGTACGATTCGGGGATTGGAGTTTGTGATTGTTGTCCGGACGGACGAGACCTTCGGCCGCGACGAAAGGGACGACGGCGTTCACTCATGCAATTGTGGTGTGGCTGAGAAG
>JBJMOT010000050.1:0-46380 GCA_045803585.1 Gemmatimonadaceae bacterium
CCGGCGTCGCCGGTACGTGGAAGGATCTTACTGACAATGTGAACACCCTGGCCGGTAACCTCACCGGTCAGATCAGAAACATTGCGGACGTCACCACAGCGGTCGCCAAGGGCGATCTCTCGCGCAAGATCACCGTCGATGTAAAGGGCGAAATCCTCGAGCTGAAGAACACCGTCAACACCATGGTGGACCAGCTGAGCACGTTCGCCGAGGAAGTGACGCGCGTTGCTCGCGAAGTAGGAACCGAGGGCCGGCTCGGTGGTCAGGCACAAGTGCCTGGCGTCGGGGGCACGTGGAAGGATCTCACGGACAACGTGAACTTCATGGCGTCGAGTCTCACCGGCCAGGTGAGAAACATTGCCGACGTTACCACCGCCGTCGCGCGTGGCGATCTCTCACGCAAGATCACCGCGGATGCGCGCGGCGAAATCCTCGAGCTGAAGAACACCATCAACATCATGGTGGACCAGCTGAGCGCGTTCGCTTCCGAGGTCACGCGCGTGGCGCGTGAGGTGGGAACTGAAGGAAAGCTTGGGGGCCAGGCCGAAGTGCCGGGTGTCGGTGGCACGTGGAAAGACCTCACCGACAACGTGAACACTCTGGCGGGCAATCTTACCAGCCAGGTCAGAAACATCGCTGCGGTTACGACCGCTGTCGCGCGCGGAGATCTGTCGCAGAAGATCACTGCAGATGCGCGCGGTGAAATTCTCGAGTTGAAGAATACCGTGAATACGATGGTCGATCAGCTCAGCACCTTCGCCTCGGAAGTAACTCGCGTCGCCAAGGAAGTCGGCACCGAAGGGAAACTCGGCGGTCAGGCTGAAGTGCCGGGCGTCGGTGGAACGTGGAAGGATCTCACCGACAATGTGAACGCGATGGCGTCGAGCCTTACCGGTCAGATCAGAAACATAGCCGACGTGACTACGGCCGTCGCCAAGGGAGACCTGTCACGCAAGATCACGGTCGATGTAAAGGGAGAGATTCTCGAGCTGAAGCAGACCATCAACGTCATGGTGGATCAGCTCAGTGCGTTCGCTTCCGAAGTGACTCGCGTCGCCAAGGAAGTAGGCACGGAAGGTCGACTCGGCGGGCAGGCAGAAGTGCCGGGGGTCGCCGGTACGTGGAAAGACCTCACGGATAACGTGAACTTCATGGCCTCGAACCTTACGGGCCAGGTGAGAAACATCGCTGATGTGACGACAGCCGTTGCGAAAGGCGATTTGAACAGAAAGATCACCGCCGAAGCCAAGGGCGAGATCCTCGAGCTGAAAAACACCATCAACATCATGGTCGATCAGCTCAGCGCGTTTGCGGCTGAAGTCACACGCGTCGCACGCGAAGTGGGAACCGAAGGCAAACTGGGCGGACAGGCCAGCGTGCCCGGCGTAGCCGGAACGTGGAAGGACCTCACCGACAACGTGAATACTCTGGCGGGCAATCTCACCGGCCAGGTGCGAAACATCGCGGCGGTGACAATCGCAGTCGCGCGCGGAGACCTGTCTCAAAAAATCACCGTAGAAGCGAAGGGCGAAACGGCGGAGCTCAAGGACACCATCAACACGATGGTCGATCAGCTGAGCGCGTTCGCTTCAGAAGTCACGCGTGTCGCCAAGGAAGTGGGTACTGAGGGGAAACTCGGCGGACAGGCGCAGGTCCCCGGCGTCGCGGGAACGTGGAAGGACCTGACGGACAACGTCAACGCCATGGCGTCGAACCTCACTGGCCAGATCAGAAACATCGCCAACGTCACGACCGCAGTCGCGAAGGGCGATCTCTCCAGAAAGATCACTGTCGACGTGAAGGGCGAGATCCTCGAGCTCAAGCAAACAATCAACACGATGGTGGACAGCTTGAGCGTGTTCGCAGGTGAAGTGACACGCGTGGCTCGCGAAGTGGGAACAGAAGGACGCCTGGGTGGCCAGGCCAACGTGCCCGGTGTCGCCGGCACATGGAAGGATCTGACCGACAACGTGAATTTCATGGCGTCGAACCTGACGGGTCAGGTCAGAAACATCGCCGACGTCACCACCGCCGTCGCGAAGGGCGACCTCTCGCGCAAGATGACAGTGGATGTGAAGGGCGAGATCCTCGAGCTGAAGAACACCATCAACACGATGGTCGATCAGCTGAGCGCATTCTCCTCCGAAGTGACACGCGTCGCTCGCGACGTCGGCACCGAAGGAAAACTGGGTGGTCAGGCGAACGTGCCCGGTGTCGCGGGAACCTGGAAGGATCTCACCGACAACGTGAATACTCTGGCCGGAAATCTTACCAGTCAGATTCGCAACATCGCCCTCGTCACCACCGCAGTGGCGAAGGGAGACCTGTCGCAGAAGATCACCGTCGAAGTACGCGGTGAAATCCTCGAGCTGAAAAACACCGTCAACGCCATGGTGGACTCGCTCCGCGTATTCGCGGACGAAGTGACGCGCGTTGCCAAGGAAGTCGGCACGGAAGGCAAGCTCGGTGGCCAGGCAGAAGTACCGGGCGCGGCGGGAACGTGGAGATCGCTCACCGACAACGTGAATGCGATGGCCAACAGCCTGACGCTGCAGGTGCGCGCGATTGCGGATGTCGCTACGTCAGTGACGCGAGGAGATCTGAGCAGACAGATCGCGGTCGAGGCCCAGGGCGAGCTGGACGAGCTCAAGAACAACCTGAACCAGATGATCGTGAACCTGAAGTCCACCACCGAAAAGAACTCGGAGCAGGATTGGTTGAAGACCAACCTCGCCAAGTTCTCGCGGATGATGCAGGGACAGAAGGATCTCGAGGCGGTGTCGAAGCTGATTATGTCCGAGCTCACGCCACTCGTCTCCGCGCACCATGGCGCGTTCTACATCATGGAGGACGACAACAACACACCGGTGCTGAAGCTCATTGCGAGCTACGCCTACAAGGAGCGGAAGCACCTGGGTAACAGGTTCTACCTCGGCGAAGGACTTGTCGGGCAGGCTGCGCTGGAGAAGAAGCCGATTCTCCTCACCAACGTTCCGGACGATTACATCAGGATCTCGTCCGGCCTCGGAGAAGCTCCGCCGCGCAATGTCATAGTGCTGCCGGTGTTGTTCGAGGGAGAAGTGAAGGCTGTGATCGAGCTCGCCTCCTTCCTGCCGTTCAGTCAGATCCACCAGCTCTTCCTCGATCAGCTGGCGGAAACTGTCGGCGTCGTCATCAACATGATCGCCGCCAACATGAGAACCGCGGAGCTGCTCGAGCAATCGCAAAGCCTTACGCTCGAGTTGCAGAGTCAATCCGAGGAGCTTCGCAAACAGCAGGAAGAGCTCAAGAGATCGAACGCCGAGCTCGAAGCGCAAGCGACCACCCTCCGCACCTCAGAGGAGCTGCTCAAGGACCAGCAGGAAGAGCTGCAACAGGTCAACGAGGAGCTGGAAGAGAAGGCGTCACTCCTCGCCGAGCAGAATCGGAAGGTGGAGTCAAAGAACGAAGAGGTGGAGGCCGCGCGCGTCGCACTCGAAGAAAAGGCCGAGCAGCTCGCGCTCAGCTCGAAGTACAAGTCGGAGTTCCTGGCCAACATGTCGCACGAGCTGCGGACTCCGCTGAACAGCCTGCTGATCCTGGCCCGCCTGCTCAGCGAGAACAAGGATGGCAATCTCACACCGAAGCAGGTGGAGTTTGCGCAGACGATTCTCACCTCGGGCAGCGACTTGCTCAGCCTGATCAACGATGTGCTGGATCTGTCGAAGGTCGAGGCGGGCAAGATGGATGTGAACCCCACCGACGTGCGCCTCGCCGACGTCAAAGACTTCGTCGAGCGCAGTTTCAACGCGCTTGCTGAGCAGAAGTCTCTCACCTTCAACGTCGATGTGAATGGTGATCTGCCGCAGACCATCTTCACCGATGGCGGCCGGCTGCAACAGGTATTGAAGAACCTTCTGTCGAACGCCTTCAAGTTCACCCAGGAAGGTGACGTAACACTCACCGTTCGGCGCGCGGAAAAGGGGCGTCGTTTCCTCAACCCCGCGCTCGAGGCGGCGCCGGATGTCGTCGCTTTCGCCGTGGCGGATACAGGAATTGGAATCGCCAAGGACAAACAGCGTTTGATCTTCGAGGCGTTCCAGCAGGCCGACGGAACGACCAGCCGCAAGTTTGGAGGAACCGGTCTTGGCCTCTCCATCAGTCGCGAGATCGCGCGACTTCTCGGCGGCGAGATTCGCGTCGAGAGCAAGGAGAGTCAGGGCAGCACGTTCACGTTGTTCCTGCCGATGCGCTACATCCCGCGGCAGGACGGCCCTGACCGGGATCCGACCATACCGAGGGACTTCACTCCGATTAGTCGAGACTATTCGCCAGCCGCGCCTCGCCAGAGTCGCGAGATGGCCGCTGTAAGTCGAAACACGGTGAGAGGGCCAGTTCGTCGTGACCAGCGGCGCAGGCCGTCGGGCGACGCGCTGCAGTATCAACCCGAACGCCGAGCGGTTCCGCAAACTGTCATCGACGACGATCGCGACCAGATCGAGGAAGGCGATCGGACCGTGTTGGTCATCGAGAACGATCAGAACTTCGCCAAAGTTCTGCTGGATATGGCCCGCGACAAGGGCTACAAAGGCGTGGTCGAGCTCGACGGTGAGGCGGGTCTCAAGGCTGCGCGCGAGCTTCGTCCTGACGCGATCACACTCGATATAGACATGCCGGGAATGGACGGCCTTCAGGTTCTCGACAGGCTGAAGCGCGATCCGGAAACCAGGCACGTCCCGGTGCACATCATTTCTGGTGTCGAAGAGAAACGCGAAGGCCTCAAGGCGGGTGCGATCGCGTTCCTCGCCAAGCCTGTCAGCAAAGAGGGTCTGGACGACGCGTTCGCCCGTATCTCCTCGTTCATCGATCGTGTTCCGAAGAGCCTGCTGGTGGTTGAGGACAACGAGGCGCAGCGGCAAAGCATTGTCGAGCTCATCGCCCACGACGATGTCGAGATTACCGCGGTCGCGTCAGCCGAGGAAGCACTGGGCAAGCTGCACGAAAAGCATTTCGACTGCATGGTGCTCGACCTCGGCTTGAAGACCGGCGACATGACCGGGTTCGATCTGCTGGAGAAGGTGAAGTCAGACGCCGAGAATCACGACCTCCCGATCATCATCTACACCGGCAAGGAGCTGAATCAGGAAGAGGAGACGCGAATCAAGAAGTACGCGGAGACGATCATCCTGAAAGATGTGAAGTCGCCGGAGCGCCTGCTCGACGAAACCGCGCTCTTCCTGCACCGTGTCGAGGCCAAACTTCCCGAGCAGAAGCGAAAGATGCTGGAGCACCTGCACGATGCTGATTCGGTCGTGGCAGGCAAGTCTGTACTCGTTGTCGATGACGACGTCCGGAATATCTTCTCGCTGACCAGCATGCTCGAGGATCACGGCATGGCTGTTCGTTTTGCAGAGAACGGCAAGCAAGCCATCGAGCAACTGAAGAAGGATGCGAATGTCGACGTGGTGCTGATGGACGTCATGATGCCGGAGATGGACGGCTACGAGACGACTCGCGCCATTAGAGGAATGGACCAGTTCAAGACACTGCCGATAATCGCTCTTACCGCGAAGGCGATGAAAGGCGACCGTGAGAAGTGCATCGCCGCCGGCGCTTCCGACTACATCACGAAGCCCGTCGATACCGAGCAGTTGCTGTCGCTGCTGCGCGTATGGCTATACAAGTAGCCGCCGCGCCCACTCCCGTCGGAGAACCCGAGCGGCAGGAGTTCAAGCCCGATCTCGAGCGAATCGAGATCGAGCTGCTGCTGGAGGGGATTTTTCGGCAATACGGATTCGACTTCCGTGCCTACGCGTACGCCTCTATTCGGCGCCGGCTCTGGAAGCGAATCGAAGAAGACGGGCTGAGCAGTATCAGCGCGCTCCAGGAGCGTGTTCTTCATCAGCCGGAAATGATGGAGAAGCTGCTGCTCGATCTTTCCATCAACGTCACGGCGATGTTCCGCGACCCGGGATTCTACGTGACGTTCCGCGAGCACGTCGTGCCCCTGCTGCGCACGTATCCGTTCATCCGCATCTGGCACGCGGGGTGTTCGACCGGCGAGGAAGTCTACTCGATGGCGATTCTTCTCCGCGAAGAAGGACTTTATGACCGCGCGCGCATATACGCGACGGACATCAACGAGGTGGTGCTGCAGCGCGCGAAGGCGGGAATCTTTCCGCTTGAAAGAATGCAGGAGTACACCGACAACTACATCCGCGCCGGCGGGAAGAAGTCTTTCTCCGAATATTACACGGCGAAATACGGCGGCGCGCTTTTCGACCAGTCGCTGACCAAGAACGTGGTATTCTCGCAGCACAACCTTGTAACTGACCGTTCGTTCAGCGAGTTCAACGTCATCCTCTGCCGCAACGTACTGATCTACTTCGACAAGACATTGCAATCCAAGGTGCACGGCTTGTTCTATGACAGTCTTTCGATGTTCGGGGTATTGGTGCTGGGCAGTAAGGAGACGCTGAGGTTCATGGCCCACGAGGACTGCTATCAGCAGATAGCACCTCCCGAAAAGATCTTTCGGAAGGTGAAATAGTGTCTTACGCGGTGGTGGTTCTCGGGACTTCGTGGGGCGGACTTTCCGCGATGACCACGTTGTTTGCAGCGCTGCCTGAGGACTACCCGATCCCGATCGTGATGGTGCAACACCGCGGCAAGGACTCGGACCGACTTCTCGCGCAGCTACTTCAGGACAAGACGGATCTGACCGTTTGCGACATCGAGGACAAGGACGCGCTGGAGCCTGGAACGGTGCATGTCGCCCCGGCGGATTATCACGTGATGCTCGAGTCGGGATACCTCTCGCTCACCATCGAGGAGCCGGTCCGGTTCAGCCGCCCGTCGATCGATGTGCTGTTCGAATCAGCCGCCAACACTTACGGGGCGAGGACGATCGGAGTCGTTTTGACGGGCGCGAATGAAGATGGCGCGCGGGGCCTTGCCGCGATCGTGCGGCGCGGCGGCCGCGCACTGGTTCAGGATCCGAAGACCGCCGAGATTCCGATAATGCCCGAAGCTGCGTTGCGAGCGGTACCGACGGCCGAAAAGCTCACGCTCGCCAAGATGGCGGAACGATTGATCGAGCTCTCGCGCGAAGAGCTGAAGCCGCGCCGAGGGAGGGCGACCGCCGTATGAACAACGACCCGGTCAAAATCCTTCTCGTCGACGACCGGCCGGAGAATCTCCTTGCGCTCGAGGCTATTCTGGAACCGCTCGGGCAGACACTGGTGCGCGCGGATTCGGGTCCCCACGCGCTGAGATGTGTGCTCGAATCGGAGTTCGCGACCATTCTGCTCGACGTTCAGATGCCGGGCATGAACGGCTTCGAAGTAGCGGAGATCATCAAGTCGCGCGAGAAGTCGCGCACAATCCCGATCATCTTCCTCAGCGCCATCAGCAAGGAAGACGCTTACGTGTTCAAGGGCTACTCGATGGGCGCGGTAGACTACGTCTTCAAGCCTTTCAACCCTGATGTGCTGCGCTCGAAGGTGTCGGTGTTCGTCGATCTTTTCAGCAAGCAGCGCGAGCTTCAGGAGCAGGGCGAATTGCTGCGAGAGGCTCAGAAGCGTGAGCTGGAGCTCGAGCACAGAACGTCGCTGCTGGAGGCGGAAGCGCGGTCCGCCGCCAAGCTCACGCAGATGAACGAGGAGCTGCATCGCCGGCAGATCGCTCTCGAACAGGCCATGGGAGCGCGCAACCGCTTTTACGCTTCGATGAGCCACGAGCTGAGGACGCCAATCAATGCTGTGATCGGGTACAGCACGCTGATGCTGGACAACATCTACGGGCCTCTCAACGCGAAGCAGAAAGAAGGACTGCAACGCACGCTGAAAGCGGCGCGTCATCTCCTGGAGCTGGTGAATGACGTCCTCGATCTGTCGAAGATCGAAGCGGGCAAGATCGAGCTTTCGTTGCAACCTGTGATGCTTCCTTCGTTGATCGAAGATCTCTTCGTAACTGTGCGGCCGCTGGCGGATGAGTATGGATCGACCTTGAGCCTGGAGATGGAGAGTCCACCATTCAACGTCGTCAGTGATCCGCGGCGGGTTCGTCAGGTTCTGCTGAATCTCCTCTCCAACGCGATCAAGTTCGGTGAGGGCAAGCCCATCAAGGTGACCTGCAAACAAACCGAAGATCGCGGTGTAGAGATAGCTGTCATCGATGAGGGCGTTGGAATAGCGCAGGAAGACATCACGCGCATTTTCGAGGAGTTCGTGCAAGTCTCCGAGTCGAAGCAGCCCGGCACCGGCCTGGGGCTTCCGATTTCGAGACGACTGGCTCAGCTGTTGGACGGGTCTCTGACCGTTTGTTCAACGCCGGGCGAGGGGAGCACTTTCCGTCTCATTTTGCCGGCCTCGATAGAGGACGGTTTGGTGGCTGAGCCGGCGTTATCCGTCGCTACGGCGGGTTAACGTAAACGCTCGAATTGGCACATTGTCTGCTTTTTACAGGGGGACCGTCGCAATACGCGGGGGTTCATTCCTGGAGGCCCATCCATGTTTAAAAAGATCCTAATCCTTCCGGCCGCGTTCCTCGCGTTTGCCTGCTCAAAGGGCGACAACAAGATGACTGCAGCGGATAGCGCGCTTAATTCAGACCTGTCCACCGCGGCAGCGACCCGGCCTTACACGCCACTCGACAGCATCACCGCTGCTGAGCGCGCTGGAGGTGTAACTGCTCCCGCAACGTCACTGAGAAGCTCGACATCGAGCGCTCCGCGGACGACGACCGTTCGTAGAACCTCGACCGCGCGCCGTTCAACTTCGGGACGCTCGTCTTCGGGCGGCACGTACTCTTCGGCGCCCGTCTACAGTGCACCGGCGCCTCAGCCGACGGTCGTGAAGCACACCAAGCGTGACGCAGCGATCGGTGCTGGCGCCGGCGCGGTGATCGGAGCGGTCACCAGCAGGAACAAGGTGAAAGGTGCCATCATCGGTGGCGCGGCTGGAGCCATTCTTGGCGGCGTGATCGGCAATAACGTCGACAAGTCGACCAAGCCATAACTCAACAGCTGTATCTTCAGTAGCACGTAAGCGTCCTGCACACAGTGCAGGACGCTTCTTTTTTTCCTAGGTCGCGCTTGTGTCCCGCCCGATCGTGGCTTACGATGAACCCCGCATGGAATCAGAGATGGAAAGAGAGCGCCCGGAGACCGGGGCCACACCGGCACCGCTTCACGCGTTATGCGTCGCGCGTCACTGCTTTCTCAGTGAGCACATCGCGCGGTATTTCGCCGAAATGGGAGTCGTAACCACCAACGCCGTCGGAATCGATTCCGCGGAGGCGCTGGCAGGCGACTCGCCGCCAGACGTAGTTATCTGTGATTACGACGTTCTGGCAAACGTTCCCCTCGAAGGCTGGGAGCGGAATCCTCTCCTCTCCGGGAAACCGGTGATCGCGGTCAGTCTCACTCGCAGGGCCGAGGAACTGCACCTGTTCGATCTCGAAGGGATTGCGGCGTTCCTCTACCTGCCGACGCTCCAGCACGCCGCAGCGCTGCAGATCATGACCGCAGCAGCGTCCCGCCAGAAGTACATGCTTGGATTCCGTACCAGCGCGCCGAGGGCGGTGGAGCACAGTTAAATTTAGAGGCATGAGCTCCGACCCGATTACGGGCGCTTTCAACGACGGGTACATAGCCGAGGCCTACGATGCCTACCGGCGCGATCCCGCATCAGTCGACGAATCGTGGCGCCAGTTTTTCCGATTTGCTGAAAGCCTCAGTGGCGCCGCACCGCCCTCTGGCCCCCCGACACAAACTTCCGCAGCGGGACAACTCGATCCCGCTTTTCTTCGCGACGTTGCCGCCGCGGCTGAGCTCGTTGATGCGATACGGAGTTACGGTCACCTCGCAGTTGCGCTCGATCCCCTCGGCACTACGCCGGAAGGAACACCGGAGCTGACGCCCGAATTCCACGGTCTGAGCGAAGAGCATCTCGCCAGCATCCCGGGACTCGCGCTCGGCGCGTCCGGCGGAAGCGCCGCAGACGTCGTATCCAAACTCCGTGAGCTGTATTCGTCGAGAATTGGATTCGAGATCTCTCACCTCGGCCAGATTGAAGAGAGAGAATGGCTGCGGGTCCAGATCGAGAGTGGCAGACTCAATCAGCCGCTCAGCGACGAAGAGAAGAAGGCCATTCTCAAGCGCCTGACACAAGTCGATGGACTGGAGAGATTTCTCGGGCGCGCGTACCAGGGCTACAAGCGCTTCTCTATTGAAGGCAGCGATGTGCTGGTGCCGATGCTCGAGGTCGCGATCGAGAGCGCAGCCACGCTCGGCGCGCGCGAGGTTGATCTGGCGATGGCGCATCGCGGGCGCATCAATGTTCTCGCCCATACGCTCAGCAAGCCGTACGCGACGATCTTCGAGGAATTCGAGGGCAAGCACGCCACCACCAACGCCGTCAGCGAAACCGGTGATGTCAAATACCACCTCGGCGCGACCGGGACGTGGGATCTCGCGAAGGGCGGTCAGGTTGAAGTAGTCCTGATCCCGAATCCCAGCCATCTCGAAGTTGTGAACCCCGTGCTCGAGGGAGTCGCCAGGGCGCGCCAGGTGATGGCGGGAGGCGGGGGACGTGAAGCGGGAGGCGGGGCGCGGGACGAGCTGGCTGTCGTTCCGATCTGCGTGCACGGTGACGCGGCGTTTCCGGGGGAGGGCGTTGTTCCAGAGACTTTCAATCTCTCCGGACTGAAGGGTTATAGCACCGGCGGCACATTGCACATCATCGTCAACAATCAGGTCGGTTTCACCACCGATCCGATCGATGCGCGCTCGACGCGTTACGCGAGTGATCTCGCCAAGGGATTCGAGGTGCCGATCGTGCACGTCAACGCGGATGACGCCGAGTCATGTGTGCATGTCGTGCGACTGGGAATCGAATACCGAGCGAAGTTCGGCAAGGATTTCCTGATCGATCTCGTCGGCTACCGGCGTCATGGTCACAACGAGACGGACGAGCCAGCTTTCACCCAGCCGACTCTATATAAGAAGATCAGAGCGCATCCTTCGCCACGCGAAGTGTGGGGTAACCGTCTCGTCCGCGAAGGCGTGGTTACCGCAGAGGAAGTGAAGCAGCTCGACGCGACTATCGCGGCGGAGTTCGATCGAATTCAGACGGCGATGAAGGCGGGCGAGATTCATCCGCCCGAGTACAATCCAGCCAAGAACGCTGAAGCAGACCAGTCCGGCGCCGGCAGTGGCGATACGGCGGTGGACGCGAATCGTCTGCGCGAGCTGAACGATCGCCTGCTCAAATGGCCGGAGAGTCTGAAGGTCAATCCGAGACTCGCCAAGACTTTGGCGCGCCGCGCCGAGGCAATGGGCGATGCAGGCGGTATCGACTGGGGTCACGCCGAAACGCTGGCCTTTGCATCGCTTTTGACGGAGGGAAAGTCGATCCGGCTGAGTGGGCAGGATTCCGAGCGAGCGACGTTCTCGCATCGTCAGGCGGTGCTGCACGACTCCGAGTCCGGCGAAGTCTACGTCCCACTGGAGCACGTGGCCGAGGGTGAAGGATCCGGCCGGATTGAGATCTACAACAGCCCTCTGTCGGAGACCGCGGTTCTTGGATTCGAGTACGGATACAGTACGGCCGCCGAAGACACGCTGGTGTTGTGGGAGGCGCAATACGGCGATTTCGTGAACGTGGCGCAACCGATCATCGATCAGTTCATCTCCGCCGATCGTGCGAAGTGGGGGCAGGATTCGTCGATCGTTCTGCTGCTGCCGCACGGCTACGAGGGACAGGGCCCGGAACATTCGAGCGCGCGTCTGGAGCGATTCCTTCAGTTGTGCGCCGAAGGCAACCAGCGAGTCGCATATCCGTCGACCCCCGCGCAGTACTTCCACATTCTGCGCCGGCAGGCGCAGCTGTACGAGCGGCGACCGCTGATTCTGATGCAGCCGAAGAGTCTGCTTCGGCTGCCCGAAGCGGCATCGAAGCTGAACGATCTCGCCTCAGGAAGTTTCCGGCCCGTGATCGATGACCCGGTAGCGTCGCACCAGCGCGACGCGATCACTCGCCTGGTATTCTGCACGGGCAAGATCTACTACGATCTGGCAGCCAAGCGCGCTCCGCATGTCGCGCTGGTGCGGGTCGAGGAACTTTACCCGTGGCCGGGGAATCAGATTGCGCAGATAGTCGATCTCTATCCGGCCATCGAGGAAGTTGTCTGGGCGCAGGAAGAACCGAAGAACCAAGGCGCGTGGTCATATGCGTCACCGCGCCTGCGGATGTCGACGGGCAATGCACTGCTCACGCGCTACATCGGACGTCCGGACCGGGCGAGCCCAGCCGAGGGTTACGCGGAGGTCCACAAGAAGGAGCAGGAGCGAATCGTCGCCGAGGTAAATGCGCCTTTGCAGCAGCTTGCGGGGGCGAAACGCCGCGGGATGGCGCTCAAGACCTGACAGCCTAACAACAGCCTTACAACAACAGTGAATAGATCTATTCTGATCGCTGCGTTTGCGGCGACTGGGCTACTGCCACACGATTTTCACGGCCAGGCGCGATCCGCTGGCGGTTCGATGATGCAGGCGTCCGCGCCGGATACGATGCGCGTGCTTTGGATCGCGGCGCACCCCGATGACGAAGACACCAATCTGATTGCGTGGCTGGCGCGCGGGCGGAATGTGAATACCGCGTATATGTCGTTGACGCGCGGGGACGGCGGTCAGAATCTCATCGGCAATGAGCTTGGCGAAGCGCTGGGCGTGATTCGTACCGAGGAGTTGTTGGCGGCACGGCGGCTCGATGGAGCGCATCAGTATTTCGGGCGGGAGTACGACTTCGGATTCTCGAAGACTGCTGAAGAGACGCGGCAGCACTGGCCGCAGGATTCGGTGCTGAATGACGTGATGACGGTGATGCGCGCATTCAGGCCGCACATCGTGATTACGACTTTTTCAGGAACCCCGCGTGACGGTCATGGCCATCACCAGATCTCGGCGATCATAGCCCGTGAGGCGTACGACCAGGCTGCCGACACGGTCAGGTTTCCAGTAGCGAAGTTTGGCCGGCCCTGGACTCCACTCAAGCTTTATCGTTTGGCGCGGTTCAGTCCTGAGGATCGGACCTTGGCGATAAATGTTGGCGAGTACAATCCATATCTCGGTTTATCCTATCAGGAGATTGCGGCGGACAGCCGATCACAGCATAAGTCGCAGGGTCAGGGCACCGTACGTCAGAAAGGCGTGGTGTGGGATTATCTGATGCGCGAAGACTCGCGCGTCCCCGCGCCACCGGCGAAAGAGGAGCAGTCGATATTTGCCGGGTTCGACACGACGAAGATTTTGGTCCGCGACGGAAGACTCACACCTCCTGTGCCGGATCCGCCGGTTCAGATTGAGGCGGTTGCCGATCGCCAGGCGTTAGCGCTTGGTGAGACGGCTAAAGTGGCCATGACGATGTACAACCGAAGCCACTCGCCGATTGATTTCTCATATATGTACTACGGTGATTTGATCGGGACGACGCGAGTGTTGCCAGACTCCGCCTTTCACTGGCAAGAAGAATTCAAGGGGATCGAAATCACACAGCCGTGGTGGTTAGCGCGGCCACGCAACGGAGATCTCTTCACGCCGAAGCTTGACGGGATGTCTGAGGACGAGCGGAGCAAGAAGGCATGGATGCAGGTGGGCGTTGTGCTCGATGGCCGACTGGTCAGGCTGCCGACGCCGATCGTATACCACTATGTAGATCGAGTGAAGGGCGATGTTCAGCGCCCGCTGATAGTTGCTCCCGGAATCTCGATCGCGCTCGATCAGGCGATGGCTATGGCCCGCGCCAACACCGCATACGACCAGGTTATTGAGGCAACGCTGCGCTCGGCGTACGTCGACTCGACGCCGGTTACGGTAACTCTTTCTCTGCCTCGAGGTCTGACTGCCGATTCGATCTCTCGAACCGTAAAACTCGCTGCTGAAGGAACCCGAACGCTCGCCTTCAGAGTGCGAGGAAACCTTCCGCTCGGTCAGCATCAAATCGTGGCTACAGCGACGGCCAAGGGCGCATCGTTCCGGAGTGGGTACATCCCGATCGAGTACCCCCACATCAATCCGCAACGGATTTACCGGCCTTCGACGGTTACGATCACCGCAGCAGACGTGATCTTGCCGCCACGACTGAACGTTGGGTACGTACCCGGAGTCGGGGATAATGTGGCTCCCGTGCTGCAGGAACTCGGTGTACCCGTAACCATCCTCCAACCCGACGATATTCCCGCAGCCGACCTGAGGCGGTTCTCCACGATCATTGTTGGACCGCGGGCGTATCAGGCGAGCCAGACGCTTATCGACAACAACGAGTATCTCCTGGCGTATGTCCGAAATGGCGGACGGATGGTGGTCCAATACGGGCAAAACGAGATGCAGCGTCCGGGGATAATGCCGTACCCGGTCACCCTGCAGCAGCGCGCCGAGCGTGTCACGGATGAAAACGCGCCGGTGACATTCACGGATCCTGCTTCGCCGCTGCTCGATTCGCCGAACAAGATCACCCAGGCTGATTTCAACGGCTGGGTTCAGGAGCGGGCGACGTACATGCCGTCCACGTTTGACGCGCGCTATCGAAGCATGCTGTCGATGAACGATCCCGGCGAGCCGGCGAACCGCGCGGCGATACTCGCGGCAGCGTATGGTCGTGGCACCTACATCTACGTACCGCTGGCGCTGTTCCGACAGCTGCCCGCAGGTGTCCCTGGTGGCGCTCGGATCTTCGCCAACCTGCTCGGTGGCAACACCATCAAATGAGCTTCGCCCGGACTCAGCGCTTTTCCCGGATTTCGAGAGTCTTGCTTCGCCCGGACTCAGCGCCTTTCCCGGATTTCGAGAGCCTTCGACCGATGAGTCGGCGGCTGGCTATCGGGGTATTGCTGACGCTTGTCCTCGCGTGCAGCTCGGACAAGCGTCAGGTACTGATAGTGTACTCGCCGCATGGGAAAGAGCTGCTCGAGTATTACGAGAAGGGATTCGAGAAGGCGCACCCCCATATCGACGTGCAGTGGGTGGACATGGGCTCGCAGGAAGTTCTCGAGCGCGTGCGCGCCGAGAAGCCGAATCCGCAGGCTGATGTCTGGTTCGGCGCGCCTGCGGAAGCATTCGACCGAGCGACGAGAGAAGGCTTGCTTCAGCCCTACAAGCCGACGTGGGCGGCGGCGATCGACGCAGAGGGCCGTGATGCCAACGACAATTGGTATGGCACCTACCTGACTCCGGAAGTCATCGGTTACAACCGTGAAGCCATCAAGGAAGCGGACGCTCCCAAAGATTGGGACGATTTGATCGATCCGAAGTGGAAAGGCAAAATCGTGATTCGTGATCCAATAGCCTCCGGCACGATGCGGGCTATTTTTGGGGCGATCATGGCACGCTCGATCGCGCAAACGGGCAAACCCGATGCAGGCTATGATTGGCTACGGAAGCTCGACGCCAATACCCGGGAGTACACGCTGAACCCGACGATCCTGTATCAGAAGCTTGGACGACAGGAAGGAACAGTGACGATGTGGGATATGCCCGACTTCGCCACACTCGAGCAGCGGACGCACATCCCCATCAATTACATAATTCCGGCGAGCGGGACTCCCCTGCTGGTGGACGGCATCGGCATTGTCAAAGGCAGCAAGCATCCGAAGGAAGCGCAGGAATATTACGAATACGTCACGACTCCCGAGGCAATGATCGCCGCTGCCGACTCGTTTCTCCGCATCCCGGCGCGGAAAGACATCCCGTTGTCAAAGCTTCCGGCGTGGATCCGCGATGCGATGGCGAAGATCAAGCCGATGCCTGTGGATCGCGAAGTGATGGCCGCGCATCTCGATGAGTGGATGAAGTACTGGGACGCGAACATCAGGAACCGCGGGCAGCGACAGTGACCGCCGCGCCGACGGCGCGATCTGAATCTCCTGGCGAAGGAGCGGCGAGAGGCGCTCTTGCGCTCAACGGAGTCACTCGCCGTTTCGGCGATTACACCGCGGTCGACAACGTCTCTTTCGAGGTGGGACCCGGCGAGTTGCTGGCGCTGGTGGGGGCGTCGGGGTCAGGCAAGACGACGACACTGCGCATCGCCGCTGGTTACGAGAGCCCCGACTCCGGAACGGTGATGCTCGGCGGCAAAGACATCACCCGAGTGCCGCCGGAGAAGCGTGGCTTCGGGATGGTGTTCCAGCATTATGCCCTTTTCCCGCACATGCCGGTTGAAGCCAACGTCGCCTTCGGACTGGAAGCGCGCGGGGTCAACAAAGTCGATCGTCTCGTAAAAGCGCGCGCCGCTCTGGCTAACGTGGGGCTGGAAGGAGCGGGTCCGCGTCCAATTCAGTCCCTTTCCGGTGGAGAGCAGCAGCGAGTAGCATTGGCGCGGGCACTCGTGATCGAGCCGCGTGCATTGTTGCTGGACGAGCCCCTGTCGAATCTGGATCCAACGCTGCGCCACGCGATGCGGGACGATCTCCGGTCGATGCTCCATCGGGTGGGAGTGCCGGCGCTGTTCGTGACCCACGACCAGGAGGACGCATTCGCCGTCGCAGATCGCATCGCACTGCTGAAGAAAGGGAAACTCCTTCAGTCGGGAACACCCGAGGAGCTATACAACGCGCCGGTGTCACGCGAAGTTGCCGCGTTCATTGGCCGGGGCAGTATCGTGCCCGCCGAGGATAAGGGAAACAAGGCAAGAGTAACGATCGGTGGGGTGTTCCGGGACGTGGATGTCATTCGCCCAAAAGGAGCGCCGTCGCAATTCGAGAGCGCATTCGTGGTGCTGAGGCCGGATGCGCTGGAGCTCGCGCGAGGCGCCAGTATTTTCGCCTGGCGGGGGAGGGTGACGAACCGGCGTTTTGCGGGTGGAGTTGTTGTGTACCGTGTGCAGCTCAGTGACGGCGTGGTTGTCGATGTTGAATCCATCTCCGCGGAGGCGCATGAGGACGATGCCGTGTCGGTGTCGCCGTTGAAGGGGCCGTTTCCGCTGGTGCCGTAGGCGGGGAGCGGGAGGCGGGACGATGAAATCGCTGCGGCAAAATAGTTGGCTGATCGCATTCCCGGTGATTGCGCTCCTTTTATGGAGCGTGATCTATCCGAACGCGGCGGTGATCGCGGGCAGTTTCGAGAATGGGCTTGGCCACTGGCGCGAGTTCATCAACAGCCCTGCGGACCGGGAAGCGTTGCGCACAAGCATCGTAATATCGGTGGCTTCCGTGTTCGCATCGCTCGCCATTGGTGTTCCGCTGGCGTTTCTGTTAGGGCGATTCGAGTTTCCGGGACGGCGGCTGCTGCGCGCAGTCGCGACGCTACCGGCTGCGCTGCCGCCGCTCGTCGGGGTGATCGCATTTCTGTTTCTCTATGGCGAGAGCGGGGTCGTGACACGTGCGCTCCAGCGCCTTTTCGGGATGGCCGAGGCTCCGTGGCGGTTGCAGGGCGTCGGCGCGATCGTGTTCGTGCACGCCTACACGATGTACGTCTACGTGTTTCTGTTCGTGTCGGCGGGACTCGAGCGATTCGACGCAACCCTGGACGAAGCCGCATCGGGACTCGGAGCCAGCACCTGGAAACGATTGAGAAGAGTCACGCTTCCCTTGCTCGGTCCGGCCGTGGCCGGATCAGCGTTGCTGGTCTTCATGAACGCTCTCGGATCCTTTTCGGCGCCGTACGTCTTTGGCGGTGGCCTGCGAGTGCTATCGACGCAAATTCTGGCCTCAAAGACCAACGGAGCGATGGGACTCGCTTACGTCGAGACGACGGTATTGGCGCTGAGCGCGGTGGCGGGTCTGGCGCTGTTCCGTTGGCTCGACAGAAAAAGGAAGTACACGCTTGCCAGCAAAGGCGGACGGGCGAGGAGAGCGATCAGATCTCGCCGAGCGCAAATCATCACCAGCGCTTTCGCGGCAATCATCGTCGTGGCGCTGGTGCTGCCGCATCTGATGGTGGTGCTCGTCTCCTTTGCGCGGGACGGATCGTGGACGACGCAGGTCCTGCCTCCGGAGTACACCCTCGAGAACTACAAGCGGCTCTTCTCGGAGAGCGAGCTTTGGCGCCCGATCACCAACAGTGTGTCGATGGCGCTCATCGCGACGGCAGCGAATCTGGTGGTGTGTTTTCTTGCCGCCTATCTGATCGTGTTCAGGCGATTCACCGGACGTAGACTGCTCGAGCTGCTGATCGCGCTGCCGTGGGCGATTCCAGCGACGGCGATTGCCTTGGGTCTGGCGGCAACATTCAACCGAAACGAGCTCGCCACCGCCAGGATCCTTCTCGTCGGAACCTTCTGGATTTTGCCACTCGCCTATTTCATTCGCGACATTCCCCTCGTGGCGTCGGCAGTGGAGTCTTCCCTCCGACAGATGGACGCCTCGCTCGAGGACGCAGCGCGCGGACTAGGCGCGTCGTGGCTGATGACGATGCGACGCGTGATTCTGCCGGCGGCGCGTCCGGGGCTGATTGCCGGCGGTCTCCTCGCCGCCGTCACCGCTGTCGGCGAGTTCGTCGCCAGTGTCGTGCTCTACACACACTCCAACCGCCCGATCTCAATGGAGATTCTGGCGCAGCTCCGCGCGCTGGCCTTCGGGACAGCAGCCGCGTACAGCGTACTGCTGATATTCCTGGTGCTGCTCATGACACTTGCCGCGCGCTCCTTCGAGGAAAGACTTGCCTGACGCGCTGAAGCGTCCGCATGTCGTCATCATCGGCGGCGGATTCGGCGGCATTTCAGCCGCACAGGGTCTGAAGCGAGCGCCGGTCAGCGTCACGCTGATCGACCGCACCAATCACTTCACGTTTCAGCCACTTCTTTATCAGGTCGCGACCGCAGCGCTCTCGCCAAGTGACATCACTGCGCCGATCCGCTGGATACTTCGACATCACCGGAATGCGAAAGTCATGATGGCGGAAGTCCGCGAGATAGATCCCGATCGACAGGTTGTCCGGTTGGATGCTGACGAGAAGGAGATTTCCTACGATTATCTGATCGTCGCGACCGGCTCACGCCACGCTTATTTCAGCCACAACGAATGGGAGCCGTACGCGCCCGGCCTCAAGGCCATCGAGGACGCGTCGGAAATACGGCGACGCTTTCTCCTGGCCTTCGAGCACGCGGAATTGACGGACGACGACAAGGAGCGCGAGGAGCTGCTCACCTTTGCCATAGTCGGTGGCGGCCCGACGGGTGTCGAGCTGGCGGGAGCGATGCCCTACATCGCCAGAAAGGCGCTGGCTCCCGACTTTCGCAGAACCGACACGCGGAAAACGCGTGTCATCCTCATCGAGGCGGGGCCGCGAATACTTCCGAGCTTTCCAGAAGATCTCGCCGCGCGCGCGGCAAAGGATCTCCAGGATCTCGGGGTGGAAGTTCGTGTCGGTGCGATGGTGACCGGAGTCGACGCCGAGGGCGTGAGCATTGGCGGGGAGAAGATTCGCGCGCGCACAGCTTTCTGGGCTGCAGGCAATCTTGCTTCGCCACTCGGCAAATTTCTCGACGTTCCGTTGGATCGTGCGGGTCGCATTCACGTGAGCCCGGATCTATCAGTACCTGGACATCCACGGATTTTTATCGTTGGCGATCTCGCGTCGCTGACACAGGATGGGAGGCTGATTCCGGGCGTGGGACCGGCGGCTATTCAGGAAGGGAAGGCGGCCGCGAAAAACATCGTTCGCGATCTTCGACGTCAGCCGCGGAAGCCCTTCAACTACTGGAACAAGGGCGATCTCGCCGTCATCGGCCGCTCGCGCGCCATCGCCGACCTCGGCTGGATCAAATTCTCCGGCTGGTTTGCGTGGGTGTTCTGGCTCCTCGTCCACATCATGTACCTGGTCGGTTTCCGCAACAGACTGGTGGTTCTGTTCGAGTGGGGATACGCCTACTTCACCTCGCAGGCGGGGGTCAGGCTTATTACGGATGTAGAGAGGTACAAACCTCCGACCTAACTGACGCTTGCTTCCAAGAGCTGAGTCGCGGGGGACGACTCGCGAGGGCGCATGGAGTTTAGAACTGCCACGCGCTTGGTCAGGTTCGGATGCGTGGACAGAATCTCGGCGAATCGGACGAAGAAGCCGGTCTCGGTTTCCCGCTGGTTGCTGTACTCCTGCGAGTTTACCTGGGTGTAGAGTTCGCGACCTGCGGCGAGAACCAGCAGACCGTCCACCCCGCCCTCCGGCTCGAGCGCGTTTCCAATCCTGTCGCAGGTGTATTCGCAGGCACGCGAATACGCGCCGCCGAGAAAAGGGACCATCATTGCCGGATACACCAGCGTCCGGCGAGTCATGTGCTTCCGGCGGACGTGGCCCAGCTCGTGTCCGACGACGAAGCTGACGGCCTTCTCGCCCTTCTGCGTAGCGAGCGCCAGCACGTCCGAGAAGAGCACGACGAAATTGCGGCCGAGGAAGCGTGTGGCGAACGCATTGAGAATGCCCCCCGCCTGTAGCACGTAGATGTCAGGCGTAGTGTCCAGCCCCAGTCGTCTGGAATGCTGGTTTGCCATTGCCATCAACTCGGGGAACTGCCGGTCGGAGACACGTATTCCATTGCCGCGAATCTGCCCGAGAATCAAGCCGTGAAAAATGAAGAAGCCAACGATGCCGGCAATCAGGTAGAACACGACCACCCCAGCCGCTTCTGCTCCAGATAGTATGACTCGGATTAACACGAAATAGATGATGACGCTGACCACTACGCAAAGGGCGAAATAGATCTTTTCCTTGGGGTGAATGAGCGAGTCCACAATCACTGGGCGAGCGGACTTCGAATCCGATTGCATGGCAACCCCGGGTGGTGGTAGAGGGAAGGGAGTGATAATGTTGTGGCGATTATTCCTTTTCCGCGAGGCTCGGTCAATATGGGGACAAACGCTGAGACGGCACCGAACGTCGAACCTACACCATCGAAAGCGAGCCTGTGGGAGGATTTCGTCGACATCTTCTACACGCCTTCGTCTGTGTTCGCGCGACGGGCGGACGGGAAGTTCGGTCTCGCCTTGCTGGTGCTGGTAGCAGTCGCGACCGCGCTGATTCTCCTGACCAAGAACGCGATGGCGCCGATCTTCGACGCGGAATACGCGAGGCAGACCGCCGCGGCGATGGCGAAGAACCCGAACATCACCGCCGATCAGATGGCCTCGGGACGCAAGTTCTTCGAGACCGCCACTCCATTCATTTTCGGAATAGGGCTGGCAATCAGTGTGTTCGGCACCGGGCTCATTCTATGGCTGGTCGGTAAGCTGTTCGATGCAAAAATGGCATTGACTGCAGCGTTCATGATCGCGACGTACTCGGAAGTTCCGAGGATCGTGCAGATCCTGGTGAACGCGGCGCAGGCGCTGTTCATGAATCCCGACAAGCTCAACGCCGTCAACAGCGTGGGATTCAACCCGGCGCGGTTCATGGATCCCGACCACGCCTCCGCAGTGGCGATAGCGATGGCAAGCCGACTCGATCTGTTCGTCATCTGGATCACAGTGTTACTGGGAATCGGGATTTACGTGGTCGGCAAAGTGAGTAAGCAGCAGGCAGCAATCATCGCGGGGCTCACCTGGCTCATTGGATCACTCTTCCCACTCCTTGGGGCGTTGCGTCAGGGGTAAAACGGCAGTCTCTCGGATAGGGATTTTGCCGAGAGACTGATGGATCAACTAAAAGAGCGCGAGATCGAGGATCGCCTTTCTCGACTCGAGACCGGACTCGCCGCGCTTCAGCAGTCGGTTGAAGCGATGGCGGGAAGCGGCGCGCGGGATGCGGGACGCGGGACGCGGGAATCTGCGTCGCGCGATTCCGGCGTCCGTGTCGCACCTTCCCCACGCGTTCCTGGTGAAGACCTCGGCTCAATAGTCTCCAGCTGGTTCATGTCGCGCAGCCCCGAGTGGTGGCTGAGCCGGCTGGGCATCGGATTCGTTGTGATCGCGGTGCTGTTTCTCTACGGATACGCCATCGACAGGGGCTGGATCACACCGCCCATTCGCGCGCTCGCCGGCGCGCTCGTGGGTGCTGGTCTTTTCTGGGCGGCAATTCGCGTGGATGCAGATGCGAAAACGCCGCACGGCCACGGTCTGCGCCAGGTGCTCTATGGCGGTGCACTCGCGGTGTGGTATCTCACCGCCTACGCCGCGTCGGTGTGGTACGGACTCATTTCCATTCCGTCCGCGCGACTGCTCTTCTTCGTGCTGACTCTCACGTCGGCCTGGATTTCACTTCAGGAACGCAGTGAAGTCTTCGCGTTCATCGCCATCGCCACGGGTTTTGCGACGCCCTTCATTTTGTTCGCGCCGGTTACATCGCTGACGCCATTCGCGCTCTATCTGGGTGCGGTCGCATTTGCCGGAATATTCATCTATCTCGTGCGCGGTTGGCAGTCGACGCTGTGGATCACTTTCGTCGCCTTCTGGGTTCTGGTGAATGGAACGGCTATCTCGGGTGGGGTGATTCGCGCTGGTACGCCTGGCGCCATTACGGTTTCGTTTCTGCTGATTCTAGCCGGGGCTGCGTTCACCCGCGTTCCATCGTTGCGGCGGCAGTTGCTTCAGACCGGATCGAATCGCTACACGCCTGCTCCGGTCAGTGAGGCATCACAGCGGATTATGGAAGGGTTGGATAATCTCTCGAAGTCCCTCGGCGGCGGGAAAAGCTCGCCGGATAGCCTCGCGCTATGGGTGATGACGCTGCTCAGCCCAGTCCTCGCCATCAGCAGTCTCGCGAATATCTGGGTGAGCATCCCTTCAGAAGTATCCGGGCTCCTTCTCGTCGGATTGGGATCGGCCGCACTGTCGTTCGGAATCCGAAAGATTCAGGATACGGAGCTCGAGCAAGTGATCTTTACGGCCGCTGCGCTGTGGAGCTTGCTCGGAATTCTCAAGATCGCGCCAACGCCGGAAAGTGTCGCCGTCGTCTCGATATATGCCGCGTTGATCGTGATCTATATCCGAAAAGCGCTGATCGGCCCGCGCGCGATCGCCAAGGTCGCGGTCCTCATCTCGCTGGTAGTAGCGATCGGACATGGCCTTTCACTACCCGGCAATGGACTCCTGCGCTGGCGCTGGGTGATCGCCGAGTTGGTCACCGTGGGCGCGAGCGCCGTGATAAGCAGAAAACTATTCGCCGACCCCGCGGAACGCGTACACGGAGCGGTACTGGCCGGGCTTACTTATCTGACCTCGCTCATCGTAATCATGAATTTGCTGGAGCCGGTGTGGCCGCCGCTGGTGACCGCGGCCTACGCGATTTTCGGCGCGGCTCTACTGATCGTCAGCCGGCAGCGCGGAGGAGAGCGCGTGCTGCGCCAGCTCGGCGGCGTGACGATGGTGATAGTCGTTGGCCGCCTGTTATTGGTCGACATGGCGAGCGTCGAGACGATCTGGCGAGTGCTCCTGTTCCTGGTGTGTGGTGGAGTGTTTCTCTACGCCGGATACAGGCTGCAGCCGGCGAAAGCGGCAGAAGCGAGTAAGTAATTCCCCCCCTTTGAAGCGCGGTTGCGACGTCCGTGTTTCGGCGTCATTTGGTGATGCAACGGACTACCGCTTCCCTCACGAACATCGCTCCGTGGTTCGCGCTCGCGGCTACGCTCTCCTTTTCCGCGTGCCGAAGGGACACGTCGACGATTCAGGGGAACGAGATGCGGACCGCGCTCGGCGATCTCGCGTCAGCCGAAGACGTTTATTACGCCACGAATCTCCGATACTCTGCCGACCAGTCGCTGATCGTTGGGTTGACGCTGCCTGACGGCGTGAAGCTCTCAGTCGAGCGGGCCGATGAACACGGGTGGCGCGCCTCGGCCTCGCACGAACACGGCGACGAAACGTGTTTCGAAACGGGCCGCAATGATGGCACCGCCGCGCTCGCCGTAGTCGAAGGTCCGACGTGCAATCCACTTCATGTGAGCGCGACGCTTCGAGATGTGCGGGGTCGCGCAATCACCAGCGGGGCCGCGGCGACTGAGAATGCCGAGACGAACGACGATCAGCCCGCACAACCGCAGACACCGGTCACGCCCGTCGTCGCGAGCAATGCATCCACGACGCCAATGCCGGCAGGGACTAGCTCGGTGTTGTTGCCGGCGGTGAATCCGGCAGAGGATTTTGGATATCCGACGCAGACGGTCAATCGCCTTGCCATCCGCCAGCTGCTCCTGAACAAATCATATGATGTGCTCGACCGGGTGCTCGCTGCGTACTCGGACAGCGTGCTGCGCGACTTTCGGGTCGAGTACCGACTGTTCGACGCATACGCCGCGTTCGACATTGCCGTTCCTTCATTGGAGCCTCCTCTCACGGAGTGGGTGAAGCAGCGTCCCAAGTCTCCGGCGGCGCGTCTCGCGCGCGCGATGTTCTTTCGCGCGTCGGCGTGGAACGCACGTGGAGGCGCCCTGTACCGCGAAACGCCGAGGGACCAGATCCAGCGAATGAACAAATTCTTCACGCTGTCGCTGGCAGATATTGATGCAGCGCTGCGGTTGGAGCCCAAGTCGATTGTCGCGTACCGGCAGTTGATCGACCTCGCCAGAGAGCAGGGTGATGTGCGCGCATCACAGCGATTTCTGCAGGAAGGGCTGAAACTGCAGCCGAACAGCTTCGTGCTCCGGATGGGCCACATGCTTGTTCTTCTACCGAGGTGGGGCGGCTCATACAAGGCGATGAACGCGTTCGTCGATGAATCCGCGCCTTACGTCAAAACCAACCCCCGTATCGCCGCACTCGGCGGCTTCGTCGATTGGGATCAGGGACGGGTGGCGGAACGCGCGGGGCGGGATGGCGACGCGATCGAGGCGTACCAGCGCGCGCTGCAGTATGGCAATCTCTGGGAATTCCGATATCAACGCGCGGCTTACAATTCGAGATCCGACAGGCTCGAAGGCGCTCTGGCTGATTTGAACAGCGTGCTCGCCCAGGTACCACAATTTGCCGATGCTCTCAGCGAGCGGTCACATGTGACCTACGAGCTGGGGCGACAAGCATCAGGGGACGCCAGCGCGAGTTATTACCGGCAAGCGTTTCGCGACATAATGCTCGCCGCGGCACTCGATCCGACGGATGAAGATATCCAGGAGCGTCTGGCGTTCATGGGCAAGAACATTCCTGACTACGCACCACCTAGTCCGGAGTAGTGGGGCAGGCGTTTAACTGGCTACGCGCAGTTCGGCCTTCCGGCCGTCGTCGATGCCAAAGCCCAGTATGATCACGCCGGCGACGATCACCGCCGAGGTATAGAGCGGGACGGACTTGCCAAGATGGTCGTAAGAAAAACCCGCCCACAGTGGGATGATCACTCGACCCAATCCGCCGAAAGTCTGCTGCACACCCATGTACAATCCGCGCTCCCGACTGGAAATCACCCGTGAGAGCATCGACGTCACGCACGGGAAGGTGAACGCGGTGCCGAGGGGAATCAGCGCGACCGAAATGGCGAGGCTGATGTACCCACGGGCGAGCGGAAGCGTGGCCAGTCCGGTGGCGAGCAGCGTCAGGCCGATTCGGGAGAGATATGCTTCGCCGTAGCGATCGACCATGCGTCCGAGAATTCCGGCGCGGGTGATCACCGAGATCGCCCCAACGTAAGTGTAGAAAATCCAGATCCGATCGCGTGTAACTCCAAACCGATCGGCGAGGAAAAGCGCCAGTATGGCCATCAGTCCGGAGAAGGCGCCCATCGCAATCGCGTAGATCCAGATAAGGCGAGGAGCGGGATCCGCCGGGTGCGTGATGACGTGGGCGATAACAGTGCGTGATGCACGCGGCTTCTTCTCGTGGGCCTCGGTCATGTCACGAGACTCACGCAGAAATTTCCAGGCGAAGAAGATGTTGACCAGACAAAGAGCCGCAGCTGCCAGACCGGGACCACGCGATCCGAGTCTGAGCGCGGCTGATCCGATGGCTGGACCAATCGCGACACCAACGTTGGTCGCGGCGGAAAGCCAGCCGAGTGCTTTGGCGCGATTCTGTTGCTCGACCGAATCGGCGACGTATGCCTGGATAACACCGACCGTTCCACCACCGGCACCCTGCACCAGGCGCGAAAGCAGCAGCAGCCAGATCGAAGTCGCGAATGCAAACACGACATATGCGATGCAGGCCGCTGAGAGGCCGACCAGGAGCGCTGGGCGTCTTCCGTACTTGTCGGAGAATCGTCCCCACCACGGCGCGCTAATGAGCTGCGCCGCGGTGAACGACCCCATCAGAATCGCCACGATCAGCGCGCCGCCGCCCATTTCACGCGCGTAGAAGGGCAGCAGGGGGATGATCATCAGCAATCCCACCATGTCCACGAAATTCGTGACGATGAGTACGGCGAGCTTGGCGTTGGCCGCGCGCGATACCCGACCGCGAATTCCGGATTGCATCAGCTCTCCGCTCTACCGAGCGCGGCGGGCGGAACGGCGCGTCCGACGACGCCCGCCAGAGCAATGATGGTCAGCAGGTAAGGGATCATCTCCACGAACTGCGATGGAATCGCGTGATTGCCCTGTAGCTGGATCTGAAAAGTCTCGGCGGCGGCAAAGAGCAGGCAGGCGAGAGCGGCGCGTATGGGATCCCATCTTCCGAAGATAACCGCTGAGATGGCGATGAATCCGCGGCCGGCGGTCATCTGGTCGGTAAACTGATGCTGATCGAGCGCGAGATACACACCGCCGAGTGCAGCCAGAATTCCGGAGATTGCGACCGCGATGTATCGCACCCGCGTCACACTCACTCCAACGCTCTCGGCCGCATCGGGATGCTCGCCAGCGGCGCGGACGCGAAGACCGAACGGAGTTTTATAGATCACGAACGCGACGACAGGTGCGACGAGAACGCCGAGCCAGAGGAGGGGGTTGTCAAAACCCGCGGCGTTGATGTTGCCGCCGAAACCGGTGACGCGCGGGGAGTTGGACGAGCTGGCGAAGAACAGCTTGAGAAAGAATCTCGTAACGCCGATTGCCAGGAGGTTGATAGCGACGCCGACGACAACCTGGTCCGCTCGATATCGAATGGTCGCGACCGCGTGGATCATGGCGAAGATCAGCCCGCCGATCATCCCGGCGAGAACTCCGATCCATGGACTGCCGGAATAGTGGGTGCCGAGTACGGCGGCGAACGCGCCGGTCAGCATGAACCCCTCGAGAGTGAGACTGACGATACCCGATCGCTCCGCCACCACACCACCGCTGGCGGCGAAGAGGTACGGAATGGCGATGCGCACCATCTGGGTCAGGAAGGAGATCGGATTCATGCTTCCCTCGTGCGGCGCGCGCTGCGCAGGACGCGTCTCACTTCGGGCACGGACATCGCGACGGCGAGAATCACCACGCCCTGTAACACATCCATCATCTGCTTCGGCACGAAAGCGTGAATGGCGAGTCCGCCCTGCGAGAGCGTCGCAAAGAAGAAAGCCGCGATCAGGACGCCGATTGGGTGGTTACGACCGACGAGTGCCACGGCGATTCCCAGAAATCCCGCTCCGCTGGCGAATCCATCTTCGTAGTAATGCTTGTAGCCGAGGACATAGTTAATGCCGCCGATCCCGGCGATGACGCCCGAGAAAGTAAGAGCCCGCATCCACACCCGTCCGACGCTGATGCCCCCGTACTCGGCGGCGTCCGGCTGGAGACCAACCGCGCGCAGCTCGTATCCACCGCGCGCGCGGAAGAGATAGAACCAGACCGCCGCGGCGACGAGCACCGCGACGATGAGTGCGAGATTGGCGGCCGAGCCGTGGAATGTCGAGCTGAGATCGGCTAGGCGCGGCAGAACACCGGCATGGATCTCGGGAGTGTGGAGCGTCTCCGGAACGTGCAGATGCCCGGCGATGAACCAGTTGAGGAGCGCCAACACGACAAAGTTGAGCATGATCGTCACGATCACCTCGTGTGCGCCGAACTTCGTCTTGAGATAAGCGGGGACCGCTCCGACAACGCCACCGCCGAGACCTGCGGCGATCATGCAGAGCGGCAGCGCGAGAATGAGCGGCGTGCCAACCGGTAGAGCGAGCCCGGTCAGAGCGGCGCCGAATCCTCCCGCCGCGAGCTGGCTCTCTCCGCCGATGTTGAACAAGCCGGCGCGGAGACCGAATGAGACAGCGAGCCCGGTGAACGCGAGCGTCGTCGCCTTATAAAGAACCTGCCCGAATCCGTATGCGTTGCCCCAGGTTCCCTCGAGAAGCAGTCGATAGACCGCGGCGGGAGACTGGCCGTAACTCAGAATGAGGAGATCGCCACAAATCGCCGCCACCAGTAACGCGACGAGCGGCGGAATCAGCGCTTCCTCAGCGTGCTCTCGCCACGGGGCGCGCGTAATTATCTGGGCGCGAGCTGCCGCCGGCGTTGCGGTCACGCGGCGTTGCCCTTTCTTGCGCCGATCATGAGCTCGCCAAGGATCTCTTCGGTTGCGTCTGAGCTCGACATAACGCCGGCGAACTTCCCGCGATACATCACCGCAATTCGGTCAGAGAGCGCCAACACTTCATTGAGCTCGGCGCTGACCAACAGTATCGCCTTCCCGCTTGCCCGCGCATCGAGCAGCTGCTGGTGAATGAATTCGATCGCGCCCACGTCGACGCCTCGAGTTGGCTGCGACGCGAGCAGCGCCGAGAATTGCCTTCCCATCTCGCGGGCGACGACGATCTTCTGCTGATTGCCGCCGGAGAGCGCGCGCGCCTCGAGAATCGGGTTGGGCGGCCGAATGTCGAAGGACGAAATGTCTTCGGAGGCGTTCGCCAGGATGCGGTCGTTGTCGAGTACGCCATTTCTGGCGAAAGACTTCTGGACGCCGAGTATGAGGTTATCGGCGACTGTATACTCGAGGATCAAGCCGCGACGGTGTCGGTCTTCGGGAATATGCGAGAGACCCGCGTCATGCCGTTTGGCGACGCTGTGACGGGTGATCTCCACGCCATCGACGAGAATCTGCCCTGCGGCTACGGACCGGAGACCGGCAATTGCTTCGATCAGCTCCGTCTGGCCGTTTCCCTCGACGCCGGCGATGCCAAGGATCTCGCCCGGTTTCACGCTGAAGCTGACGTCGTCGACGACGCGAATGCCGCGCGAGCCGACGACGCTGACATTGCGCACCACGAGGCCCTGATCGGAGTTTGCCGGGGCCGACTGGTTGAGCGGCTGTACTCTCTTCCCCGCCGAGAGTGACACTTCGCGTCCGACCATGAGGCGCGCGATTTCAGCTGGGGTCGTGTCAGCCGTCTTGATACGCGCGACAGTTTTGCCGGCGCGCATGACCGTGATTGTGTCGGAGAGATCAACCACTTCGTCGAGACGATGCGTGATCAGAATGATCGTATCTCCCTGGTCGCGCAGCCGCCGCAACACTGCCCACAGCTCGCGGACTTCAGGCGGAGAGAGAACGGCAGTAGGCTCATCGAGCACGAGGATTCTGGCGCCGCGAAAAAGAACTTTGAGAATTTCCACGCGTTGCGCTTCGCCGACAGAGAGATCTGCGATGAGTCGCTCGGGCTCGATTGCCAACCCGGTTCCGGCAGACAGCTTGCGCACATCCTCCGCAGCTCGCCGATGATCCAGAACACCGGCGCGGCTCTTCGGTTCGCATCCCAGGACCAGATTCTCGGCGACGGTCAGTGTCGGCACGAGCATGAAATGCTGGTGGACTATGCCGATGCCCGCGGCAATCGCATCGCTCGTCGACCAGCCGGTGACATCGCGACCGTTCACATCGACGCGGCCTTCGTCCGGCTTGATCAGGCCACCCAGCACTTTCATTAAAGTGGATTTGCCGGCGCCATTCTCACCGACCAGCGCGTGAATCTCCCCCGACTGGACTTCGAGCGATGCGCCGTTCAACGCGACGACATCGCCGAATGCTTTTCCGATGCGCTCGAGTTTGATCGCCTCGCTCATCTCGTGCTGGGCACCTTGATGCGTCCAGCGATAATCTCCTGCTTGAGCTCCTCAACCCTCACGCGCGCGCTGTCGGGAATGAGCGCACGGTTGCGGTCGTCGTAGATGTAGCCGACGCCGCCCTCCTTCAGGCCGAACGAATAAATCCCGCCCTTGAAGGTGTGGTTCTGCACCCGCTGGATCGCGTCGTACGTGGCGGTGTTCACTCCTTTCACCATCGAAGTCAGCACGTGCCCAGGCGCTTCGTCGTTCTGATCCGAGTCGACACCGATCGCCAGCTTGTTGGTCGCGCGTGCCGCCTCGAAGACACCCTGCCCAGTCGACCCGGCAGCGTGGAAAATCACCTCGACGCCCTGGTTGTACTGACTGAGGGCCAGCTCCTTACCCTTGCCCGGGTTCTTGAACGCGTCGGGCGTGACGCCGGCATACTGCGCTATCACCTGACAATCGGGACAGACTTTCTTCACGCCCGCCCGATACCCCGCCTCGAATTTGTGAATGAGTGGAATGTCCATCCCGCCGACGAATCCAACCTTCTTCGTGTGGCTGACGAGCGCCGCCAATGCGCCGACGAGGTACGATCCCTCTTCCTCGCGGAACTTGAGCGCGGCCACGTTCGGTGGTGGTGGAATGACGTTGCCCTTCGCGTCAGTTGCCAGCGCGTAGTCGATCCCCGCAAACGCGGTATTGGGATACTCCTTCGCCAGGTTCGCGAGGTCGTCGGTGAAGATGAACCCTACTCCAATGACGAGATTCATTCCCTCGGCGGCGAGCAGTCTCAGTCCCGCTTCGCGATCCGCGCCTTCGCCGGGCTCGATGAACCTGATGTTCGAGCCGAGCATTCTGGTAGCGCTGTCGGCGCCGGCGTACGCGCCGTCATTGAAAGATTTGTCACCGCGCCCGCCGACGTCGAGCACTATCCCAATGCGAACTGACGACGCTGCCGCCTGACCCATCGTCCCCTCGGCGCTGGCGCTCCGGCGGGTGAAGAGAAGGGCGATGTGCGCGATTAAGAGGAGGGAGGTTACGATTAGAAGCTTTCGCATCTGAAGGAAGAATCGCCGACCGGACAGGGCGTCGCAAGCATTGAGGCCCTTCAAAAGCGCTCTCTTTACACGTTGATTTCACGGGCATATGGCCGAGCGGATACGGACGCGCTTTCTCGTAGTGGGGAGCGGAGTTGCTGGTCTTCACACTGCATGGCGCGCCTCGGCTGACGCTGAAGTCATGGTGCTCACCAAGCGTTCGCTCTTCGATAGCGCGACTGCCTACGCCCAGGGTGGTATCGCCGCGGCTCTGGGTGCAGGAGACTCGCCTGAGCTCCATCGCCAGGACACTCTGGCCGCCGGCGCTGCTCTCGCCGACGCGAAAGCGGTCCAGGTTCTGGTGGAGGAAGGTCCGGCGCGCGTCCGCGAGCTCGCCACCGCGGGGGCGCAGTTCGATCTCGAGCCTGGCGGGAACTTCAAGCTCGGGCGAGAGGCCGCTCACTCGCGCCGTCGAATCGTCCACGCGCACGGCGATCAGACGGGCGCCGAGGTGGCGCGGACGCTCATCAAACGCGTCAAGGAAAGCGAGCACATCAAAGTGCTGGAGAAGGCGCGCATCCTCGAACTGATCGTGCAGGACGGAGTGGTGTTCGGCGTGAAGGCGGCTGTCGCGGGCAAACCCGTCGAGATCATCGCCGATGCGACGGTCCTCGCGACGGGCGGGTGCGGACAGCTGTTTCGGTACACGACGAATCCCCAGGTGGCGACCGGCGATGGATTCGCTATCGCCCATCGGGCCGGTGCCAAGCTGGCCGACATGGAGTTCGTCCAGTTTCATCCGACTGCGCTCGACACCCCCGAGAATCCGCTGCAGCTGATTTCGGAAGCAGTGCGAGGCGAGGGCGCGATCCTGGTGAATGAGGAAGGGAAGCGTTTCATGCTGGAGCGTCACCGGCTCGCGGAGCTTGCGCCGCGCGATGTCGTCGCCCGGGAAATATTTCGGGAGCGTAGCGGCGGGAAAACCGTTTTCCTCGATGCGCGGAAACTGGGCAAGACGTTCGAGAAGCGCTTCCCGGGAATATTTGCTATATGCCGCGCGCGCGGAGTCGATCCCGCGGTCGATCTGATACCCGTGACGCCTGCTGCACACTATATGATGGGTGGCATCGTCACCGATCTTCGCGGCCGTGCCAGTCTCACGCGCCTGTATGCCTGCGGTGAGGTTTCGCGAACCGGCGTGCACGGCGCGAACCGTCTGGCCTCGAACTCCCTTCTGGAAGGATTGGTATTCGCCGAACGTGTGGCGCGCGACATGATCGATACAAAAAAGCTGCCGAGTCCGCCGAGGAAGAGGAAGTGGGAGGTCGCGGCTCTTCGGGATCGCGGCGCGGCGCAGGTCGCCGCCGACGCCATCAGACAGGTGATGTGGGATCACTGCGGGATCGATCGCAGCGCCAACGGGTTGAGACTCGGCCTGACTAAATTGAAGGAGATCCAATCCCGACTTCCTGCGGGCGCGACCGAGGAAGCAAACATGGTGCAAACGTCGCTGCTGATCGCCGACGCCGCGCTGTTGAGAAAGGAGTCACGCGGTGGGCACTATAGAAGTGATTTCCCGCGCGCCAAACGAAAGTGGACCGGCCGACATATAGAATGGTAGAAACGAATCAAAAGCTGTACGCCGCGCTCGGGGAAGAGATCAAACATCTCGCGCGCGTTCGAAACGCGGTTATCCTCGCCCACAACTATGAACGCGCTGAGGTTCAGGATGTGGCCGATTTCGTCGGCGATTCGCTTGGATTGAGCCGCGAAGCCGCGAAGACCAAGGCTGATGTCATAGTTTTTTGCGGCGTTCACTTCATGGCGGAGACGGCGGCGGTCCTGTCGCCTCAGAAGATCGTGCTGCTGCCCGATCTCGCCGCAGGCTGTTCGCTGGCGGCGACGATTGACGCGCAGCAGCTGAGGGACTGGAAAGCGGAACATCCGGGGGCGGTGGTCGTTTCGTACGTGAACACGACCGCTGAAGTGAAAGCGGAGAGCGACTACTGCTGCACGTCCGGGAACGCCGTCGAGATCGTGAACTCGATTCCCGCCGACAAGGAGATTCTTTTTCTGCCCGACATGTTTCTCGGCGCGCACGTTCGGAGAATCACTGGCCGAACGAACATGCACGTCTGGATGGGTGAGTGTCACGTGCACGCCGGGATCGACCCCGAGGACATCAGGCTGCAGCGCGCGGCGCACCCCGGCAGTGAATTTCTGATTCACCCCGAGTGCGGGTGCGCGACGAGCGTCGTCGAGGCGGTGTCGGCTGGCGATATCGATCCGGTGGGTGTGCAGATCCTTTCCACCGAAGGAATGATCAAGCGCCCGAGCATCTCATCGAACAACGAGTTCATTGTCGCCACCGAGGTTGGAATACTGCACCGGCTGCGGCGCGAGAATCCAACCAAGACTTTTTTTGCCGCGAACGAGAGGGCGGTGTGCGCGTTCATGAAGGTGACGACCCTGCCAAAGGTGCTGAGCTCCCTGCAACGGCTGGAGCATCGGATCACCGTGCCCGAGGAGGTTGCATCGCGCGCGCGGCTCGCTATCCAACGAATGGTCGCGATTGGCGGCCAGACTCCACTATCACCAGTCCCGGAAGCATCGGACGATCCCGGCGAATGAATCAACGTAAGGAAACCGAGCTTGGCGCTCACGGATTCTTCTGGGAGGAAGGTCTTCACTTTCCCCTCACGAAAAAGGAGACGACCAAGCTCGTTTCCGTCGCGCTCGAGGAAGACGACACCAAGCACGACATCACTACCGCTGCAACTGTTAAGTCGACGCGACGAGCGCGGTGCCGGCTGGTCTCGCGGCAGGCGGGCGTAATTGCCGGGCTCAACCTGGCGCGGGAAGCATTCGAGCAGCTCGATCCGCCGATCACCATCAGAGTCGATCATGAGGATGGATCGCGGGTCGATCCGCAGACACCGGTGATGTTTCTCTCCGGCCATGCGGGCGGTATTCTGTCGGCGGAGCGGGTGGCGCTGAATTTCGTTGGGCATCTCTCCGGCATTGCGACGATGACCGCGCGCTACGTCGACGCCATCGCGGGGACCGGCGCGCACATTCTCGATACGCGGAAAACGTTGCCGCTGTACCGGAGGCTGGAGAAATACGCCGTTCGGGCCGGCGGTGGCTTGAATCACCGGATGGATCTTTCGTCTTCCGTTCTGATCAAGGACAATCACCTGGCGACGGTGGACGGTGACATTGGCCTGGCGGTCAAACGGGCGCGCGCGCTCGCTCCGATGGGAATGAAAATCGAGGTCGAGTGTGAGACGCTCGATCAGGTGCGGGCCGCGCTCGACACCGGCGTCGATGTCATCATGTTCGACAACATGCAGCTGGTAGACCTGCGAGAGGGTGTGAGGCTGGTCGACGGCCGCGCGGTGACCGAGGCTTCCGGCGGCGTGACCCTCGATACGGTGCGCCTGATCGCCGAGACCGGGGTGGACTGGATATCGATCGGCGCGCTCACTCATTCTTCGCCTGCGCTCAACCTCGGCCTGGACTTCGATTGAGGGAGGCGGGAGGGGGGAGACGGGAGGCGTTGGATGAGCCAGCGCCGGAGGTATGCGATGTCTGTGGCTCGACGGATATCAGAGCGTTCAAGTGCAAGTTGGTGTGTCAGAACTGTGGGGCGATTCTCAGGACCTGCTCGGATTTATGAAACGTGGGAAGTGCGAGAGCTGCCAGTCCGACCATGAACGTGACAGGGCGTTCTCGCCTCCCGCCTCCCGCATCCTGCCACTACTCGGGGTAAACCAAAATGGATCGTAGAAATTTCGTGCGACTCGGCGCGATTGCCGGGGCGATGGCGGTGCGCGGAAAACCACTCGCGGGCCAGCCTGCTGAGACGGCGACATCTTCGGCGGCAGCGAAGCGCGGTTTCACGATTCCGGCGTTCGAGCTGGAAGAGGCGACCATCGCCGATCTGCAAGCGGGAATGTCGTCGGGTCGAATGACAGCGCGGTCGATCACCCAGCTTTATCTGAATCGCATCGACGAGCTCGATCGAAAGGGGCCGACGCTGCGTCACGTGATCGAAGTGAACCCTGACGCGTTATCGATCGCCGACTCGCTGGACCAGGAGCGCAAATCCGGTCGCGTGCGCGGTCCGCTTCACGGTGTTCCGATTCTGATCAAGGACAACATCGATACCGCGGACAAGATGATGACTACCGCGGGCTCTCTCGCACTGTCGGGCTCGATACCTCTGCGCGACGCTTTTATTGCGGCCAAGCTGCGTGCGGCCGGCGCGATCATATTGGGCAAGACCAACCTGAGTGAGTGGGCGAATTTTCGGTCGACGCATTCGACCAGTGGCTGGAGTGGGCGGGGAGGGCAGGCGAGGAATCCCTATGTGCTCGACCGAAATCCGTGCGGCTCCAGCTCAGGTTCGGGCGGCGCTGTGTCCGCGAATCTTTGCGCGTTGGCCATTGGAACGGAGACCGACGGCTCGATTGTGTGTCCGTCGGGTGCGAATGGAATTGTAGGCATCAAGCCTACCCTTGGACTTCTGAGCAGATCGGGCATCATCCCCATCGCCCACAGCCAGGATACGGCGGGTCCGATGGCTCGCACGATGCGTGACGCAGCCATTCTGCTCGGTGCGCTCGCCGGACAGGATCAGAGCGATCCAGCCACGATTTCCGCCAGCTCGCGGGGCCAGATCACTGATTACACGAGATACCTCGACGCCAACGGATTGCGCGGCGCCAGAATCGGTGTCGCTCGCAGCAAGTTCTTTGGTTACAGCGATGTTGTGGACAAAACGATCAATGATGCGTTGGCGACGATGAAATCAGCGGGTGCGGTTATTGTCGATCCCGCGAATCTCGAGACCGCCGGCAAGTTCGACGACAGCGAATTCGACGTGCTGCTCTACGAGTTCAAGGCTGATCTCAACAAGTACCTCGCAGGTTTGGGCCGGAAAGCGCCGGTGAGAACTCTGCAGGACATCATCGCCTTCAACGAGGGTCACAAAGAGCAGGAGATGCCGTGGTTCGGCCAGGAGATAATGATCCAGGCGCAGGCGAAGGGGCCATTGACCGAAAAGAAATACCGCGACGAGCTGGCGAAGGATCTCCGGATGTCTCGAACCGAAGGCATCGATGCGACGATGAACAAATACAAGCTCGATGCGATCGTCGCACCGACTGGCGGGCCGGCGTGGCCGACCGATTTGATCAACGGCGATCATTTCACGGGAGGCAGCTCCACTCCCGCCGCCGTCGCCGGCTACCCGAATATCAATGTGCCCGCGGGATTCTCACACGGGCTTCCGATCGGGATTTCGTTTTTTGGGAGGGCGTACAGCGAGCCGGTGCTGATCAAGATCGCGTACGCTTATGAACAAGCTTCCAAGCATCGGCGGGCGCCGACGTTCATTCCTACACTTGGAGATTCTTAACGCACCTGCCGGTCCGGTGAGTTTTGTGAACGGCCAGTTTACCGGGAACAGGCGACTGTGCTACCCACAACCCGGAACGCGTTACAGCTAGGCGCGAGTAGAAACAGTCCGCAGTTTTCTACCGAGTTGCCGCCTGGACAATACTGGCAGTAAGAAGTTTTCCCGCCTTATTCAGGGTATACGACACGATCGCGTTCGTCGCCGCATCCCGCGCCTGTTTCACGAGATTCCCGGCCGCGTCGGTCACCTGACTGATCACCGGCAGCTTCGTGATGTTGCCGACGACCTTCTCGGCGGCGTTCTGGCCGGCGGCGCTGACCGCCTTCTCGAGAATGTTGCCGTTGCTCGGATCGATCAGCCGCTGCACTCCGTTCACAGTGCCCATCAACAGACGATTCACGAGGCCGCCAACAGAGCCGACGGTGTTCTGGAGTGTGCTTCCCAGCTGCTGCACGATCTCCGGGTGGTTGTCGACGAAGGTCAGGGTGTTGTCGACGATGTAGACGACATCATCCAGATCGACTAGAAGCAGTGCCTGCGCGCGTACTCCCTGAATAGTCAGATCGACGTTACCAATCAGAACGTCGGCACCCGCATCAACGCGAACGAGATTCGCGACGCGCGCGTTGAGGTTCAGTTTCGCGGTGAGGCTATCGACTTTCAGAAAGATGCGATTGACGCAGAGATTCGGAATGTCGAGCACGACATCGTACTCGGGATATTCGTGCGAGCGACCCGTTCCACCTGTGACGGGACTCGTCCCGGCGGGCGCTCCCCCTGCCGCTCGCTGGCGAGCCAGGCTGTCCGCGCGCAATGTCCTGTTGAATGCGCGTGCTGAATCCGTCGGAAGACATTGCCACGGCTGTCCCGAGCTCGAGACACGCGTTGGAGTCGAGCGAATCTGCGCGGCGCTGATTGATGGAAGGAGCGCGACGATCGTCATGGCCGACGTAAGGAGATGCTGCGAACGGGTACGCATGCTTTGAATCCTCGATATGAAGCGACGATGGTTTCGCCACATCACTGCAGACCAGCCGGCAACCGCGGCTTCGCGATACGCGAAATGCAAAAACCTCGCCCTCAGCATGAAAGACGCAAAAAGGCACGGATGTTGAACTTCTCGTTTTCGTTTCTTCGGGAAAGCGATGCGTCGATTGTCAAAAACGTACGCTGTGTTCGTGTGCGCGGCGTTGCGCATTTGTATCTGCCCAGATGTCAGCGCCGCGCAGAATATCGCCGCTGACGATCGCACCACTTGTGCGGCCGTCCTCGCGAATGATAGTAGCGTCGGAACGCGCATCGGATTCGGCGGCGACTCATCGGCGCGAGACACGACGACACGTCCGCGAGCGGACAGCGCTTCATTCGGTATTGGCGGCGCGAAGACTGGTCCTGCCGATGTGATGCTGCTGGTCGGGGTGCACGCCGACCAAGTCCGTTTTGGTTCACAACCGCACCTTCGCGTTCGCCTGTGCTGGGGCGGCGACACTGTACGAGTGGTGCAGCGCGACAATCTCCCATCTCCAGTCGTAGCCGGCACTACCTATAGGAATGTGTATATCGCCGTGGAGTTGATCGGCCGGGTGAACGCCGAATGCCTGGCGAATCAGCTCCGAGTCGGACCGGCACAAGGTGGCGCTCGGCAGACCAACGTGCCCCCGCAGGCTACTGTCGATGCGACGTCGGTATCGAACTGCGCGTTCCTTGGCGGCGCGGCTGGCAGCGGCGCGCAAAATCCGAGGCCACCGACTCAATGATCAATCACGCAGCTCTGACATTGCTGGCAACGATAATCGGGGCGTCGACCCTCGTGGCGCAGACACCGGCACAATCGCCGCCGCGACCAACGCCGATTCCCACGCTGGCGCCGATGATAAACGCTTCGAGCACCGGGACGATGGCGGGATGTCCGGGCGGAAACGGCATTCACATCAGTGCGTCGTCCGGTACTGCCGCCGATAGCAGCACCGGTGTGAATCAGGTGATCGGCCTCGGACAGTCGGTTGATACGACTCTCGTATTCGATATCTCACGTAAAACATGGACGCGCACCAATCTTGCGGCTGCGATCAGTGTTGGACTCGCGGACGAATCGCGCGGCAGATACGCGGTCTGTGCGGGAGTCAGCGCTCTCCTGCCGAGCGTGAATCTCACGGTGCAGGGAGCAAGGGGGCGGGTCCACTTCGTGGCTTCGCTCAAAGACTTTAACGACGCACTTCGGTTAGGCCCGGGGCGATGAGCCCTCAACCCAGGAGATAGTGACGATGCGTGCTGGAACTCTGATTGCCGGATTCGCCCTTTGCGCCGCTGCCGCGACGCCGGCACTCGCGCAACAACCGACGGGCCAACGTACATACGCCAGCACCACGTCGCTGACGCCTAACCGCGATGTCATCCTCGAGATTCCCGAGTTATCGGTCGATTCGATTGGCTTGACCGTCTCCGACGTCAGAGCGCATGTCGCGCTCGATGCCAATGCCATGAACCTGGTTCAGCTCACTGCCGGCGTCGATGTCGGAATCAAGAAAGTGCAGCTCGGCATCGTCGGCGTGATGGCCGAGGCGTATCTCTACGTCGATCTCGACAACGTGGCGAAAATCGTCAACCGGGTGGTGCAGACGCTCGATCGGAATCCGCAGATTTTGATTCAGGTGCTGAAGACGGTGGATACCGCGGTTACGTCAATCACTGGGCAGCCGCCGGTACAGAATCCTCGTTAGTCCTCTTCGAGAATCGCATCCCGCACGAAGTAGCCTTTCCCCTTTCGTACCGCATCAGCAACCGCGCGTCGCGTTTCATCGACCTCTTCTTCTCTTGAGTCGAGCATATGGCGGGCGGTGCGAAATCTTCTGCCCGCTTCGACGCAGAACAGATCGCATAACGCAATCTCGCGCTCGCTGTTCTCAACGCCCTGCTCATCGATCAGACTCTGAGTCCGCGCGATAACGCAGGCTGTCGCGAATAAATCGATCGCCATGTTGGCGAGTCGCTCCAGCACCAGCTGCCGGTCGACGATCTTCTCGCGATGACGCACGATCTCGCGGTCCGTTCCTGTTCCCAGCTCGGCGACGTGCTTCTCGAAATAATCCTTGTGCCTCTTCAGCCTGTCGTGGAGGTCGATGTCCAGCGTCGATGTCTGGCCCAGTCGCAGCTTCACACGTGAGGTCGCGTAGCCACCGAGCAGCCCCAGGTTCTTGAGCGGCCGTCTCAACGCCGACCCGACTGTCTTCAGCGCTTCGGCCGGCGCCTGAACTCCATTGAGCGCGATGAATAACCTCAGGACTTCGTTGGCGCCCTCGAAAATCCGGTTGATCCGTGAATCGCGCAGAATCCGCTCGTACGGATATGGCTTGACGTAACCGCGCCCACCCGCGAGCTGCACCATGTCGTCGGCCGCGCGCCAGACGAGCTCACTGGCAAAAACTTTCGCGCACGCAGCTTCAAGTGAGAAGTCTATGTCGCCGCGATCGACGAGCGACGCCAGAATCCCGAGCATCGCCTCCGACGCGTAGATCTCGCTGGCCATCTGCGACAGCTTCCGCTGGGTGATCTCGAAATCGGCGAGCGGATGTCCGAACTGCACGCGTTGCTCAGCATATGATGTCATCTCGTTGAGCGTGCGCTTGGCTCCGCCGGTGCATCCCGCCGCGAGTGTCAGTCGACCGGCATTCAACACGTGCACAGCAACGCCGAACCCGCGGCCAACCGCTCCAAGCAGATGATCAGCAGGCACAGCCAGCCCGTCGTACGAGAGCTCAGCCTGGGTCGAGCCGCGGATGCCGAGCTTGTGAACGGTCCCGACCACCTTGAACCCCGGCATGTCTGGCCTAATCAGGAACGCGGTCATCCTCTGCACCGTTTGACCGCGACGCTGTACGAATGCCTGCGCGAAAGTGGCGATGACACCGGCGCGCTGTCCGTTACCGATCCATATCTTGTGGCCATTGAGTCGCCAGTGCGACCCGTCTTTGCTGAGCGTCGCCGTCGTCTTGATGTTCTGTGCGTCGGAGCCGACCTCAGGCTCCGTCAGCGCGTAGGCGGCCAGGAAATCTCCGCGCGCCAGCGGCGGGAGATAACGCTCCTTCTGCTCGTCGCTACCGTGGAGCACAATGGCTTTCGAGCCCAGGCCGCAGTGCACTCCGACGAGGACGGCAAGCGACGCGTCGACGGTAGATAACGTCTCGAAGACTCTGGCGTACGCCGAGCTCGAGAGCTCCAGCCCGCCATACTTCCGAGGAATGGTGAGTCCGAGCATACCCGCTTCAGCGAAGGCGCGGATCACGTTCTCAGGAATGGTCTCCTCTTCATCGAACTTCGCTGAGTCGATGAGTCCGTCCTGCATTTCGCGCAGACTCTTTATCAGCCGGCGAACGGTGCGCGCCTCGTCAGGGTTCCGCTCCTCGAGCGGGCGCGGATAGGGGAAGAGAAGCGAATCGAGAACGACGCCGGCGAATATCCCGCGAGTGAAAGAAGATTTCTGTTCCGCCGCTTCGTTAGCCTGGCGGACAGGCGCTGCCGTAGAGGTCACGGGGTGACAGGAGCTACGTCACGCTGCTTCAACCAACGCCAGTGAATTCCGAACAGAGCTCCGGCGAGGACGAGGAGCAGAAGATTTCCCAGTAACGATTTCTTTGCCTGGAACCTGGCGTTGCTGATGACGTCCTCACGCTCAGCGTCGTACATCTTCCGCAGATCGGCGTCCGATAACGTATCCCGTGATGGCGGCTCGGGTACCGGCCGCAGCATCGGTCCTCCCCGCGTCGCGACTACCACTGACGGCTTGCCGCCTGCGGTTACCACGGCCCCGGTCCGTTCTCGGTTCGCGGCAATCTTGTAGACCTCAAAACTGGTCAGCGGCCGACCCATTCGACCAAAAAAACCTTCAGCCCGGATTGGATCACTCAGATCGAACAGCGCATCGACGACGGACTTGATTGAAATCAGCATCACGATCACGGTGATGAAGCAAACTGCGTAGCCGTATACCTGGGCGGCGCGACTGTTCATTCGATCCATCAGCTCTCCGTTAAGGCAGTGGCGACTACTCCGGACTTTCCGGCGTTCTCCAATTGCTCCGCCAGTGACGCTGCATCGGTCACCGGCTTATCGCAGACGTAACCGCGACAGACGTAGGCACTCGGTGTCCCATCGATTGCCGGCTTATCATCGAGCAGCTTGACGACCTGGTCGGCACGTGGCGCACCAATCGCCAGGACGAGAGCTGGAACGTACTTCCCCGCGACCGCTCGCTCCAGAGCGCGAAGCCCGGGATCGTTAAGAGATCCGACGAGCGCAACCTGAACCGCTCCGTTGATCTCCATGTCGGCGCTGCCGAGCAGATGTCCGAACGCGGATGGGAAACGAAGCATCGGCTCAGTCAGCGATTCCAGAACGAAAACCGCGCGACGTCGATACTCGGTATCGTGCAGCAGCTCGGCCAGATGCAACAGAAGCTCCAGCGCCAGCGATGTTCCGGAAGGTGTGGCGTTGTCGGTGACGTCGCGCGGACGCGTGATAAGCTTCTCGGCGTCGCGCGCAGTATCGAAGAAAGCGCCAACGCTGTCGTCCCAGAACCACTCGATCATCGCGTCGGCGATCTCACGTGCCCGCTTCACCCACTTTTCATCGAAGGTGAGCTCGTAGACAGCGAGAAATCCGAGAGCGACGCCTGCATGATCCTCGAGGAAGCCGCTTATGCGCGTCACGCCTTCCTTATGCGAGCGCATCACTCGGCCTCCTCGCACCATCTCTCGGGCCAGGAATTCCGCATTTTTAACTGCGAGCTTGACGAACTCGGGGCGATCGAACACCCGTGCGGCGGTCGCCACTCCACGCAGCATGAGGCCGTTCCAGGCGGCAAGAATCTTCTCGTCGCGTCCCGGCCATACGCGCCGCGACCGCGCTTCGAGCAGAACGCGGCGAGCGCGCTCCAACACTAGCTCCAGCATCTCCACATCCATGTGCGCTCGTGAGGCAACAATCTGGGGATCGAGCGGAACGTGGAGGATGCTCCTGCCCTCGAAGTTTCCGCCGCGCACCACGCCATAATAAGCTTTGAACGCGCGGGCGTCGGCGCCGAGGAGCGCGTCTAGCTCCTCCTCGCTCCAGACGTAGAACTTGCCCTCGTGACCTTCGCTATCGGCGTCGAGGGATGAGTAGAATCCGCCTTCAGGCGATGTCATCTCGCGAGCGATCCAATCAATCGTCTCGATGGTCACTCGCTTTACTTCGTGATCTTCCGTCGCCTGCCAAATGTGCGCGCCAAGCCGCGCGAGAAGGCCGTTGTCGTAGAGCATCTTCTCGAAATGGGGCACCAGCCACGCGGTATCGACTGAATAACGCGCGAATCCTCCGCCGACCTGATCGTAGATTCCACCGCGCGCCATTTTGCGAAACGAGTTGACGACTATCTCCAGCGCTTCGGAGTTGCCGGTGCGCTTCCAGTATCGAAGAATGAAATCAAGCACCATCGTCGCCGGGAACTTCGGCGCCGAGCCGAAGCCACCGTTGCTGGCGTCGTAGCGCTGGATCAGGGATCGATAGATGATCTCGAAGATCTGTGGAGACAGTGTTTCGCCGCTGCGCGCGCTGGCGAGATTGCTTTCGTAAATCTGACGTAGTTGTTCCGCGCTCTGCGCCACCCCTTCGCGCCGCTGGGACCAGGCATCGCTGACTGCCTCCAGAACTTTGCGGAAAGACGGAATGCCGTGACGATCCTCAGGTGGAAAATACGTCCCGCCGTAGAACGGGCTCCCATCCGGCAGCAGAAACATCGTCATCGGCCAGCCGCCGTGGCCGCTCATTGCCTGGACCGCCTGCATGTAGATGCCGTCGAGATCCGGCCGTTCTTCACGATCGACTTTGATGTTCACGAACCTATCGTTCATGAGCCGCGCGGTGTCTTCGTCCTCGAAAGACTCGTGCGCCATCACGTGACACCAGTGACACGCGGCGTAGCCAATGCTCAACAGAATCGGCTTGTCTTCCCGTTTGGCCTTGTCCAGCGCTTCGGCTCCCCACGGAAACCAGTCCACCGGGTTCTCGGCGTGCTGCAACAGGTACGGACTGGTTTCGCTGGCGAGGCGGTTGGGCACGCGCTGAGTCAGACGTTAGGTGATGGGATTCGTGCCTGTCATCTGCGCCGGGAAGTCGGCCGCGTCTCCTTGCGCCGCTGCATGCGGGCGGTAGGTGATGACGTTCACTTTCTCCAGAGTGATCAGGCCGCCCCCAACCATCTGGTCGAGCGCCGGCAGGACCTCGTCGATCTTTTCCTGGGTCTCTACGCACTCGACGACGATCGGCAAATCGAGTGACAGATCGAGAAATTTCGCGGCGTGAATCCGGCTGCTCGCTCCGAATCCCATGATTCCGCGCGTGACCGTCGCGCCCGCGCAGTGGGCCGTTCGGAGAAGCTGGACAACCGCCCAATAAAGGGGCTCACCTTCGAACTTGTCGCGCTCGCCGATGTGGATTCGCATCAGCACACGTTCGCCCTTCAGACCGTGCATATTCCCTCCCTTGAGCCGCTATTATCAAGGTAAATGATATACCTGTACATCGCACTCGGCGGTGCCGCCGGATCGCTGCTTCGGTACTCGCTCGGCGGTGCCGTGCAGAGAGTCAGCGCCGGCGGGTTTCCGATCGGCACCCTGTTCGTAAACGTTTCCGGGTGCTTCATCATCGGTGTCCTGGTGCGCCAGTTCATGAACATGCAGCTGTCGCCCGAATTCAGAGCTTTTCTCATAGTCGGATTTTGTGGCGGGTTTACGACTTTCTCGACCTTCAGTGCGGAGACCCTGGGGTTGATTGAGGGCGGCGAGTATTCGCGCGCGGCGAGTTACGTAGTACTGACTCTTGCACTGTGTCTTACTGCGACTCTGGCAGGAATGACGACGATGCGAATGATCGCGGGTGCGGCCGATGGCCGGTGATCCGGCATGCTGGTCGCATCTCTTTGATGATTACTCAAACGAAGGCGAGTCGGATCAGATGGCAAACGGACAAGGCGCGGCGGCGGATCTCAAACAATTTCTCTCGAGCAACCAGTCGCGGATAGAAACCGAGCTGTTCGATTTTCTGCGCATCCCGAGTGTGAGCGCAAAGTCTGATCACAACGCCGACACCAAACGCGCCGCGGAGTGGGTGAAGGCGTCGCTCGACGGAATCGGAGTTCCGGCGAAGATCTATCCGACGGCCGGCCATCCTATAGTAGTGGGCGAGTGGCGAAAGGCGCCGGGCGCACCGACGGTGTTGATCTACGGCCACTACGACGTGCAGCCCGCCGAGCCGCTCGAGTTATGGACTTCGCCGGCATTCGAGCCGACGGTGCGCGATGGGAAGCTGTTTGCGCGAGGATCGGTCGATGACAAGGGTCAGCTCTTCCTGCACATAAAAGCCCTGGAAGCGCATTTGGCGTCACGTGGAAAGTTGCCCGTGAACGTCGTTGTGATCGCGGAGGGAGAAGAAGAAGTCGGAAGCGAGCACCTTGCCGAATTCGTGCAGAAGGAGAAAAAGCTTCTCGCCGCGGACTCGGTGGTGATCTCGGATTCGGCGATGTTCGCGCCCGGCCTGCCTTCGATCCTTTCGTCGCTGCGCGGGCTCGCCTACTTCGAGATCAACGTGCAAGGGCCACAGGGCGATCTGCACTCGGGGAGTTACGGCGGCGCGATAGTAAATCCGGCGATGGCACTGGCGCGTATCCTGGCGACGTTCCATGACGACAACGGACACATCGCGATTCCCGGGTTCTACGACAAGGTGCGTGAGTGGCCGGGAGATATTCGGAAACAGATGCGCTCACTCCCGTTCGACGACAAGACGATGATGGAAGAGACCGCGGTCGATTCACTCGGCGGCGAAAAGGGCTATACGACCCTCGAGAAGCTGTGGACGCGCCCGACGTGCGAGGTGAACGGTTTGCTGAGCGGTTATACAGGCGAGGGCGCGAAGACAGTATTGCCGGCGAAGGCGATGGCCAAGGTCAGCTGCCGGCTGGTGCCGGATCAGGATCCGCAGGAGATCGAGAAGCTGATGAAAGCGCACGTGGCGAAGGTGGCGCCGAAGGGAGTGAAAGTCGATGTGCGTCATCTGCATGGCGGACGGCCGTGGCGGGCGGAGCTCGATGGCCCGATCTTCGACGCCGCCAAATCCGCGCTCCGGTCTGCGTTTGGAAAGGAGCCAGTGATAACCGGCGAGGGCGGATCGATTCCTGTCGTCGGGGATTTCGAGCGGATACTTGGCGCGCCGGTGTTACTGGTGGGATTCGGGTTGCCGGGGGAAAACGCTCACGCCCCGGACGAGTGGATGAGCGTGGAGAATTTCCGAAAGGGCACGCTCGCAATGGCGGCCATGTGGGATGAGTACGCGAAGGCGAAATAAAAAAAAGATCCGAGATCTCAGCAACCAATGATCTCAGATCCGAGAAACTGAAGCCAACAAACTGCGGGGAGAGGCATCGACCGGTGACGTACCCTCGCACCCATCCTCAACGAGGTCCTGCCAGGAAGATTCACCGGCTAGGTGGTCCGCCATCGGCCGACTGCCAAGGCACTGAAAATCATGCCTCCCAAGAACGACGCAAAAGATCCGTCCAAACGCGCGCCGCACAGGTAGTGTCGCACTATTCAAAAACCGTCGATACTGCTCCTTAGACTAGCGTCAGAGGTAGAGCTGCAACCGGGTTTGGAAGAAATGCATCGTACCTTTTGTATCGAATCGGTCGAGCTTCCCGTAGCCGTAGACGAGCGCCAGTCTCATTTCGTCCGACATGTGCCAGTTGATCATCGGTGTAATGCGCCAGAGCTTCCCGCCGTTTACTGAGGCGTCGTCGAGATCACTATAGGAATACCGCAGCACCGCTTCGAGTGCACCGGGACCGCCTTCGAAAACCGTTTTGATCGGCGACACTGCGCGGAAGTAGCCACCCACCGTGTTGTAGCTGCGGGTTTCTCCGGTGAGGTTCCAAGACATGGAGACGTCCCCGCCCTTGAGCGTTGGATTACCCATCTCTGGCGAGTGGATCTTGTCCCAGTAATACTCGCCGCCGATTAACACGGGGCCACGGCGGTAATAGAGCTCCGGTCCGTACAGGACCGAGTGGTCCGATGGGATTTTGCCCGTGTCGATGATC
>JBJMOT010000051.1:0-43871 GCA_045803585.1 Gemmatimonadaceae bacterium
CCGATCGCGTCCCTCGAGCCAGGCATGGATGGGACGATCATCGGCAAGGTCATCTCCAAGGGAATTATTCCGACCCGAAAAGGTCTGCGAATCTTCCAGGCGGTTCTGCAGGACGACAGCGGAATGATCGAGGCATCGTGGCCCGGTCAGCCATTCCTCGACAGGACCATCGAGAAAGGCGACATGATGCTTTTGACGGGTGCGGTCAGATTCTTTCACGGGCGACAGCTCCAGCCTCGAGAGTACATCCAGCTCGGCAAGGACGAGGACGACGTCAAAGGGGGCAAGGTGCTCGCGGTGTATCCTGCCACCGAAGGCCTGTCGTTCAAGATGATTCGCGGCATCATCGATTCACACCTCGACTCGCTGCTGCCGCTGATAAACGAGTACCTCCCGGCGCAGGTGCTGAAGTCGGCCGACCTGCCTTCTCTGGGCGATGCGATGAGAATGGTGCACCGTCCTGTCAGCATCGCCGAGGGCACTCGCGGGCGCGCCCGCCTCGCGTTCGAGGAGCTGCTGTTCGTTCATATCCTGCATCGACGCGCCAACGCGGTGAAGCGGGAGCGGCGGAGTGGAATCGCCTTCGAGAATCGCCGTCAGCTGACGAGCGCGCTCAAGAAAGCACTGCCGTTCACGCTCACGAACGCGCAGACCGTCGCACTGCGCGAAATCGTGTCCGATATGACGAGCGATCGCAAAATGCATCGCCTGCTCCAGGGAGACGTGGGGAGCGGCAAAACCGTCGTCGCGCTCTTCGCCGCGTTGCTGGCGATGGAGAACGGCTATCAAGCGGCAATCATGGCCCCCACTGAGCTACTGGCCGAACAGCACGCTCGCACCCTCACCAGGCTGCTGGAGCCGCTCGGAGTCGAGCCGGTGTTAGTCACCGGCAGCCTCGGAGCTCGCGACCGCAAAGCGGCTGCCGAGAAGCTGGCGGGCAGCGAGCCGGTCCTGGCGGTGGGAACTCACGCCCTCGTGCAGCAGGGCGCGGTGTTCGGTCGCCTTGGCTTCGTCACCATCGATGAGCAGCATCGCTTTGGTGTTGAACAGCGAGCCGCCATCTCGGCTAAAGGCGATTCGCCCGATGTACTCCTTATGAGCGCGACACCGATCCCACGGTCGCTGGCGTTGACCAAGTACGGTGACCTCGACGTCAGCACCCTCGACGAGCGTCCGGCCGGCCGACAGCCGGTGACAACGGTGATGCGCCCTGAATCGGCGCGAGAGCGTGTTCTCGAGTTCGTAGCGCGCGAAACAGAGAAAGGCCGCCAGGCCTACGTGGTGTATCCCGTCATCGAAGAATCCGAGAAGACGGATCTCAAGGCGGCGACGACGATGTACGAGCAGCTCTCGGCCGGTCCTTTCGCGGGGAGAGTCGTTGGGCTGATTCATGGCCGCGTTCCCTCCGAGGAGCGCGAAACGATCATGCGGGCATTCCGTGACGGGAAGATCGATGTGCTCGTTTCCACCACCGTCATCGAAGTGGGAATTGACGTGGCCAACGCCACGGTGATGCTGGTGGAGCATCCGGAGCGCTTCGGCCTTTCGCAACTGCACCAGCTGCGCGGCCGTGTCGGACGCGGCGCCGAAGCGTCCTACTGCATCCTCCTCGGCGACGTCGGTGAGGAGGCGTACGAGAGGCTGCGGATTTTCGTCGAGACCGACGACGGATTCGAGATCGCGCGAGCCGATCTGAGGTTGCGCGGAATGGGGAATCTGTTCGGCCAGGAACAGAGCGGAGAGGCGACTTTCAAAATCGCCGACCCTGTGCGCGACGAAGATCTCAATGTCCGGGCGGCAGTTGCCGCCGAAGCGTTGCTCACCGCCGATCCGGACCTCTCGACCAGGCCGAACGCTGGAATCCGGAAAGTTCTCAGCGCGCGCTATTCGCGCGCGATGGATCTGTTCAGAGTCGGCTGACTACGCCGCTAGTTGCTGGGATTGGCGAGTCGTTTCTTGATTCGATCGAGCTCGGCGCTGACCTTGGCGAGCTCCGCCTTGCTTGCGGCGAGCTGATCCTTCAACGCTGCGATCTGTTCGTCGCGCGATTTGTTGACGACCACGACCGTATCCCTGATCACGGGTTGCGAGCTGCTATCGTTCGCGGTCGCCTGCAACGTGTTCGTGATTCCCTGAGCCGCAGCGGCTGTGCGACGCAATACCGTCGCCTCGTTCCTGTACAGGCCGTTTGGATTGGCGCTGAGATATCCGTCCAGCGCCGTGATGCCAGTCGCCAATGATCCGTTGTTGTTGGCGGGATCGACCTCGTAGGCGGCCTTCCAGAAGGCGGCCTCGCTCGCCTCGCGCGTGCCTGGGTGCGTCCTGACGAACTCATCGAGCAGCTTGTCCGCGGCAAAATAGTTTCCGCCCTCCACTGCCTGACGCGCATTCGCCATAGTCACGTCCCAATCGCTCCGGTACTGTGGATCGAGTTCCTGGATGTGCGCGCAGGCAATCAATAGTGGAAAAGCAATCGCACTTATCAGGCGTGATTTCATTAAACGTCCTCAGCCGGTAGGTGTGAGCTCACGCCTCACCTGCGCCCCAGGGGGCTCTGTCGGCAGCGTAATGACAAAGGTTGTACCCTTGCCCACCGCGCTGTCGACTTCGACGTGGCCGCCATGGGCTTCGACAATTTCTTTCGCAATCGCCAGGCCCAGGCCGGTGCCCTTGGACGACGCCGAAGCCTGATTGTCTGCCTGGAAAAACTTGTCAAAAATGTGCGGCAATTGTTTTGGCGGGATACCTGCTCCTGTATCCGCGACAGTACTGACAATTGACCCATTATTGGTGGCAACGGTCAGACACACCTTGCCACCACGATCGGTGAACTTGAAGGCGTTGGACAGCAGGTTGCCCAATACCTCGTTGATGCGATCCTCGTCCCAGTGGGCGAATGGTGGCAGGTGCCGGTGATCGACTGTAAAAGATATGTCACGTTGCGACGCCAGCACTGAGAATGAGCTCTCGAGCGTGCGGAAGAAGCGCTCGAGCTCGACCTGTCGCAAATCCAGCTTTCCGCCACTCGCCTCGAACCGGCTGATGTCGAGCAGTCGTTTAACGAGTCTCGTCAGCGCGCCAGCCTGCTTGTTGATCGTATCGAGGACGCCTTTCTGCTCCCGAGTGAGCTCGCCGTAAATGCCTTCCTGCATCAGATCGAGATACCCGATGATGACGTTGATCGGCGTCTTGAGTTCGTGGGACGCGACGCCAACGAATTCGGCACGCAGCCGTTCCAGCTCCGAGAGCTTGCGCGCCATCGTCTGATAGCTGGTGGCGAGGCGCCCGAATTCCGTCTTCTCGTTCTCGGGAATACTGAGCTGGTGGCTGAGATCGCCCTCGGCGATCGCGTGCAGTCCGCGCTCGAGCTCGTAGATGGGTCGGCTGATGGATCTCAGGAGCCAGATCGCGATGAGCAGCGCGACGAGCAACGCGATTGCGAGTGAACCCGCGACAAGCCTTTCTGCGTTGAGAGTCTCGTTGGTGGCATCGACCACCCGCTGTCTGGTTCGAGTCCGCAGCAACGCTGCGCTTGCGCCGAGGGAGCTGTCGACGGCGGCGATGGCTGGTCTGGTGCGCTGCTGTGACATCATCTCGGCCACCGCGACCCGGCCGGCCGAGGCCTGAGCGTATTCTTCGCGCGCAGCAGAGCGAAGTGCGTCGAGCGACGTGCGGATCTGACTGGCCGGGATGTCGAGGCGATAGCGGTCGAGGGAATCAGTGAGCGACACCAGGCTGTCGATCACGCCCTGCATCCGTGTGGCGCTCTTCTGGTCGTGGATGAAGAGAAGAGCGTCCTCAGCGCGGCGCGCGTCGTCGGTGCGCTCGCGGAACGATCCGAGCAGCATCGAGGCGGCAAACTCACGGTCGCGCAGCAGCCTGCTCGTCTCGTAGAGGTGCTCGAGCGAGCGGAGCGACAGCAGCAGCGGTACGATCAGTACAACCGCTATGGCTAGGAGGCCCCACCCGAGGCGGGCGCGCAAAGTCATCTAAAAGATTTTGTGATGAGCGAGGTAAGAAAAATACCGTTCATCGCAGGTGGACGGAACCGCGAGCGAATGCTAGTCTCCCCGTATATGACACCTTTCTCGATTCGTCCAGTCACAGGACGTCGCGCGCTGCACTCCGGTTTTCTACTGGCTGTCCTCGTTTGTTGCACACAACCCGCCGTCGCGCAGGGCAGCCGTGCGCCGACGCTTACGCCCACCGAGCAGAAGATTCGCGACTACGTCCGTGCCCACCAGGCGGAACAGGTCTCCTTCCTCGAGAGGGCGGTGAACATCAGCAGTGGAACCTTTAACCTGCCGGGCGTGCGCGCCGTCGGGCGTCTGTTCGAGCCCGAGTTTACTGCCCTCGGATTCTCACCCACCTGGGTTGCGCTGCCGGACGCAGTCGGCCGCGCCGGCCATCTGTTCGCAGAGCGGAAGGGCAAGCGCGGCAAGCGGCTCCTGTTGATCGGGCACCTCGACACCGTCTTCGAGGGTGAGGGCGAGCGGTTTGTTCGTCTGGACACCCTCGCCGCCGGCGCCGGCAGCTCGGACATGAAGGGCGGTGACATCGTCGTTCTCTACGCGCTGAAAGCGCTGCAGAGCGTCGGCGCGCTCGACGGTACGCGAATCATCGTCGCCTTCACCGGCGACGAAGAGGACGCAGGGCCGCTTCACCTGGTGTCCCGCCAACCGCTGATCGACGCCGCCAAACGGAGCGACATCGCTCTCGCCTTCGAAGAGGATGCAGGCAAGGGAACTGTGGCGAGGCGCGGCTTCAGCGGATGGCAGTTGACCGTCACCGGCCGCCAGGCCCATTCCTCCGGAATATTTTCGCCCGGCACGAGCTATGGCGCGATCTATGAGGCTGCTCGAATTCTTGACGCGTTCAGGGAGAAGCTGTCGACCGAGCAGTACCTCACGTTCAATCCCGCCGTGATCATCGGGGGCACTGATGTCACGTACGATTCGGCGAAGATCTCAGGGACCGCTGCCGGCAAGGACAACATCATCGCGCCGCGGGTTTATGCTCGGGGTGATCTGCGCTTCATCTCACAGGATCAGTTGGTGAAGGCGCGGGATGCAATGCGGGCGATTGTAGCCGATCATCTGCCCGGGACCCAGGCGAACATCACCTTCGAGGACGGAAACCCCGCCATGCCGCCGACCAAGGGCAATCTCGCTGTCCTGGCCGTCGAGGACTCGGTCAGCCGTGCCCTCGGACAAGGACCGGTCGAAGCGCTTGACCCGGGCAAGCGCGGCGGCGGGGATATCTCTTACGTCTCCGAGTACGTCGACGCTCTCGATGGACTAGGTGTGAAGGGAATGAGGTCGCACACACCAGACGAGCGGGTAGATCTTCGCTCCATAGGTCCGGCCACCGAGCGCGCCGCGATTCTCATTTACCGGCTCACCCGCGCACACTGAGCGCGGTCGGCGCAATCGGGCCCAAAGAAAAACGGCACGTCTCTGATCGAGACGTGCCGTTTTTTTGTCTGTGACTCAGTGAGTCCTAGTATCCCGGGTTCTGCTGGATGTTCGGAGATACATCGAGCTCGGTCTGCGGAACGGGAAGCAAAGCCTGGTTCGGATCGACTGATGCGGGTAGAGCGTTCAAACGCACAAGATCCGGCCACCGGTCTCCCTCGAACGCGAGCTCGAGACGACGCTCGCGAATGATTGCCGCCAGGGCCTGCGCCTGAGTCAGCGTCAACGGATCCGGCGCCACGCCGGCACGTACCCTCAGGCGGTTGTATTCAGCAATCGCTTCTGGCACGCGCCCCAGTCTCGCCAGAGCTTCGGCGCGAATGAGAATCACTTCGCCCAGACGGATGACGTGGATGTCCTCGTCACCGCCCGGATTTCTGAACTTCGCAGCGTAAGTAGTCGAGCCGGCGACCGCGATCGACCAAATGCCACGCGTGTCCGTCGGGTGATAGTTGGCAATGGCGCCACCCGAAGCGGGATCGAAAGCCGCAATGATTCCCGAAGCGCCAGTTGTCGGCGCTACTTCGCGCCGGCCACCCAGCGACTTGGCAAGGTAGTAGAAGCTCACCGATTGCGACTGGGTCGGAGTGAACTCAACTCTGAAAATATCTTCCGGAGTATCGTTCCCTTGAGCATCAAACAGGTCGCTGAAGTTCGGAGCGAGGGTGTAACCCATTGCTTCGACCGCAGCCGCCGCGGCCTCCGCCCCAGCGTAGTCACCGTTATACAACCGCACCCGGGCCTCGATCGCCTTGACGGCACCGATAGAAGCCTGGCGGGTCTGTGAATCGTCGGTGATCAACTGCGACGCCTGCGCCAGATCAGCGAGAATCTGCGTGTAGACTTCGGCACGCGACGCACGCGTCACGTCACCCACGCCCCCCGCGCCGACCGGCTCGAGGCGAAGCGGGACGCCAAGAGTCCCGTTGCCGCCAAAGAGCTTGACCAGGTTGTGATAGGTAAGCGCACGGAGAAAGTACGCCTCGCCGAGGATCTCGTTCTTCCTACCCGCGGAAAGATCGGCGACGTTCGGAACGGCCTTGATAAGCTCGTTCGCGCGATTGATCTCGGCATATGCGGCGTTCCAGATGGACGTAACCGAAGCGTTGTCCGCCCGCAATGCGTTGGCATCTGCATCGCCGTAGTCGTCGAACGTGCCGACAAACCTGCCGTTGTCCGAGAGGACTTCCGTCCAATCGATCAGCGTGTGGCCATAAAGCCCGTTCGCCTGCAGTCCGGCGTATGCACCGGCCAGAGCGGCCTCGGCGCCGGCGGCGTCGGAGATCGCTGTCTCTGACGGCACCGAGCTGGTCGGCGGCACGTCGAGCACGCTGCTGCACGCGCTCAGCGCTACAGCGCCGAAGAGCAGAAATAGTTTTTTTCGCATGAGTTGATGCATCTGTTGGTTGAGGTTTCTCATATGGGCAACCTTACCATTCACTGCTCACGCCCACAGACCAGCTGCGCGCGAGAGGATACGAGTAGAATTCGGTGCCGAGCGAAATGTTGGATCCGGATCCGTTGCTGTTAACGTCCGGATTGTAGCCACTGAACTTGGTCCAGGTGTGCAGATTCCGGCCAGCCACGTACAGCCTGGCGTTCTGCATTCCGAGTCCTCGCGACATGCCGACTGGCAGTTTGTAACCAACGGTCAGATCCTGGAGTCTGGCGTACGATCCCGGCTCGACCATTCGCGACGAGGTGAGGTAGGCTTGTGAATTGCCATCCCAGCTCGGACGCGGTTCGTCGGTGATGTCGCCGGGCTTCTGCCAGCGGTTCAGAACGTACGCGAACTTGTTGTCGCGGAAGAATCCGCCTTCATCCGAGAACTCGCGGATGCCGTTGAAGATCTTGTTACCCCCGCTGAACTGCAGGGTGCCGCGAAGATCGAAGTTCTTGAAGCCGAACGTGTTGGTGAATCCGCCCCAATAAGTGGGCTGCGGGTTGCCTACGATGACGCGATCGTCCGAATTGATCGCACCGTCGTTGTTCACGTCGAGGTAAGTCGCGTCGCCCGTCTGGGGATCTACGCCGGTGAAACGAAGCGTATAGAACGATCCGAGCGCCTGGCCCACCTCGACCCTGTTGATTCCGTCGATTCCGCTGTTGATCGGCTGATCGTGATACAGCGCAGTGACACGGTTCTTGTTGGTCGAATAATTGAAGCTTGTCTGCCACGAGAAGCTGCCCGCGCCGTTGCCACGGATGTTGTCCGTGGTCAGCTCGAACTCCCAGCCCTTGTTGTCGATGTTGCCGACGTTGTCGGTGAAGCTGGTGAACCCGCTGGTTGCCGAGACCGGACGCGACACCAGAAGGTTCGAGGTCTTCTTGCTGTAGTGGTCAGTGGCGATGCCAATGCGGCCGTCGAACATTGTCCAATCGAGGCCGAGGTCGAGCTCCTTCGTCTGCTCCCACTTCAGATCGTTATTCCCAAACACTGAGGGAGCAATACCGGCGACTTTTCCGTAATTCGCGCTGCCGTACACGGCGCGATAAGCGGCATCGCTGATTCCCTGGTTTCCAGTCAGGCCGTAGCTGCCGCGCAGCTTGATGGAACCGAGCCGGCTCAGCGGATGCAGGAACGGCTCCTGTGTTACGACCCAGCCGAGTGAAGCGGCAGGGAACACACCGTAACGATTGTTCGGGCCGAACTTCGACGAGCCGTCAGCGCGAAGGCTCGCGCTGGCCAGATACCTGTCTGCGAGATTGAGATTTGTTCTCGCGAAGTAAGAGACCAGGTTGTTCTTCGTTCTGGACGCGTCGTAGCTGACGATGGTCGTCGCATTCCCGGCGTCGTGCAGAGACGGGCTGCTGAAGCCCTGGCCGTGGACGAGGTTGAGCTCGTTCTGGTTCCTTTCCGTGCTGGCGCCCAGAGTCGCAGTGAGCGTTCCCTTGCTGCTGCCGGCCCATGGGCTGAGGGTGAAGAAGGTTTCGCCGACGAAGCGATTGCCGGTGTTGTAACCGGAATACGCGTCACCGCCGACGCCACCGTTCTCGTCCACGACGAGCGGTGAGCCCCAGAGCCGTTCGTGCAGAACGAGCTGATCGCCCGCCGCGCGCGCCGTAAACTGGACCCAGTTCAAGAGGTTGTAGCGCGCTTCCATGTTCGCCAGCGCCCGCTGCGTGGTCGTCGGGTTCGAATCGTATGTCCCGATTGCAACGGGGTTCGCGTACTGCAGACCGTTGGAATCGAACGTGCTGAACGCACCGTTCGTATCGTAGATGGGAACGTTCGGCTGCTCGGCGATCGAATTCGCCACGACGCCGACGATGGTGTTGTCACCAACAACGCGGTAGTTGGTCTCGCGGGTGAGCGCGATCGAGGCGCTGATGGAAAGCCGGTCGGTTGGATCAACGTCGATGTTCGCCCGGCCGCTCGCGCGGTTGTAATTGGATCCGATCGCAATTCCTTCCTGGCCGAAGTAGGATCCGGACAGATAGTATTTCATCCGGCCCGTGCCGCCCGTAAAGCCAAGATTGGCGTCGCGGACTGGAGCGGTGCGGAAAATTGCGTCCTGCCAATTGGTGGAGAATTGATCGTCAACGCCGACCTGGAAGCCGGTCGCGGCTATCTCGGCGGGCGTGTAACCATCGTTGGTCATTCCTTCAGCCATGTACGCTACGTACTCGGGACCGGTCAGCATCTTCACGACTTTTTCCGGTTTTTGCCAGCCGGTGTAGCCGTTGAAGGTGATGCGATTGGCACCGGAGATGCCGCGCTTGGTCGTGATGAGCACGACACCGTTGGAGGCGCGCGACCCGTAGATACCGGCCGAGGCAGCGTCCTTGAGCACCGTGATCGACTCGATTTCGTCGGGGTTGATGCTGGTTACCGCCGTCAGGTCCTGACCGCCGAATCCGACCTGCGAGAAATCGTCGGTCTGAATCGGCTGTCCGTCGACGACGAACAGCGGCTGGTTACCCGCGGTGAGCGACGCCGATCCGCGAACGCGCACCGAGATGCCATTGCCCGGGTTCCCGGCGTTCTGAGTCACCTGCACACCGGCTGCCTTACCCTGTAGCGCGGCATCGATGCCGGCGACGGGAGCGTTGCGGGTGTCGTTGCCGGACACCGTTGAAAGTGCGCCGGTCACGTCGGCTCGATTGCTCGATCCATAGCCGACAACAACCACCTGAGACAGTGTCGTAACAACAGACTGCATCATCAGGTCAGCTGCCGCTAAACCACCCTCGGCAAGGTTGACCGTCGCGGTGCGCTGGGCGAAACCGATTCTCTGCGCCCTGACTGTTACCGGTCCGGCTGGAACGCCCGTGAAGCGGAAAACCCCGGACGCGTCAGTGTAGGTGGTGCGGTTCGTCCCGACCAGTGACACCTGCGCGCCGGCAACCGGCTGTTGAGATGTCGAGTCAAGGACAGTTCCGCGAACGGTACCGCCCGCCTGGGCCTCCGCTCGTCGCGATGGCATTGCCAACACCATGAGCGCGAGCAAGAACAACTTCCATCCAACTTTCACATTCCTCATACTCCCCCCTCCGTTGGAAAAACGGTTCACTACGCCGGTGAGCTAGGGCACCGGACTGGATCGGCGAAAACGCCGCGATCAATGTGTGCCTGGAAGCGTAGCCTCGCCGCTTCCCGGGTCGTACGTGCTGCCCGCTGGTAGGACCGACAATCGAACGCTCGCAGCGCCCAGAATCGGCTGCAGAGAGGATGTGATGCGGGACCCCCTCGCGTCAAGAATAATTATCGCGCTTTTGCCCAACACCATCCATTTCCCGTCGGGGGTTACCTGGAGGGCGGTGCCCTCATCGATTCCGACTCCAAGGAGCTGCGGACGCTCCAGCACCACGCTGAAGAGGCGGTTCTCGCGCTGCCGTCTGATAAAATGCTGATCGACGATCGCGTTGTGCAGGAATCCCAGCCCTGGTACGATTTCTACAGAGTGCCGGGCAATCCGCGCGAAGTACGGCGAGTCAACAGCAGTGGACACTCCAGGCAAGTACTGGTTGCCCGTTATCATCGAGTCACTCATCACCGCAGCCCCGGCAGACGTCCCCCCAACCACAGCCCCTGCGCGATAGCGCTCGTGGATTGCACGCAAAGCCGCCGATCCCCGGAGCGACGCCGCCAGTGGTGACTGATCTCCGCCAGGAAACCAGACGCCGGTGACGGTGCTGAGTTTGCGAACCAGCGAGTCGTCGTCCGCGCGGTCGCGCGAAAAATTCAATACGAAAGAGTCCGCGCCCAGGCTATCGAGCTGCGCTTCCTTCTCGGCGCCTGTCGCAATGGCGTCCTCGGTGGCCATTGGCAGGATCGCAATCCGCGCCTTGCCCGGACCTCCCGCCAGATCCACGAAGTGGCGGACCAGTTCATCGGGTTGCGTCCCGCCGCCGACAATGAGGAGAGTTCCGCGAACGGGAGAGGTAGCTGTCGGGCGCGACGACTGCGCCTGAGAAACTCCGATGGGCGACAGGAGCGAGGCAAGGGTGACGAGCGAGGCGATCGAACAATCGTGAGCGATGGGGAACCGTCTCAAGAGATGACTCGCGATTTCGAGGTGAAGCCAGCGGTGCGCACCGAGGCGCCGAGTCGGCGCGAGACACGGTTCGCGGCGCGGCAAAGTTTGGGAAGCAGCGCGCGCCGGCGCTTGGATCCCAGGCGAGTACCCGGACCATTCAGGCTGAGCGCAGCGACGACATACCCGAGGTGGTTTCGTATGGGTGCAGCCATTGCCACCAGTCCGGGTTCGAGCTCGTCGACCGCTACGGCGTAGCCGACGTGGCGGATCCTCCCCAGCTCGCGCTCGAAATCCGCCTTCGAGGTTACGGTCCGGGTGGCGAGCCGCGTCAGGCGGGGCAGTGCAGGCATCGGATCCGAGAGTGCGAGGAGAAGCTTGCCGGTCGAAGTCGCGTGTGCCGGCCAGCTGCGTCCGATCTCTGGAGTCGCGCCGAAAAGGAATCGCGCCTGAACTTCGTCGAGGACGAGGATCTCGTCGTCCGTAAGTACCTCCAGCGTCGCCGTCTCGCCGGATTCGTTGGTCAGACGCACCAGTTCGTCGTGCGCGATTGTCCGAAGGTCGGTGGTGGAGAGCGCCGACGCGCCGAGGGAGATTACCTGGGGGCCAAGCCGGTATGCTCCGCTCGATACATCGCGTGCCACCATTCCTTCGTTCTCCAGCGCACCGAGTAGACGGAACACCGTTGCCTTGCTCAGTCCGGTAGCGGAGCCAAGCTCGGTGATCCCATAAGCGTTGGTCGAACGACCGAGCGCTTTGAGCACTGTAATGGCGCGAACGACGGCGCGGGTTCCGGCCAACGGGTGAGTATTGGAACGCTGTTTCATAAACGCGGGCAACAATGTTTTCGAGTGCAGAGCTTGTCAAGCGTAGAGTTTGTCCGCCCAACGCGGTTGCACTACCTGTGCAATCCGCCTAGTTTGCCCGCCGAACGCCCACACAACGCAGCAAATGACCGTCGCACCCTACTCTCGCATCTCCGAGCTGCCATCACACGCCGGCAAGACCGTGCGTGTGCGCGGCTGGGTTACTCATCTCCGCTCGTCCGGAAAGGTCGCTTTCGTCGTCATGCGCGACGGCACTGGCCTGCTCCAGGCAGTGCTGGTCAAGAGTGCCGTCCCTGCGGAGAGCTGGGAAGCGTTCGGCAAGCTGACTCAGGAGACATCGATCGAGATCGAGGGCGAGGTCCGCCCCGACGCGCGCGCGCCTGGCGGATACGAGCTTGGCGTCAGCAGTCTTACGATTTACGGCGTCAGTCCGATCGACTATCCGATCCAGCCGAAAGAACACGGGATCGATTTCCTTCTCGACAACCGCCACTTCTGGCTGCGCACTCCGCGCCAGCGCGCTATTGCCCGCATCAGGCACGAAGTGGAGCAGGCCATCAGGGATTTCTTTTACGAACGTGACTTCACGCTCGTGGATACCCCCATCCTGACCGCCGCCATCGGAGAACGCAGCGGACTGTTCGGCACCGAATACTTCGATGAGGGCACCGCCTACCTCGCGCAAACCGGCCAGCTCTATGGCGAAGCTGCAGCAGCGGCGCTGGGCAAGATCTATTGCTTCGGCCCGACATTTCGCGCGGAGAAGTCGAAGACACGCCGCCATCTCACCGAATTCTGGATGGTCGAGCCCGAAGTTGCGTTCAACGACTCCGACGACAACATGCGCCTGCAGGAGGATTTCGTATCCTTTCTCGTTGCGCGCGCCCTCGAGCGTCGCCAGCCCGAGCTGAAGGAGCTCGAGCGCGACGTCTCGAAGTTGGAGACAATCAAGCCTCCATTTCCACGCATCGACTACAGCGAAGCGGTAAAAATCCTTCAGTCGAAGGGCAGCTCGGTGAAATGGGGCGATGACCTTGGCGCCGAAGACGAGTCGCTTCTGGTTGAAGGGCACGACCGACCGGTTTTCATTTTCAACTATCCGAAAGAAGCGAAAGCCTTCTACATGAAGGAGAATCCAGCCGATCCGCGGACAGTTCTCTGCGACGATTTGCTCGCACCCGAAGGTTACGGAGAGATCATCGGTGGATCACAGCGCGAAGACGATCACGACAAGCTCCTCGCGCGCATCAAGCACGAGGGTTTGCCGGTCGAGGCCTACAACTGGTATCTCGACCTGAGGAAATACGGCACCTTCGTGCACTCCGGGTTCGGGCTCGGGCTCGAGCGTACGGTTGGCTGGATTTGCGGCATTCATCACATCAGGGAAGCGATCGCCTTCCCGCGCACAATGAATCGCCTGCGTCCGTAGCGACGCCGCGGTAAAGAGGACTCCGATGGGATTCGAACAGTATCACGAGCCGGCGAACGAGCTTTCATCCAAGACGCGCACCTTTGCGCGCATGATCGCGTCGCTTATCGAGGAAGCCGAGGCGATCGGCTGGTACGAGCAGCGCCTCTCCGTTGAGAAAGACAAGGAGGCCAGGGCGATCATGCGCAACGCCCAGCACGAGGAGTTCAAGCACTTCGGAATGGACCTCGAGTTCCTTCTCCGGCGGACTCCTCAATGGCGGGAGACGCTGAAAGGGATTCTTTTCAAGCCGGGCGATATCATCGAGCACGCCGATGAAGCGGAAGAGGAATCGGAGGACTAGAGGTACTGGCGGATTCCCCGTCGCTTTTGAATCTTCCTGCCATACCCTTTGAATTTTCCTGACATGATGGTTCTCTCAGCGCAGCGCCCGGATGCAAGTCTTATCGAGTTCCTCGCTTATCGGGCGCGCTCGGCGCCAGTCGGCCGGCTTGTCGCGGAGGAGGCCGGGGCATTGACGGTGCTTGGCGCGGCGCTTCGGTGGGATCCTCCGGCGCAAATCCCGATCGTAAGCGCCATGATCTGCCTCGGGTGCTACGCCGCGTGGGGCTTGATAGACAGAGCGGGCGCTGTCGCCGCAGCGCGTGGATGGACCAGGTCGTCGAAGGCCCTTCGCGCGCTAACCTTCGCTTTCACCGCCCTCGGCCTCGTCGCCGGTGCAGGCATTTTGCTCTCGGTCTGGGCGTTCGCGCTCGGAACCTGGATCAGCTAAAGACTGAGACGAAGGTTTTCGAAGGAGAGCAGAATGGGGAAACGTGATGAAAGGACAGACGCGTATATCGCGAAGGCGCCTGATTTTGCTAAACCGATCCTCAAGCATTTCCGCCAGCTGGTGCATCGGGCAGTGCCGGACGTCGATGAGACGATCAAGTGGAGTGCGCCGCACTTCGAACACAGCGGCGTGCTCGCCGGAATGGCCGCATTCAAGCAGCACTGCAATCTCATCCTGTGGAAAGCACCGATGGTGATTGGTGGTAAAGGAAATTCAGAGGGCGGTCCGCTGCGGAACATCACCCAGCTCTCGGATCTGCCGCCCGACAAGACCATCGTCGGTTGGCTAGCCGAAGCCGCCAAGCTGAATGAGCGGGGAGTGAAAACGCCTCGCGCCGCCAGGGCGAAGAGAGCGGTCGTCGTGCCGACGGAGCTGAAGACCGCGCTCGCCAAGAGTAAGAAAGCGGCGGCGGCATTCGAGAAATTTCCGCCGAGTCATAAACGCGAGTACGCCGAATGGATCGCGGACGCGAAGGGAGCCGCTACCCGCCAGCGGCGGGTTGCTACGGCACTTGAGTGGATTGCGGAAGGGAAGGGCAGAAACTGGAAGTACGAGAAGCGCTAGGATACTCGCGCTAGCCGGCTCGAGGAGTTTCGTCGGCTTCAAGAGTTTTGGCTTCGTCCCACAACGAATCGAGAATCTCCAGCCCGGCGTGCGACACGTCGATCCCGCGTTCGGCGGCCATCCGCTCGATCTGCTGAAAGCGCCGCTCGAACTTCGCGTTCGCCTTGTCCAGCGCGATCGATGAGTGTACGCCCGCCTTGCGGCAAAGATTCACGACGGCGAACAGCAGGTCGCCGAGCTCGGCCTCCAGAGCGTAGTGTTGGAAATCGAGAACCGGAGGCGCGTGAGAGTCTCGGGGCGCTCGATTTCCAAGTTCTTCCCTGACTTCCTGCAGCTCTTCTTCCACTTTCGCCGCCGGACCTTCCACATCGGGCCAGTCGAACCCGACGCCGGCAGCGCGGTCCTGAAGTCGATGGGCGCGATGCAAGGCCGGCAGCGACGGAGGAAGTCCGTCAGCAATACTTTTGCGGTGCTTCGACTTCATTTTCTCCCACGGCTCACGCGCGGCGTCGCCATATAGATGAGGATGGCGGCCCTGCATTTTTGTAATGAGACCACGAGCCACATCGCTGAAGGAAAACCGGCCGCGTTCCTCCGCAATCACCGAGTGAAACAGCACCTGGAGCAGCACGTCGCCGAGCTCTTCCCGCATTAGCGAATCGTCGCCGAGTCGGATCGCGTCGTCGAGCTCGTGCGCTTCCTCGATGAGGTAAGGTCGCAGGGATTCATGGGTCTGTGACGCGTCCCATTCGCAGCGGGCGCGGAGATCCCGCATCAGGGCGAGAGTGTCGTCGAGAGAGTGGGTGCTGGTATCGTCCATAAATCAGTGTGGCGCGCGAAGTTGAATGGCCCCTGGGGCAGCCATATACTACCCGCAACATATACCAGGTGTTAATGAAGCATTCTTTGACTCGCGCCCGGATAGAGATCGATCTTGGCGCGTTGCGACGTAATGGGGCCGCGGTTGCGCGGCGGGCAGGGGTGCCGCTGCTGCCGATGATAAAAGCGGATGCCTACGGTCTCGGGGCCGAAGCCGCGGTGCGCGCATTCGATCCGTTGGAGCCGTGGGGATACGGAGTCGCCACCGTCGCTGAGGGCGAAGAGCTGCGTCGAGCAGGTGTCACACGCCCAGTAGTTGTCTTCACGCCTTTGCTCGAGCCCGACCTTCCCCGCGCGCGAGCCGCTCGACTCACTCCGACGCTCGGGTTTCCGTCCGAGATCGAAGCGTGGCGCAATACAGGCGGCGGCCCTTGGCACCTCTCGATCGATACGGGGATGAGTCGCGCCGGAATCCCGTGGCGCGAAGTGCGAACCATCGCCCCCCTCGTCGAGTCATTCATGCCCGAAGGCGCCTTCTCGCATTTTCATTCCGCGGAGCTGGATGACGCTACTGTGCGAACGCAGGAGGACAGGTTTCGCGAGGCCGTCGCAGCTTTGCCATCACGACCCAGGCTGCTTCACATGGCGAACAGCGCCGCGATCGCCAGGCAGGGACGAAGCGCCTGGGATCTGGTCCGTCCAGGCATTTTTCTCTACGGCGTCGGAAGCGGACGTGCTGCCGCCATCCAGCCCGATAACGTGGTGAATCTGCGCGCGCCAATTGTGGAGATTCGGAATCTCGAGGCCGGTGACACGGTGAGCTACGACGCGACGTTGCGCGTCAACCGCCCAGCCCGGATTGCGACTTTAGCGGTTGGCTACGCCGACGGCTACCCGCGCGGCCGCGGCAACGCTGGCTCCGTTCTCGTAAGTGGAACGCTTGCCCCGATCGCGGGTCTAGTGACGATGGACATGACGATGATCGACGTGACGACGGTCAAGTGTGTTGTCGGCGACGTCGTTACAATGATCGGTCGATCTGCTGATACGGTGCTGACGGTCGAGCGCGTCGCGGACCAGGTCGGGATGTCGCCATACGAGTTGCTGACGGGTTTGCGGTCGCGCGTCGAGCGCTCGTACACGGAGGCATGAACCTGAAGCGCGCCGCAATAATCATCCTCGACGGTGTCGGCATAGGAGCAGCTCCCGACGCCCGCGACTACGGTGACGAGGGCAGCGATACCCTGGGCAACGTTGCTCGCGCCTGCGGTGGCCTGCGGCTTCCTCGTCTCGAGCGACTCGGGCTCGGCAACATCAAACCACTGGATGGCCTGGCACGCCGTGGAGATGCCGCGGGCGCGTGGGGCAGCATGCGTCCGGCTTCGGCGGGCAAGGACAGCACGACGGGACACTGGGAGATCGCCGGTGTCCATCTCGAGACAGCCTTCCCGACGTTTCCGCGGGGCTTTCCGCGAGAAGTCATCGACGAATTCTCGCGCGAGACGGGCCGGGGAGTCATCGCAAACGTCGTCGGTAGCGGCACCGATGTCATCCGGCGATACGGCGACGAACACGTCGCCACGGGTCAGTGGATCGTTTACACCTCCGCTGATTCTGTATTCCAGATTGCGGCGCACGAGAACGTGGTGCCGCTGCCAGATCTGTATGCAGCGTGTGAGTCCGCGCGCAGAATGCTGCGACCCCCGTACGACGTGTCACGCGTCATAGCCCGGCCATTTGTTGGAGAGTCCGGGCACTTCGAGCGAACGCCCAATCGTCGCGACTACTCGATCGAGCCGCCCGCTGAAACATTGCTCGACGCCCTCGCGAAATCGGGTATCCCCCGCGATGGTGTCGGCAAAATCGATGATTTGTTTGCCGCGCGCTCGATAACAGCACGCCACACCGCGTCCAATGCCGACGGTATCCGTCTGATCAAAGACTGGTTTTCGAGTGCGGCAAGTGGGTTCCTGTTTGCCAACCTAGTAGATTTCGACCAGTTGTTCGGGCACCGCAACGACGTTGCGGGGTTTTATGGTGCGCTGCGCGAATTTGACGCGGCCTTGCCTTCAATCACATCGCGTTTGAAAGAGGACGACCTGCTGTTCATTACCGCCGACCACGGCAACGATCCTACAACTCCATCTACCGATCACGCGCGTGAGCGTGTGCCTCTGCTTGTCGCGGGCATGCGCGTCGTTCCGCGCGATCTTGGGGAGCGCGACACATTCTCGGACCTCGGCGCGACGGTTGCGGAATGGTTTGGCCTCTCATTCCGTGGTCGTGGCAGATCGTTCCTGTCCGAGCTGGTAGCCTGATGAAGCCCGACACCACGCAAACGACCTCCCTTCGGGAGGCCGCGATGCGCGCGCTGGTCAATGCCTATGCGCCGTACTCGAACTTCAGGGTGGGGGCGGCGCTCAAAACGCGCGGCGGCGAGATCGTCATCGGCTGCAACATGGAGAATTCCGCGTACGGCTTGGCCATTTGCGCGGAAACCCTTGCAGTGGCTTCAGCTGTCTCACAAGGACTCACGGATTTCGACGAGATCGCGATAGCGACCGACGACGCCGAGCCTACGCCTCCCTGCGGCGCGTGCAGACAGGTGCTGAATGAATTCGCGCCGAACATTCGGATCACGAGCTATACGCGCGACGGAAAGGAAGCAGCCTGGACCCTTGAAGAGCTGCTGCCGCACGCCTTCGTGCTGAACCCTTCACGTGGAAGAGAGTAGTGAAGCTTTCGTCAATACTGCCGCGATTGTTCGCGAGCGCGGCGTTGTTCGCTTCGATAATGTCTTGTTCGGAGAACCTCGACAGCTCGGGTGTCTGCAACGTCCTCTGCCCGCCGATCGGCGGTAACGTAAACACCGTCACCATCGAGGGGGCGGTCGAGGTCGACACCACCGTGATGTCAGGTTCCGGCCTCGGAACAGAGTCGGGACTTTTTCTCGCCAATCGCGGAGATACCCTCGACAGCCGCGTCATCGTCCGATTCGACTCGCTGCCGCAGACATTTCTTCCCACGGGAGATACGACCCAGGCGATCCAGACCGTCGATAGCGCATACCTCCTGCTGCGCGTCGACACTCTTACGATAAAGGGACCCGGGCCCGTAACCATCGAGGCGTACGACGTCGATACTACCGCCGACGATACCGCAAACGCCGCCGTACTGGCTCTCTTTCGTCCTGACCGATTCATATCGTCACAGACGTTCGCACGCGCCGACCTGAGCGACTCCACAAAGTATTTCATCTCCAACGCCACGGTTCTGTCGAAGATCCAGAACAAGCAGCCATTGCGGATCGGGCTCCGCGCGACAGGAGCGGAGTCGATACAGATGATCATCAGCTCGACAGAGGTCGGCTTGCCGCCCACGTTGTTCTTCCGCGCGACCCCGGACACGGCGACCAAGCCCTTGACCGTCACGCCGTTCTCGAAGACACCGGCCGACGATCCGATTCTGGCGTTCAACATCAGGGACTACACCGTCATCGCCAAGGCTCCGCCCGCGGCTCCGCCAGGCACGCTAGTCGTTGGCGGATTTCCGTCTCATCGCGTCTACTTTCGTTTCGTTGTTCCGTCGGCGATTGTGGATTCCACCACTGTCGTTCGGGCCACGTTGATCCTCAACCAGATTTCCAACGGCGCGCTTGATCCGACGGATACGCTGAATGTTCTGCCCCAGGTGTCACTGGCCGGGATAGCTGTCACTGATCCAACCAAGGCGGCGCAGATCATCGGCAACATCGCGGCGGACACGCTCAGGCTCCGGCCCGGCGATGCCGGGACGACGAATGTCGAGCTCGCTCACGCGTTTGCGTTGTGGCGATCAATCCCGCCCGACACGCTACCTCGAGCAATTATTTTGAAACCCGTCATCGAAGGCTCGCCTCTCGAGTTGCGCTTCTCCTCGAGTGAGGACCCCGTGGCTGGTCTCCGGCCGCAGCTCAGAATCAGCTACACAACCAAAGTTCCACTGGGGCTCCCCTGATGCGCGTGAGATTTCTTGCCGCTGCGATGCTCCTTGCGAACGCGGTTTCTTCTCCAGCCGATGCTCAGGGCGCATTGAGCCTTCTCGGATTGGGTTATCCGCCGGGCCAGATGAGCGCACGCGCTGAAGGAACTGGCGGGGGACTCTCCGACTTCGACGCGCTGAGTGTCACTTCGCCCGCGTCACTCGCTGGGGTTGGCGGCGCGGCTGTCTTCTTCCAGTACTCTCCGGAATTCCGGAAGGTGACGGTTCCTGGCGGCGTGGCAAACACCACCACAGCCCGTTTCCCGCTGGTTACAGGCGTGCTGCCGATGGGCCAGAACTGGACGCTCGGCATGAGTGCCTCGACTTTTCTCGATCGCTCCCAGGAGACGAGCCTCGACCGACTTCAGACTGTTGGGACTCAGGACGATACCGTCACGCTCACAGAGCGGAACAAGGTGCTCGGAGCGATCGATGATGTCCGGTTCGCGCTCGCATTCTCGAATACACCCAAGCTTCGCTTCGGCCTTGCTGGCCACGTATTCACGGGCAGCAACCGGATCACGTTTTCACAGATCTTTCCAGACAGCGCGATCTTCATCGGCAGCGTTCAAACCAGTCGCATCAGTTACGCGGGGTTTGCTGCGTCGGCAGGCGTAGAGATCCATCCTGGCCGCGCCTTCGGATTTGCATTCAGCGGAAGAAAGGGCGGTGAGTTGCGCGCGGAAGACGGCAACACGCTGATCGGAACCGGACACATACCCGATCACTACTCGGCCTCTTTCGTCTTTGAAGGGGTACCCGGAGCGAGTATCTCTGCCAGGGTGGCGCATGATTCCTGGAGCTCGCTCAACACCTTGTCGCAGACCGGTGTTCAGGCGTTCGACGGATGGGACACCGGCATTGGCGCCGAAGTCAGCGGACCGCGCTTGATCCAGAGGATCATCGCGTTGCGCGCGGGTGTTCGTTTCAGGACTTTGCCCTTTGGGTACACCCCTTCAAATACTCCTGGTGCAAGCGCCGAGAAGGTCTCGGAGACTTCCATCGCGGCCGGGCTCGGCGTTCCACTGTCCCGTGACCGCGCGGCTTTCGACTTCTCAGTGCAGCGTGCGAACAGATCGGCGGCCGACATCAGGGAGCGAGGCTACATTCTCAGCTTCGGTCTCAGAGTCTCGCCCTGAGATGGCTGACGCGGGCAAGGCCAGGCCCGAGCTGATACTCGTCGCTGACGATATCCCCGCCAACGTCGAGTTGCTGCTCGATCAGCTGAACAGCCTTGGATACGAGACGATCACTGCCTCGGATGGTCCGTCAGCCGTCGCCGCTGCGTTCGACGGTCATCCCGATCTTTGCATTCTCGATGTAGCGATGCCCGCGGGAGATCTTGGCGTCGACGATCGGTCCACTGGTTTCGAGGTATGCCGGCGGATCAAACGCGATCCGCGGACGGCCCGCATTCCGGTGATATTCGTAACCGCGCTCAACGACACCAGCGATAGGGTGCGCGGCATCGAAGCCGGCGGCGATGATTTTCTGACCAAGCCGCACAACCGGCTGGTTCTCGGGGCTCGCGTGCGCAGCTTGCTCAAGCTCAAGGCAGCGACCGACGCGCTGGAGGACAGTCTGCGCAAGCTGCGCGAGCTGGAGAAGGTGCGCGACGACCTGATGAAGATGATCGTCCACGATCTCAAGACGCCGCTCACTTCCGTGCTCGCGACTCTGGAGATGCTATCTGACGGGGATTTCGGGCAGGTTTCGATTCCCCAGAAGGCGGCCATCGGCGACGCCGAGACAAAGTCGGAGGATCTTCTCGCCCTGATCGACGACATTCTGGAAGTCGCCAGGATCGAGGAAGCGAACATCTCGCTCAGCCTGACGCCGATCGCGCCGGGCGCGCTGCTCGCCGAGCTGGTGCACGAGTGGGGGCACCGTTTCCAGCAGGAGCAATCGACAGCCGCTGTGTCGGTGTCTGATGACGCGCCAGTTTTTACCGCCGACAGAAATCTGATCAAGCGCGTGTTCTCGAACCTGATTCAGAACGCCGTCACGCATTCTTCGCATCCGATCCATCTGGAGCTCGGGGCACGTCGCGCGGGCCAGGGAGTGCTGTTTACGGTGAGCGACAACGGTCCCGGCATTCCATCCGAGTATCACGAGATCATCTTCCGCAAGTTCGGCCAGGTGGAGATGCCGCGCACACCGCGCACGCGAAGCTCCGGGCTCGGACTTACCTTCTGCAAGCTGGTCGTTGAAAGGCACGGCGGCCGGATCTGGGTGAAGAGCACCGAGGGCAAGGGAAGCTCCTTTTACATAGAGCTGCCATCGGATCCTTTGGCGATTGAATCCCAGAGCGTGACGAGCCACCAGACCGCGGGCGCCGCGTCGGGCCGTTAGACGTCAGGCGTATCAAGGCCATCGGCTTTATCTTTCGCACATGCTCACCAGCTCGCGTCCAACGGTCTATATAGAGACCTACGGCTGCCAAATGAACGTCAGTGATACTGAGCTCATGCTCGGCAAGCTGACTGCATCCGGCTACGAGTCCGTCGAGCAGCCCGATGGCGCGGACGTCATTCTCATCAACACCTGCGCGATACGGGAACACGCCGAGCAACGTGTAATCGGCCGCCTCGGCGAGCTGAAGAGCAAGATGAAGCGTGAAGCAGTGCTCGGCGTAACCGGTTGCATGGCTCAGCGACTTGGCCCGCAACTGTTAGATCGTGTCAAGCACGTCAGCCTCGTCATCGGTCCTGACGGCTATCGCGAGCTTCCTTCGCTGATCGAGAGCGCGCGAGTCGGCGTGCGCGCGGCCTCGGTGGACTTCGATCTCGAGGAGCACTACGAGGATTTCCGTCCGCGACGCTTCGATGGGGTGAAAGCGTGGATTCCGGTCCAGCGCGGCTGCGATTACAAGTGCACCTACTGCATTGTGCCGACGACTCGTGGACCCGAGCGCAGTCGTCAGCTGGCGGAAGTAGTTCGCGAAACCGAGGCGGTGGTCGCCTCCGGAATCTCGGAAGTGGTGCTGCTCGGCCAGACGGTGAATTCTTATAACGACGGCACCCACGATTTCGCCGATCTGTTGCGCGCTGTCGGTGCGGTGCGAGGAATCCGCCGCCTTCGGTTCACCAGCCCGCATCCCAATGACTTCAGTGAGCGTGTCATCCGCGCAATGGCCGAGACCGAGGCATTCTGCGAGCACGTACATCTACCGATGCAATCGGGCTCGAGCCGGACTCTCAAGCGCATGCTGCGGCGATATACCCGAGAACAGTACTTCGAGTGCGTCGACCGGCTCCGCGGCGCCATCCCGAATGTCTCGCTTACGACCGACATCATCGTCGGATTCCCGGGTGAGACCGACGAGGATTTCGAGGAGACATTATCCGCTGTCAGAAAAATCGGTTTTGAGGACGCTTACACCTTCAAGTTTTCGCTACGAGATGGAACGCCGGCAACGCGTTTTCCGGCCTCGGACACAATCTCGGATGAAGTGGCGAGCGAAAGACTCGCGCGCCTGATATCGACGGTGCGGAGCGCGAACCGCGAGCGGAACATGAGCTTGCTCGGCGCACGCCGGGAGGTGCTCGTTGAAAAGCCGGCGCGGCGTGGCGGCTTGCTTCAATCTCGGACGCGTGATTTCAAGACTGTGATGATTCCGGGCGATGTCTCGTTGATAGGGAAGTATCTCCACGTGGAGCTGACCGGCACCACCGGCTCGACGTTCATCGGTCAGGTCGTCGGTCAGCGCGCCGCACTCCCCATGGCGGTGTAGCGCTCGACGATTGATTGCATGGCTGCGCGAATGATTCTGCGCGGCGTGCGAGAGGCGAGTAGGATCGGGCAGCACCGGAGCCCTGCTGCCGCTCATCACAACCACATACCTCGCCTTCGTCGGCGGACTACTCGCGGGCTTCAGTGGCTACGCGTGGATCGCTGTGTTGGGAAGCATCGCGTTCGGGGTCATCGCTGCGACGCGTCATCGCCATACCTGGGCCGCGCTCGCGACGGTATGCGCTGCGGCCGCGATCATCGCCGCCGCTACGCCTCCGGTTGTACCCGCCGCGGGCATCGGACATGACGGAACCGCCGACATCCTGACTCGCATCCGAGGGAGAGCCGCGAGGGTGATCGACGGCACCTTCGGCGATGATGCGCCCCTCGCGCGCGCACTCCTCATCGCTGACCAGCACGAGATTCCGACCGAGATGCGTGATCGGTACGCATCCGCCGGGTTGATTCACATGCTTTCGATCTCGGGACTTCACGTCGCCGTGATTGCCGCGGCGATGGAGCTGCTGTTCCAGGTCGCACGAATGTCCAGACGCGCATCTTTGCTCGGCGCGTTTTTCACCACTGCTGTCTATGTCGCTGTCATCGGAGCGCCGCCTCCCGCCCTTCGCTCGGCTGCGATGCTCGGGGTTGGCATGGTCTCAAGAATGGCGCAACGACCGACATCACCCTGGGCCGCGCTGGCAGTTGGTGCTTTCGTCCCGCTCATCGAGCCGCGAGTTGCAATTGATGTCGGGTATCAGCTGAGCGTGCTGGGCATGGCGGCATTGGTCGCAGCCGGAGCATTGTGGAAGCGACACCTCGCCTCCCGATTCGAAGGCTGGAAGGGAAAGATCGCGAAGGAGCTGATCACCTCGCTCGTAGCGTGCGCCATCACTGCGCCGCTGGTGGCATGGGTGTTCGGCCGCATAAGTCTCATCGCGCCAATCTCCAACCTGATCGCCGCACCGGTGATCAGCCTCGCTCAGCCAATTCTTTTCCTCGCGTTGCTGACGGGGCCATTCAGGGCCCTGGCGCACCTGTTCGCGGACGCGGTGCATGCGTTGCTATTCGCGTTCGATTGGATTGCGATGGCTTCGGCTTCGATCCCCGGCGCGGCGGTGACAGTGTCCGCCACGAAGCTCGTCGCGATTGTCGCCGCTGTCGCCGCCGCTTCGCTCATCGTGGCATGCGTTAGTCGATTTCCGTCGCGTCCCGCCGTTGTCGCCGTCGGCGCGCTTGCGACGCTGGTTGTCTCGCCGCTGCTCCCAATGCAGCGAGATAACGGGGTTGAGCTTCACGTACTCGACGTTGGACAGGGCGACGCGATTTTACTTCGAACTCCGGCAGGTCGATGGATTCTCTTCGACGCGGGTCCGACCTGGCGCGGTGGGGACGCGGGGCGCTCGACCGTTCTTCCTTACATCTTGCGACGAGGTGGTCGTCTGGAAGCGTTCGTTCTATCGCATCCGCACGCGGATCACGTCGGCGGAGCCGCGGCTGTCCTCGATAAGCTGCGGCCACGAACGTACTGGGACGCCGCGTTCGCCGGAGGCTCCGAGTCCTACATCGCTTCACTGGGGACCGCGAAAAAAGACGGTATTGAGTGGCATCGAGTCCATCCCAGTGATTCGATCGCGCTTGACGGAGTGACCGTCTCGTTTCTCGCGCCCGATTCTACGTGGACCGTCGGACTGAAGGACCCGAACCTCGCCAGCACCATCGCTCTGATACGATATGGGACGGTGCGATTTCTGCTCGTTGGCGACGCCGAGCGACCGGAGGAAGATTGGCTGTTGGCGAACAAGCGGGATGAGCTGAGCGCTGACGTTCTCAAGGTCGGTCATCATGGCAGCTCGACAAGCAGCAGCGATGAATTCCTGAAGGCGGTACACCCTGAGCTCGGAATCATTTCGGTCGGTGCCCGCAACATCTACGGACACCCGAGTAACGACGTATTGCACGCTCTGGCGCAAGCAGGCGCCGAGGTGTTGCGTACAGACAAGATGGGAACGATTGTGGTCCGGACGGATGGAGTACACCTCGAGATTGAGGCGAACGGAAATAAATGGGATTTGTCTCGCGACTCAGCGCGGCGGTAATCGGGGATCGGTTCGAGCTGCCCTCGGAGATGCTTGCGCGGTACCCCGACCTCGCGAAGGCCGAATACCGTCGCGGCGGTCTGCCCGTGCGCATCGGCGGCTGGGCGCTCGGGACCAGCACTGCTGCTGCGATCACGCTACGCCGCACGATATTCGTCGCGCCGTCGACGGCCTTAACGGCGGAACTGCTCTTGCACGAACTTCGGCACGTTCACCAATTTCAGGAAAACTGGGCCTTTCCCGTCAGCTATCTTTGGCAATCACTCCGTTACGGCTATACTCGTAACGCATATGAAGTGGACGCGCGCCGCTATTCCGCGTCCCGCCTCGGTACCGCCGACAAGGAATTCTGAGTGGTAAAGCATACCGCGACTTCGGTCGTAACAATCGAGCGCTTCATTATCGAGCAGGAGAAGCTGCATCCGGAAGCAACCGGAGAGCTTTCCGGCGTGTTGTACGACCTTGCGCTGGCCGCCAAGATGATCGCGAACAAGGTCCGTAGCGCCGGCCTCGCGGACATCCTTGGCGCCACTGACCTGGAAAACGTTCATGGCGAGACACAGGAGAAGCTCGACGTCCTCGCGAATGAGATAATCGTCAAAGCGGTCGATCATGGCGGCCGGCTTTGCGCCATGGCATCGGAGGAAGAGCCCGGGATCATCGATATCCCGCCGCACTTCCGTTGCGGCAAGTACTGCCTTCTCTTCGACCCTCTCGATGGCTCGTCCAACATCGACGTGAACGTTCCCGTGGGGACGATTTTTTCGGTGGTGAAGAAGATCACTCGCGGCAGTCGCGGGGAGATGGAGGACATGCTGCAGCCCGGGCGTCGGCAGGTCGCTGCCGGCTATGTGATCTATGGCTCCAGTACGATGCTGGTCTATACCACCGGGCAGGGGGCACACGGCTTTACCCTCGACCCATCACTGGGCGAATTCCTCCTCTCGCACCCGAACATTCGCACTCCCGACACCGGCCGGTACCTGTCGGTCAACGATTCCTACCAGAGCCAGTGGGAGCCGAACGTACAGGATCTGATGCGGTACTATCGCGGGCAGGACGGCAATCGCGCGCCGATGAACACGCGCTACGTCGGATCTCTGGTCGCGGATTTTCATCGTAACCTTCTCGGCGGCGGACTGTTCGCGTATCCAGCCAACCGCAAAAACAAACGCGGCAAGCTGAGACTGCTCTATGAGGCGAGCCCGCTCGCCTTCATTGTCGAGCAGGCGGGTGGCGCCGCGACCGATGGCCATGACCGGATCCTCGACATCCACCCGACTGAACTGCACCAGCGCACGCCACTTTTCATCGGCAGCACCAACGACGTCGAGGCCGCACGGACGATCCTTGCCGGCGCCAGAAGCAGCGGGGCTCTCGCCGTCGGATCGGTAGGCGCGTGAACCCGGGCCGGCGTCGGGGCCGGTGCGCGTGAGCAGGCACGAGCCCGGCGAGAAGATTTCTCCTTCGGGAGTTCCAATACAAACGGTTTATCGGCCAAAGGATGCGGACCTGGATTACGCGGCCGATCTGGCCGATCCGGGCCAGTTTCCCTATACGCGCGGCGTACAGCCTACGATGTACCGCGGACGCTTGTGGACGATGCGTCAGTACGCCGGATTCGGCGGCGCCAGAAGCACCAATGAACGCTTCAGGATGCTTCTCGACGCGGGCCAGACCGGACTGTCGGTGGCGTTCGATCTTCCGACGCAAATGGGTCTCGACTCGGATTCGCCGCGCTCGTTGGGCGAAGTTGGCCGGGCCGGAGTCGCGATCGACAGCGTCGAAGACATGCACGCTCTGCTCGAGGGAATTCCCCTCGACAAGGTCTCGACATCTATGACCATCAACGCCACCGCGGCCACTTTGCTCGCGATGTACATCGTCGCCGCCGAGGAGCGTGGAATCGCACGAGACAATCTGAGCGGAACGATTCAGAACGATATCCTCAAGGAGTACATCGCCCGCGGCACCTACATCTATCCGCCCGAGCCGAGCCTGGCAATGATCGCCGAGGTGTTTCGGTTCTGTGCCGACGAAGTTCCGAACTGGAATCCGATATCCATCTCCGGCTACCACATTCGCGAGGCGGGCGCGACGGCAGTCCAGGAGCTGGCTTTCACACTCAGCAACACGATCGAGTACGTCAGCCGGGCGATCGGTGCGGGATTGTCTGTCGATACGTTCGCGCCCAGGCTGTCGTTTTTCTTTGCCGCCCACAGTGATCTGTTCGAGGAAGTCGCCAAGTTCCGCGCTGCGCGCCGTATTTACGCGCGGATCATGCGCGACCGCTTCAAGGCGTCCGAGCCGAGCTCGAGGCTGCGCTTCCATACGCAGACTGGCGGTGTGACTCTCACCGCGCAGCAACCGCTGAACAACGTCGTCCGCGTGGCGATCCAGTCGCTCGCCGCAACTCTCGGGGGGACCCAGTCACTCCACACCAACGGCTACGACGAGGCGCTGGCGCTGCCTACCGCCGATGCGGCAAAGCTCGCACTGCGCACTCAGCAGATTGTCGCGCACGAGTCCGGCATCACCAATACCGCCGATCCATTGGCTGGGAGCTACTACGTCGAAAACCTGACCAACTCTCTCGAGGCGAGGGCGCTGGAGCTGATTGAAAGAGTTGATGCGCTCGGCGGCTCGGAGAAAGCGATTGCCGCGGGATTCTTTCAGGAAGAAATCGCGCGCAGCGCTTACGAGCACCAGTTGCGTGTAGAGGCTGGCGAGACGGTAATTGTCGGAGTCAATCGTTTCACGGACACCGACGCGCCCGAGGACATTCCAGCACCCGACTACTCTGCTCTGGAAAAAGAGCAGCTCGTGGAGTTAAAGGCGCTTCGCGCGAATCGTGATTCCGCTGCCGTAAACAAAGCCCTCAACGCACTGCGTGATGCGTCGGCCGGCAAATCCGGTGAGCTTCATTTGATGCCTCTGATCATCGATGCGGTGCGTGCGCGCACTACTGTCGGCGAGATTGCGGAAACTCTTGCTTCGAACTGGGGATACTACAGACCCTCAGCGTAGCGATCATAGTTCGTCAAGCTTGAGACGATCTCGCTGCGGAAGTAAGTTCATAGCAGCGCAGCCCCCTCCCAAAACCACAATGCCCACGTACGAGTTTCGTTGCCCGGAGGGCCACGAGTTCGAGAAATTTTATCGCTCCATTTCTGGGGCGCCCTACGAGCTCGCTTGCCCAGTGTGCGGAAAGACGGCGGAGCGCCTGATGTCGGCAGGGGCCGGGTTGGTATTCAAGGGGTCCGGCTTCTACATCACCGATTACGGAAAGGACGGAAAGAAGTCTCAGACTTCCAGCGATTCCAAGAAGTCCGAGACTTCTGGCGGTTCCGAGTCCGAGACGTCCAGCTCCTCTAAAACCGACTCCTCCGCCAAACCAGATGCGCCGTCGTCCGATGCGAAACCCGCTCAGGAAACAAAGCCGGCCGCATCCACGGCGCCCGATAAGTCCGCGTCCACAGGGAAGAAGAAAGCCAGCGAATGACGGCCGCTGAGCAGATTCGCGCCGAGCTGATTCGCGCGGCGCGCGCACTCGGCGCGCCCGAGGATGTCGATCCAGTTCTCGAGCGTCCGAGAGACACATCGCACGGTGATCTGGCGACCAACCTGGCAATGCTCCTCGCCAAGCCGCTTCGTTCGCGCCCTCGCGAAATCGCCGAGAAACTGCGCGACTCCATGCAGCTCGAGCGCGCCGGGGTTTCCAGGATCGACATCGCCGGTCCGGGGTTCATGAATTTCTGGATCGACCCGGAAACGATCGCCTCAGGGCTTCGCGACGTCATTGGTGCCGACGCAAAATATGGAACCAACGGAGTTGGAGCAGGCCGCGTCGTGAACATTGAGTTCGTCTCCGCCAACCCCACTGGACCGCTGCATGTGGGACATGGACGTCAGGCTGCGCTCGGCGACGCGATCGCCACGTTACTGGAAGCCACCGGCTGGAAGGTGACGCGCGAATTCTACTACAACGACGCCGGTGCACAGATCGAAAATCTTGCCGCCAGCGTTGAAGCCCGACTGAAGGAGCTACGTGGTGAAGCCGCCGCGATTCCAGAGGGCGGATACCACGGTGAGTATATCCGCGAGTTGGCCGAGCGTTACGCGGCCGACTCAGAGGGGCTGTCCGTCCGTGAGTTCGCCGTGCGCGAGCTCAGAAAGGAACAGGACCTCGATCTACAGGCATTCGGCGTAAAGTTCGACCGCTATTTCCTGGAATCGTCGCTGTACACAGACGGGATGGTCGAGGAGACCGTTCGGCAGTTAATCTCGTCGGGCAAGACCTACGAGCACGACGACGCCCTCTGGCTTCGCACCACCGAGTTCGGCGACGACAAGGATCGGGTGATGCGCAAGCGCGATGGAACGTACACCTATTTTCTGCCGGACGTCGCCTATCACGTCACCAAATGGAAGCGTGGATTCAAGCGGGCAATCGACGTGCAGGGTGCTGATCACCATAGCACCGTCACTCGCGTCCGCGCGGGTCTGCAGGCTCTCGACATGGGCGTCACCAAAGACTACCCCGAATACGTTCTGCACCAGATGGTGACGGTCATGAAGCACGGCGAGGAAGTGAAGATCTCCAAGCGCGCCGGCAGCTACGTGACCGTCCGCGACCTGATTTCGGAAGTTGGCCGAGATGCCGTCCGTTACTTCTTCCTAATGCGGAAGAGCGACTCACAGCTGATCTTCAACGTCGATCTTGCAGCGGCCCAGTCGGAGGAGAATCCGGTTTACTACATCCAGATGGCGCACGCGCGTATGTCTGGAATCTTTCGCGTTGGCGGAATTGACCCTGCTTCCGTAACTGCTGAAGGCGTGAAGTTCGGAGTTCTGAGCGAGCCTGAGGAACAGGCTCTGATAAAATCTTTGCTCGAATATCCGGAGCTCGTCGAATCGAGCGCGGAGTCTCTGGAGCCACACCGCATCGCCAATTACCTGCACGAGACGGCGCGGCTCGCCCATTTGTGGTATCACAAACATCACGTGCTCGAACAGACCGAAGACGTTACCCGCGCCCGTCTGGCGCTGGCGAGGAGCGCCCAGATCGTGTTGCGCAATGGACTTCAGATCCTTGGCGTCACCGCGCCGGAGCGGATGTAGTTGCTGACGCCGCCGGCGTCGTTACCATTAGCTGGCTGACAACTCTCCAATCAAATACGAATGAGTGTACTGGTCGTTGGCTCGGTGGCGCTCGACTCCGTCGAAACTCCCTTCGGTAAGGCGGATGATGTGCTCGGCGGCTCCGCGAATTTCTTCGCCGCCTCCGCGAGTCACCTCACCAAGGTGAGCGTCGTCGGTGTGATTGGCTCGGACTATCCCGTCGACAAACTCGAGGCGTTAAAAAAACGGGGCGTGGACTATAGCGGCGTCGAACGCGCCGAGGGCAGTTCATTTCGCTGGCGCGGGCGGTACCGCCACGATCTCAATTCCGCGGAAACCCTCGAGACTCACCTTGGAGTCTTCTCGCACTTCAGCCCAAAGATTCCAGAAAAGCTGCGGTCCTGTCCCTACGTCTTTCTCGCCAACATCGATCCCCGGCTTCAGATCGACGTGCTCGGGCAGGTCGAGAGACCGAAACTGATTGCGTGCGATACCATGAACTTCTGGATCCAGAGCAGGCGCCCCGATCTCCTGACACTGTTGGGGAAAGTGGATCTGGTGACGCTCAACGACGCGGAAGCACGCCAGTTGTCCGAGAAGGCGAATCTGGTCCAGGCAGCGCAATGGATCATGGGGCTCGGCCCTCGTCACGTCATCATCAAGAAGGGCGAGCATGGCGCGTTCATGTTCACGGCGAACTCGATTTTCTTTGCGCCCGCGTTTCCACTCGAGAATGTGTTCGACCCAACGGGGGCAGGCGATTCATTTGCCGGCGGATTCATCGGCTACCTCGCCGCCACCGACGATCTGAGCGAGGCCAACATGCGCCGCGCGATGATTTATGGCTCAGTGATGGGATCTTTCGCGGTCGAGAAGTTCTCGATTGAGCGCCTAATGACCGTGACACGGGCCGAGATCGACCAGCGGATGCGCGACATGCGGCGACTGGTGGCATTCGAGGAGGCGCTGCCAGCGTGAGCGACGAAGCGCTTCGCTACGGAAGCGCCGGTGTGGATATCGATGCGTCCAACGCGGCAAAGCAGCGAATAAAGAAGCTCGTAGAGTCCACCTTCACGACTGGCGTCGTCGGCGCGTTCGGTGGTTTCGGCGGAATGTTCCGGGTGCCGTCCGGTCTCCGAAAGCCCGTGCTCGTATCGAGCGCTGACGGTGTCGGCACCAAAATCAAAGTGGCCATCGATGCCCGTCGTCACGACACCATCGGCCGGGATCTCGTAAACCATTGCGTGAACGACATCCTGGTGCAGGGGGCCTTGCCGCTCTTTTTCCTTGACTACGTGGCGTTCGGAAAGCTCGAACCCAACGTCGTCGAAGCAGTCGTGGCGGGTGTTGCCGCGGGCTGCCGGGAAAACGGCTGCTCGCTCGTAGGCGGCGAAACGGCTGAAATGCCGGGTTTGTATACACCGCCCGATTACGACTTGGCGGGTTTCATCGTCGGATATGTGGAAGAAGACGGGATACTTGGCGCGGATCGGGTAAGGCCTGATGACGTGCTGATCGCTCTTCCAAGCTCGGGTTTGCACACCAACGGTTATTCGTTGGCGCGAAAGATCGTCGCGGACCGGCTCAGGCTCCGACTGACAGACGCATTTCCGGGTGGTGGCGGGACAGTTGCCGATGTGCTCCTCGCCGAGCACAAATCGTATCTCCCGGCCGTGAGGCCGGTGCTGGACCGTTTGCACGCGATGTCTCACATCACCGGTGGTGGACTGGTCGAGAATCTCGACCGGGCGCTGCCACCGACGCTGGATGCAGTGATCGACACCGCGAGTTGGAGGGTTCCGAACGTTTTCCGGGTCCTTATGGAAGCGGGGCAAGTCGAGCCCGCCGAGATGTACCGGACGTTCAATATGGGTGTAGGAATGGTGATTATCTGCGCGCCGTCCGACGAAAAAGCGGTGATGTCGGCGGCATCCGCGGCGGGGCTGGCAGGCTGGAAGATCGGCTCGCTGAAGACCGGCGGGGGAGCAGTCAAACTTTCTTGAGGAATAGAACCAATGAAAGCTGGTTTGTTCGTTTCGTTCGCGCTTGTTGTCCTGACAGCGACTTCGGTCGCAGCTCAAACCGGAGTGGACACGCAGCGGTGTCCCACTGGGACCGTCAGCGGCCCTCTTAACATACCGGACCAGGATCGTGCCTCTCAGGACGCATGCCAGAAAGCGCTGGACGTATTCAAGTACATCGCTCCGCAGCTGGGTGTGAGTATCACCGGTGGTAATGCAACCCTGGGTCAGACAGGCAACCTCGGCGGGCTGGGGCATTTCTCAGTCGGCCTCAGGTTCAACCTTGTCGAGGGTAGCCTTCCGCAGGTTCAGAACATCACGCCATCCGTCAACGGTGCGCAAAGCGATCGTTTCGAGACGAAGTCGCAGGTTTTTCCGATGCCTGTCCTTGATGCGGCGTTTGGCGTGTTCAAGGGCATTCCCCTCGCTCTTACGAACGTCGGAGGCATCGATCTGCTGGTCAACGCTGCATATGTCCCCGAGTTCAGTAACAGCGGCGTAGATGTCAAAGTCCCGAACGGGTCGCTCAAGTTCGGCTATGGCGCGCGCCTTGGAATTCTGCAGGAGAGTCTGCTGATCCCGGGCGTATCGGTCAGCTATCTGGTGCGTGACCTGCCGACCGTCAACCTGGTTGGTCACACCGGAGGCGATTCTCTCTACGCCAACAATCTCAGCCTCAAGACGAAAGCGTGGCGTGTGGTGGCGGGAAAGAATCTCCTGATCTTTGGAATCGCTGCCGGCTTCGGCCAGGACAAGTACGACGCGTCGACGGACATCGGCGTGCACGTCGCGGCGCGAACTGTTCCGCCGGTTCCGGCCACCAACGCTGGTCCCGTCGCCATGTCGCAGACTTTGACGCGCACCAATATCTTCGGCGACCTGTCGATGAACCTTTTGGTTTTCAAGCTGAATGCCGAAATTGGACAGGTGTCCGGCGGCACGATCAACACCTTCAACACCTTCAGTGGCACACAACCAGCCGACTCAAGACTCTACGGATCTCTCGGAGCTCGAATCGGGTTCTAACGACGGGCGCGACGCGGAATACATGCGTCGCGCACTTTTCCTCGCCCAGCAGGGGTGGGGTCAAACAGCGCCGAACCCAATGGTCGGCGCTGTTGTCGTTCGCGACGGTGTCGTCGTCGGCGAAGGATTCCATGCGCGTTTCGGCGAGCCACACGCCGAAGTAGTAGCGCTCAAGGCAGCGGGTGAACGCGCCAAGGGCGCGACGATGTATGTGACGCTCGAGCCATGCAATCACTTCGGGAAAACGCCTCCGTGCACCGAAGCGATCATCGCGGCACGGGTCGGTCGCGTCGTCATAGCGGCTGCAGACCCTACGGCTCTGGCCGGTGGGGGCGCTCGTTATCTCGCAGATTACGGAGTTCAGGTCGATTTTGGCGTCGAGGAGGCAGCCGCGCTGGAGCTGAACGCGCCGTTTTTTTTCGCCGCGACGAATCCGGATCGCCCCTGGGTCACGCTCAAGCTGGCGCTATCGAGCGATGGCAAAATGAACGACCCCTCGGGCGAGACGCGCTGGATCAGCAACGAGCAGTCGCGCCAGGAAGTCCATCGTCTTCGCGCCAACGTGGACGCGATCGCTGTCGGACTTGGAACGGTCAAAGCCGACGACCCCCAACTGACCGCTCGGGGAACGATAAAGGCACGGATCCCGCCATTGCGCATCGTGTTTGACCGCGACGCGCAGACTCCACTGGAATCCAAACTCGTGCGGACAGCAAGGGGGACGCCGACGGCGATCTTCTCACACCATCCTCCGGTTCCGCGGTTGGCGGCGCTCCACAACGCCGGCGTCGACGTCTTCGAGGCCGAAGATCTGTCCGCAGCCCTCGCAGCGCTACGCGGTTTCGACATTCAACATCTGCTGGTCGAAGGGGGCGCGCGCGTCGCCGACGAATTCCTCGAGCGAAAGCTCGTGGATCGCTTGATTATCTTTCAGTCACCGATGTCACTCGGCACGAATGCTCTGAGTCCGTTTCAGGGTTCGCGCACTGATTTCAGGCAGTGGCTAGCCAGTCTTCCCATTATCAGGCGCGCCGAGTTCGGTGAAGACGTGATGTCGGTCTACGCGTTACGCGAGGCGTAAATGTTCACCGGGTTGATCGAGCAGGTGGGTGAAGTGGAAACGGTACGGCAGACGGAAGCCGGCCGGGAGCTCCGCATCCGCGCTCCTTACATTGATCTGGTCTCGGGAGAGAGCATCGCCGTCAACGGTGCGTGTCTGACCGTGCGCGAGTTCGGCACCGGCTGGTTCGCCGCCGCAGCGGTCACCACCACCCTGGAACGCACTACGATCGGCGACTGGAAGAAAGGAACGAAGGTGAATCTCGAACGGGCGATGCGCGCCGACGACCGTCTCGGTGGACACATCGTTCAGGGTCATGTCGACTGCGTCGGAACCGTCGCCGCTGTTGACCGGGATGGTGACGCGATGCTCGTAGATATCTCGATCCCCTTGGCGTTCGAGCCGCTGTTCGTTCTTCACGGCTCAGTGGCAATCGATGGCGTGAGCCTGACGGTCAACGACATCAAGCGACAGGGTGTTCAGGTTTCGCTGATCGAATACACACTTCGGCAAACAAACCTGCGAGAATTGAAGCTCGGAACCAGGGTGCACGTTGAAGCCGATATCATTGCTAAACACGTGCGCCGCCTGCTCGAGCCCTATCTGCGCCAGCCATCCTCGCTAGATTCACTCACGGATTTCTCGCTGGAGCATTGAGAGTCATGCAGTTTGGAACAGTCGAACAGGCAATAGCCGACATCAAGGCCGGCAAGCTGGTAATCGTCGCCGATGATGAGGATCGCGAGAACGAGGGCGATCTGATCTGCGCCGCCGAGCTCGTCACGCCCGAGCTGATCAACTTCATGATCCGCAAAGCCGGCGGCTGGATTTGTCTCGCCCTCACCAATGAGCGCGCCGACCAGCTGGAGCTTGCTCCGCAAACAGAAGTGAATACCGAAGAATACCGGACCGCGTTCACCATCAGCATCGACGCTGACGAGCGATTCGGTGTGACGACGGGCGTGAGTGCGCAGGATCGTGCCAAGACTATTCGAGTAGCCGTCGATCCAAAGACAGTCCCGTCGGATCTCCGCCGTCCGGGACACGTTCCGCCGCTCCGGGCGCGCGATGGGGGAGTCCTCCAGCGCGTCGGTCACACGGAGACGGCAGTCGATCTTGCGGCGCTGGCCGGCCTGAGCCCCGCCGGTGTTGTCTGTGAGATCCTCAGCGAAGACGGCAGCAGTGCCCGGCGGCCCGAGCTCGAGCAATTCGCGCAGAAGCATGGCCTGACATTCATCACCGTCGCCCAGGTGGTTGCCTACCGGCTTCAAACAGAACGGCTGGTGCACCGTGTGGCTGAGGCCCGTCTTCCGACGGAAATGGGTACGTGGAAGGTTCTCGGCTACCGGAACGATGTTGATCAGCACGAGCACATCGCTCTCGTTTTCGGCGATGTCGGGCCCGACTCCAGCGTGCTGGTCAGGATGCATTCGAAGTGTCTCACCGGCGATGTCTTCCACTCCTTGCGCTGCGACTGCGGGTGGCAGCTCGACACGGCGATGAAAATGATCGCCAAGGAAGGCAAAGGCGTCATCGTCTATCTGGATCAGGAGGGCCGCGGCATCGGGCTCCTGAACAAGCTGAAAGCGTATGAGCTACAGGATCAGGGAATCGATACCGTTGAAGCGAACGAGCGGCTTGGCTTCAAACCCGATCTCCGCAACTACGGAATCGGCGCCCAGATTCTTCTCGACCTCGGCCTCAAGACCATTCGGCCGATCACCAACAACCCGCGCAAGCTGGTCGGCCTTGAAGGCTACGGCCTGACCATCGATGAACGGGTGCCGATCATCTCCATCGCGCACGACGAAAACTCAAGCTACCTGGAAGCGAAACGCGCTAAACTAGGTCATCTCTTCGCGTCGTAGACCACCCGCCTCCCGCCTCTCGCTTCCCGCATATGCCCGAGTTTCACGGACAGCCGAGTGGTGTTGGCCGTCGCATCGTTGTAATCGCCAGCCGCTTCAATGAGCCGGTCGTAAAGAAGCTCGTCGATGGCGCGATGGAAGCGCTCGTCAAGCATGGCGTCGGCTTCGAGGACATTGATGTCATCTGGGTTCCTGGCGCGTGGGAACTTCCCCTCGTCGCGCGTTGGCTCCTCGGCACTGAGCGCTACGATGGCATTGTCGCGGTCGGCGCTGTGATCCGGGGTGATACCGCCCACTTCGACTACATAGCGGGCGAGGCTTCACGCGGACTCGCCGCGGCCAGCGCCGAATCGGAAACACCAATCGGATTTGGCGTCCTCACCTGCGACACCGACGAGCAGGCCGAGGCTCGCGCAGGCGGGGCGCACGGCAACAAGGGATTCGACGCCGCCGTTGCAACACTCGAGATGATCGACCTCTACAACCGTCTCGCTCCGGACGATGAGGATTGAATCACGTGCCCGTGCGCGAGCACTCCAGGCGCTCTACGCCTGGGAGATGCGGGGCGGGAAGAATCTCGATCGCGTAGCTACCCAGGTGTGGGATGACCTGGCGGTGGCGCCGGAAGAGCGCCGCATCGCGGGATTGCTGGTGCGCGAAGTTTCTAAAGCGGGCACCGAGCTGGATTCCCGCCTCGCTGACCTCACCACCAACTGGCGTCTCGAGCGCATCGGCGCGATCGAACGTTCGGTGCTCCGGCTCGGCGCCGCGGAGCTGATGAAGGGCGATACGCCGCCCCGGGTGGCCATTCAGGAGGCGGTACGATTGGCGGAGAGGTTCGGCACCTCGGCGAGCGCCAAGTTCGTGAATGGAGTGCTTGATGCTTTCGCCAGACAGGCCGGCATGATCTAGTGCGCATACTCGTTCTGAACTGGCAGGACGTTACCAATCCGCAGGCGGGCGGCGCGGAGCTGCACCTTCAGGAGATTTTCAGCCGCATAGTTGCGCGCGGCCACAGCGTGGATTTGCTCTGCAGCTCGTACGCGGGCGCGGCGGAACGCACGGCGATTGGCGGGATTCAGGTTTACCGCTTCGGCAGCAGGCACACCTATCCTTTCGTGGCCCGCGGTTATTACCGGCGGCATCTGGCGCGCAACGGTTACGACGTCGTCATCGAAGACCTCAACAAGATCCCGCTGTACACGCCGCTGTGGAGCTTGAAAAGGTTGGTAGTGGTGGTCCACCATCTCTTCGGCTCGACGGCTTTCCGCGAGGCCTTGCCGCCGCTCGCAGCCGCGGTGTGGCTGTCGGAACAACCGATCGGAGTGATTTATCGAAGCGTCCCATTCGAAGCCGTCAGCGTGAGTACTGCGGACGATCTGGTCGCGCGCGGAATTTCGCGTGAATCGATACGCGTGATTTACAACGGCGTCGACTCCGCTCGTCTCACTCCCAACCCTGCTGAACGTTCCGACCGACCCTTGTTCGTCTACCTCGGCCGACTGAAGAAGTACAAGCGCGTCGATATCGTAATTCGGGCGTTCGCCGAGCTCAATCTTCCGGAAGCGATTATGGAGATCGCGGGCACCGGCGACTATCGCGCTTCGCTGGAAGGGCTGGTAAAATCACTCGGACTCGAAGAGCGAGTAAAGTTTCTGGGTTTCGTTCCCGAAGAAGAAAAGGTTCACCTGTTGCGACGCGCGTGGGCGTCGGTCCTCGCGTCTCCCAAAGAAGGGTGGGGAATCAGTAACCTCGAGGCTGCTGCGTGCGGTACTCCGGTGATCGCGGCGAACTCACCGGGAATTCGGGAATCGGTCATCAACGGCGAAACAGGTTTCCTCGTGCCGCCCAATGATCACGGTGCGATGACTGCGTCAATGCGGGGCCTGGTCGAGTCACCGGATCTGGTGGAAGTGCTGGGTCGAGCGGCGCGGCGGTTCGCTGAGGGCTTTACCTGGGAACGCGCGGCGAGTGACACTCTGTCGCATTTGGAGGAAGTGATCGCGAAATGATTGTCGCCCGCTTGAAACGAACGGAGCCTGCGTGGCCAATCCGAAGGTAACAGTCGGCTCGCTTCTCGACCGGTTGCGAGGCACGCTGCAGCTGGAAGAGATCGAGCCCGGGACCGGGCTTGATCGCCCCGTAGGGAACGCCGAAGTATCGAGTCCGGGCATCGTCCTCGCGGGCTACGTCAAGCGCTTTTCCGCGGAGCGACTCCAGGTGCTGGGAGAGACCGAGATCACGTACCTCGCATCTCTGAGCCCGCCCGAACGGAAGAAGATTCTCGAGTTGTTTTTTTCCTTCCCCATCCCGGCGGTGTTCGTGACCAAAGGTCAGCGACTGCCGGCCGGCCTAAAGGAAACGGCCGCCGCCGCCGGGATCCCGCTCATCCGCACCAAGCTCAAAACGGCGGAATTCTATCGCCGCATCAAGCCCGTGCTGGAGATGGAATTCGCTCCGACCGTTTCTCTTCATGGATCGCTGGCCGACGTCTTCGGTGTCGGCCTTTTTTTCACCGGTAAAAGCGGCATCGGCAAGTCCGAGTGTGTGCTCGATCTCGTGGAGCGCGGCCACCGCCTCGTCGCTGACGATCTGGTAGTCGCCAGCAAACGAGGCAACGATGTCCTGATCGGGCGCGGTCACGAGATGCAGCGTCATTACATGGAAATTCGCGGTGTCGGCCTCATCGACATCCAGGCGATATTTGGTATACGCGCTGTCCGCCAGCAGAAGCGCATCGAGGTAGTCGTACAGCTCGAGGAATGGGATCAGCACGCTGTCGTCGAACGCGTCGGCATCGACATGGAAACGGCGACCATTCTCGACGTCGATCTGCCAAAGGTCACCGTATTCCTGAATCCCGGAAAGAACATTACGGTGGTGGCGGAAGTCATCGCCATGAACCATCTACTTCGTTACTCGGGCGTCAACTCCGCGGAAGCTTTCAATGACCGTCTGGTTGGCCGAATGAAGGCAGCGGCCGCAAGCAACATTCAGCAGTATCTACAGGAAGATCATGAATGAGGAAACGGGCGGCGGCCCGGCAAAAGCGCGCGCCATTGTCGTGGGTCACGGAGAATTCGCAGCGGGACTCGTCTCCGCGGTCGGTCAGATCTGCGGTATGGCCGACAAGCTCGTCGTGCTCTCGATGATGGGAATGACTCCCGAGGATATCGAAAACACCATTCGTGAGCAGCTCGCGCGGACGGGGGCGAAGGTGATTTTCACGGATCTTCCCGCCGGGAGCGCTACCATCGCGGCGCGTCGCCTTGTCAAGAACACGCCCGGGCTGGTGCTCGTTAGCGGAGTAAACCTCGCGACGCTGCTCGACTTCGTCTTCAGCGCCGACGTTTCGCCCACTGAGGCCGCTCGCACGGCCGCTGAGAGAGGAAAAGCATCGCTGATCGTGGTCGGTCGCTGATGGGGGTTCACCTCTATCGCATCGACGACCGTTTGATTCACGGACAGGTGGTGGTCGGCTGGGGCCAGCCGCTCAACATTCGACTGCTCGTACTCGTCGATGATCTGGTCGCCGCGAGCGATTGGGAGCAGGAGCTTTATCGCATGGCAGTCCCGCCCGAGATGGAGGTGCGCTTCGCCGACGTTGCGACGGCGATTCGCGATCACCCCAGGTACGCGGGCGATCCGCGGCCCGCACTCGTGCTGACTGGAGACATCTCCAGCATGTACCGGCTCGTGAAGGGCGTCAAAGCCATCGGCAGCGTCAACCTTGGCGGGATTCACCATCGCGCCGGTCGCGCGGAGAAGCTTCGCTACATCTATCTCACGCCCGACGAGGAGCGGCAACTGCGCGATCTCGAAGCGGCGGGGGTAGAAGTCACCGCTCAGGACGTTCCGTCGGCTCGAGCGGTTCCACTGCCCGAAGTTCTGGAAGGGGCTGCGACGTGAATCTCGCGGAGGCATTGCCGATTGGACTCCTCGGCGCGCTGCTCGGTCTTGACGTCGTCAGCTTTCCGCAGGCGATGATCTCGCGACCGATCGTCGCTGCCACGCTTGCCGGCGGCTTCATCGGCAATCCCCAATCGGGTCTGCTGATCGGAGTTGTGCTGGAGATGATTGCGCTCGACACGCTTCCATTCGGAGCGTCGCGATACCCGGAGTGGGGATCAGCAGGCGTTGTCGGCGGCTCGCTTTTCGCCGCACAGTCGGCTTCCATGCCGGGCGCGTTGCCGGCTTCGCTCCTCGCTGCGCTTCTCACGGCCAGCATCAGCGGCTGGAGCATGGTCGTTCTGCGACGGACGATCGCCGTCCGACTGGAACGCGTGCGCGACCGGCTCGAGGAAGGTTCGCGCGATGCGCTTCATTCGTTCCACCTGATGGGCATGTCGCTCGATCTGTTGCGCGGCTTGCTGGTGACGATCGTGGCGATGTTGGTCTTCGCGCCGATAGTCAGAGCGATAGTGGCAGTGTGGGGAAGTGAGTCCTCCACCTCTCATGTGGTCGTCATCGTCACAGCGTCCATTGTCGCGGGCGGCGCTCTCTGGAAGGTGTTCCACTCGGTGCGTCACGTCCTTTGGTTTTTCCTCGCCGGCGTCGTGATGTGGGGAGCTACGCTGGTAGGCAGACGATGACAGTGCCCGCAACGTTCGGTCTCCCGTTCCGCATCAAAGCGGCGATGTACTTTCGGCTGCTTGCACTCCAGGGATCGTGGAACTACGAGACGCTTCTCGGTACCGGAATCGGGTTCGTCATGGAGCCGGCACTGAGACTACTTCCAGGTGGAGTGAAGGGAGAGCGATACCGCGCAGCCCTCGCCCGCGAGTCGCGCTACTTCAACGCGCATCCGTATCTGGCTGGCGTTGCCGTTGGTGCTCTGACGCGCGCGGAGCTGGATGGGGTCGACCCGACGCGAATCGAGCGGTTTCGAACGGCACTCGCTGGCCCCCTTGGCAGTGTCGGCGATCGCCTCGTTTGGGCGAGCTGGCTGCCCTTCTGCTCGCTGGTGGCTATCGGCGTGTACGGTGCAGGCGGTTCGGCTCTGGCAGTCGTTGGTACATTTCTATTGCTCTACAACGCTGGACATTTTCTTCTCCGGGCGTGGGGACTTCGGATCGGTCTCTCGCGCGGGCTAAACGTTGCCGCCGCCCTGGGCAACCCGGTACTGAGGCAGGGACCGGTTTATATCGGCCGCGCAGCTGCATTGATGGCAGGAGTCGCTCTGCCCCTGGCGTTGCAGCGCATCGCGGGCCCGGGGCGTATGCTCGTCGGCGGTGTTATCGGTGCGGCGTTGATTGGGATTCTGCTTCTCGCACGGCTTCGCGAGCGCGCTGAAGGGTGGCGCATAGCTCTCGGAGTTCTGGCTGTATTCGTACTCTACTCGGTACTGACCTGATGCCTGAGCGCGAAGTAAAGATCGTCAACAAGCTGGGGATTCATGCCCGCCCCGCCGCGGAGATCGTGAAGACCGCCGGAAAGTTCAAGAGCAACATCACCATCATCCGCGATGACCTCGAGGTCAATGCAAAGAGCATCATGGGAGTCATGATGCTTGCCGCGGAGTTCGGGTCAACGGTCATTCTGCGCGCCGTCGGTGAGGACGCCGAAGCGGCGCTCGATGCTCTCTCGACTGTGATTGCCAACAAGTTCGGAGAGCGGTGATGGCAAAGGCCCTCGCCGGGATGCCAGCTTCGTCAGGAATCGTCGACGGTCAGGTACACCTGCTCCGGTGGGAAGTACCCGACGTCAGACACCGCATTATTCCCGACGAAGTGATCCCCGCCGAGGTCAAGCGATTCCACGAGGCATTGGAACAGGCTCGCGCTCGTCTGCATCAGGTCCGCGCGCGCGCTGAGAAGCACGCTGGTCCGGAGGAAGCAGCAATCTTCGACGTTCAGCTCTCCATCCTCGAGGATGGTGAGTTACTGAGGCAGGTAGAGGAGCTGATTCATCAGAACCTCGGCGCGGAAAAGGCATTTGACCTGGTTCTGTTCGAGTGGCGTCAGCAGTTCGCGGGGCACGCGCGCCCGATGCTGCGCGAGAGAGTTGGAGATCTCATCGATGTGCACATCAGAGTACTCACGATCCTGCTCGGTCTCCCGGATCATGATCCCGTTGATCTGCCAAAAGGATCGAACAAGATCCTGGTTACTCACGATCTGACTCCCAGTCTAACGGTGCAGCTCGATCGAGAGGCGATCATTGGCATCGCCACCGACGCGGGTACGAGAACATCCCACGTTGCGATCCTGGCGCGGTCCCTGGGATTGCCGGCGGTAGTAGGTCTCCGCGAAGCGACAGAGATCCTCAACGGGAACGAGCACGTGATTCTCGACGGCACGTCGGGAGTGCTGGTGATCAATCCGACTCCGGGTCAGATCAAGACTTACCGCGAGCGTCGCGCCATCCAGGCGATCGAAGACAAGGAGCTCGAGGCGCTCGCTGCCGCCGAATCGGTAACGCTCGACGGCCACTGGGTGACACTGCGCGCAAACGTCGATCTCCCCGAGGAAGCGCAATTCGCCGCGCACAGCGGTGCCGAGGGCGTCGGGCTGATGCGCACCGAATTTCTCGTTGTCGGTCGCGCAACGATGCCCGACGAGGAAGAGCAGTACCGCGCTTACAAGCACGTCGTTGAGGCGTTTGGCGGTCGGCCGGTTGTCATCCGGACCTTTGATGTCGGCGGCGACAAGCTGCCGATGGGCGGATATCCGACGGATCCAAACCCATTTCTGGGCTGGCGCGCGATCAGGATGTGCCTCGACGAGCCCGAGATGTTCAAGACCCAGCTTCGCGCGCTGCTCAGGGCCGCAATGCACGGCGACGTCAGGATCATGTTTCCGCTTATCATCACACTCGATGAGGTGAAGCAGGCAAAACACCTGTTGAACGAAGCGGCAAAGGAGCTCCATGTCCGCGGCGTTCCATACCGTCATGACATCATGATCGGCGTGATGGTCGAAACGCCGGCGGCGGCGCTGTCGGTGCACACGCTCGTCGATGACGTTTCCTTCTTCAGCATCGGCACCAACGATCTCGTCCAGTACACGCTTGCGGTTGACCGGGGCAGCGCGAATCTCGCTGCGCGGTTTACACCGTTGCACCCCGCGGTGTTGACGCTCATCAAGCGAATCGTGGACGTCGGTGTTGCTCACCGCCTGGAAGTCGCCGTCTGCGGAGAGATGGCCTCGCAGCCATTAATGGCATTTGCGTTGATCGGACTTGGCGTACGATCGCTGAGTGTCGCGGGCAGAGCAGTGCCGAGCGTGAAGAGAATCGTCCGTGGCGTCAGCGTGGCCGTCGCGGCGGAAGCGGCGAACGCGGCGCTCGAATCGCGCACCGCTCGCGAGGCTGAAGGTGAGCTCAAACGCCGGCTAATGGCCGCGTTCGGAGATGCTCCGTTCTTGCGGGAAGGGTTGCCTGACTACGCCGAGGGAAATATCTTCGAAGGCTCCGGTGGGCCGAAGACATCCTCGGCGCGCGAATAGTACGGCGCGCGACCGTTGCCACCGCTCATCCTCACATAAGTTAGAGGAATTTCGTGC
>JBJMOT010000052.1:0-10161 GCA_045803585.1 Gemmatimonadaceae bacterium
ACAAACAATCACAAAACGACGATAAAACGATATAAACTCTAACCAAACTAGACTAAAAAACTAACAACACGGAACCGATCGACAGATCGTGCGCAACGTTCCTTCGCCGGCCGACATCGGAATCGACACCAAACGCAACCGTCTGGCGATTCCGACGGGAAACAATCGCATCGAGTTCTGGGATCTGGCGGGGACCTAGTCCCAACTTAGATTCGCGGAGATGAGCATCCGCGACTTCGAAATCGACAAAGACATTCGCCGCGCCTCTACCCTTCCGGCGCGGGTTTATTCGGATCCCGAATATTTCGAGCTGCAGAAGGAGCGCGTCTTCGCGCGGAGCTGGCAGTGGGTAGGCGACGCCGCCCGGGTGAAGGCGCCAGGCAGGGTTGCGCCATTGACACTTCTGGACGGCTGTCTGAGTGAGCCTCTCGTTCTGACATCAGACGACGACGGCAACATTCGTTGCCTTTCGAACGTGTGCACTCATCGCGGCGCAATCGTGGTGGAAGGTGAAGGTCACGCGCGCTCGCTGCGCTGCCGGTACCACGGCCGAAAGTTTGGACTTGATGGAAAGTTCGTGTCGATGCCTGAGTTCGACACAACCGTCGGGTTTCCGTCGGAGAAAGACAACCTGCCGCAGCTGCAGTTGGAGCGCTTCGGTCCGTTGCTGTTCAGCGGTCTGTCACCGGAGATGTCCTTCGATGACTGGATCACGCCGGTTCGCGAGCGAGTGTCCTTCCTGCCGCTCGATCAGTTCACTCGAGACGCGGCGACATCACAGGATTATCTGATAAACGCCAACTGGGCGTTGTACTGCGACAACTATCTGGAAGAGTTTCACATCCCGTACGTGCACGCGGGACTCGCGGAGAAACTCGATTACTCCGGTTATCGAACGGAGAGATTCCGGTGGGGAAATCTGCAGCTCGGTATTTCCAAGGCGGGGGAGCCCGCCTTCGATCTTCCCGCGTCTCACCCCAACGCGGGGGAGCGGGTTGGGGCGTTCTATTTCTGGTTGTTCCCGAACATCATGTTCAACTTCTATCCGTGGGGACTGTCACTGAATGTGGTGACGCCTCTGAGCGCCGGCCGGTCGAAAGTCGCGTTTCTCTCATATGTCTGGAATCCGGGGCTGCGCGAAAGCGGTGTCGGCGCGGGCTTGCACCGCGTGGAGATGGAGGACGAAGAGGTGGTCGAGTCGGTGCAGCGCGGCGTTCGATCGCGGCTCTACGATCGCGGACGCTACTCGGAGCGGCGTGAAGTCGGAACCCACCATTTCCACGAGCTGCTCGCTGACTTCATGCAACGGCCAGTTGCCGGCAACGGAGCATCGCGCCCGACTGGGCGCGAGTGACGGAATCCACCAAGGCGGCCGTCGCCGCCGCGTCTAAGACAAAATCGAATATCGGTCTGCTCACCGTGCTGGGAGTGGTGTTCGGACTTTCAATCACTGTCGGAAACATCATCGGCTCCGGGATTCTGCGCACTCCGGGGTTAGTCGCCCAGCTCCTCCCCAACGCGTGGCTCTTCATCGGCATCTGGATTTTGGGCGCGCTCTACGCTGCTCTCGGCGCCAACGGATTGGCCGAGCTCGCGACGATGATGCCCGAATCGGGTGGGTACACGGTGTATCTCCGGCGCGCGATGGGTCCGTACGCAGGATTCGTAATCGGGTGGACCGATTGGCTGTCGACGTGCAGCAGTGCGGCGCTCGTCTCGATCGTGATCGGCGAATACGTGACATTCCTGTTCTCGCTGCCGAAGAGTCTCACCGGCACTATTGCGTCTGCCGTGATCATCGCCCTCGGACTCATTCAGTGGCGCGGTGTCAAGATGGGCGGGATGACGCAGAATCTCACTGCACTGGCGAAGACGATTGCATTCGCCGTATTGGTTGGAGCCTGCTTTGTCCTCGGACGCGGATTCAGCGGGGGAGCGCCGACTCGAGTGTCGAGCGGAGCGCCGCTCCTGGCAGCGTTCGTGATCGCAATGCAATCGGTCGTATTCACATACGACGGTTACAACGGAGTGGTTTACTTCTCCGGGGAACTGCGCGACCCCGCGCGTGACATTCCTCGCTCGATGTTCGGCGGTGTCGCCGCGGTCGCGGCGATTTACCTGCTGGTGAATCTCGGATTCCTGTACGTGTTGTCGATTGACCAGATGGCCGGCCAGGAACTGGTCGCCGCCACCGCTGCAAAGCAGATATTCGGGGGGCGCGGCGACACAGTGATCCGGGTTCTCTCCATCGTCTCGCTATTGAGCGCGCTCAACGCTTTTCAGATGATGACACCGCGCGTGCTTCACCGGTTGAGCGTTTTCGGATTTCTCCCCGGCGCCAGCTATGTGAATCGTGGGGGCACACCGGCCGTGGCTTTGCTACTCAGCTCCGGCGTCATGTTGGTCTTGGTACTGACCGGCACTCTCGCAATCGTGCTCGCGGTCACCGCGTTCTTCTTCGTTGCTCAGTATGCTCTGATCTTCGCCAGCATCTTTATCCTGAGAAAGCGCGAGCCGAACTCGCCTCGGCCGTTCCGCGCCAGGGGTCATCCGTGGACGACGGGCCTGGTGCTGATTTTCTCGATCGGCTTCCTCGTCGGAAACGTCGCCACCGACACGAGAAACAGCATTTACTCGCTGGTCCTGCTTGGTTTGAGCTGGCCACTTTATCTGGCGCTCCGACCGAAAACGCCGCGCGGCTAGGGTGAAACCGGGCCGGCCTGGCTGGCTCGCACCGAGGGAACCGGACACGGCGGGCGTTGCCAGGTGCGAAGCGCATCTGCCGCCGCATTGACGCTGCGGTTCCACTCGAACCAGCGACGCTCCGTGCGGAGTTGCTTACATGCAAATCTCAGCTCGACGGAGTCGCGGGCCGGTTGGGGAATATCGGCGTGCCGCCGGGCCAGGGTGGGGATCGCATCACTCGAGAGACGGCTTGCGTACAAGGCGTCGAATTTTCCGGTGGTCTGAGCACGATCGATGTTCCTGGCCGCGATCCATCCTTCGAAGTTCCAGAGTGTGAGGACGGTAAAGACTCCGAGCGCTATCTCTGCGACACGACGGCCGAAGGCGATGGATATCCGCTCACGTCTGATCTCCAGCGCAAGAGCGACCAGGGCAAGGCCCATCGCGATCATATAGGCCTGCGCGACCAGGCGAGCTGTAGTGAAGCCGTAAGCCTGCTCGTACAGAATCACCCGCCGGAACGCTGATATCAGCACCAGTTCCACGGCGATAATCAGCGCGAGCTCCAGGTGGCGCAGGGTGGTTCGCTCGCGCTCGGTCGCGGTCCCGGGACGTGCGTACTCGAGTATCAGGATGATGGCGCCGACGAGCGTTGCGGCGAACGAAAGCTGGCCGAAACCTCGACGTGCGAATTCGGCGAATGTGACGCCACTTCCCAGTGCCGCGGGCGGAGAATGAACGAGATACGATGCCTGGAGCAGTACGAACAACCACAGGACAACGGCCGAGCTCCACAACATCATCCGCTGCTCGGTGACTCCGAGTGCCGGCCTCGCCTCGAGTTGCGGGTAGCGCGGAATGTTCGGCTGGATCTGGCGGGAAGCGATCGAATTTGCGCCGAGCGTGAGCACGAGCAGGAAGGCGAAAAACAACACTCGCGGTGGGAACGACCAGTCCGGCAGCCAGCCTGCGAGGTGCTCCGTGATCCAGCTGATGACGGGATCCGCGCTTCCGAGCAGGGCAATGAGTACGACGATCACGGCGGCCGAAAGCACAGCTCCAATTGCCACAGAGCGCGTCCGTGAAGACGAGAAGGAGCGCGGTGTAGCGGTTGCCTCGTATGCTGTGCCGCCGATGACGCGCACCGGCGCGAGCACGGGTACGGCGACGAGAAGCTTCGCCGAGAGCTCAGACCAGTTCACCACACCAAGGGTGATCATGGCGAGCCCGAGCAGCATGGCATCGCTGAGGACAATGAGCGCGCGAATGAAGGGTGTGTCGCTGAGTGCGAAGCGGACGGAAAGGATAGTCGCCCAGGCGAGCAGGATGAGGAGTGGCGCCTCAACGCGTTTTGCCGAGACGTAACGGGCGACGATGACTGAGACAGAGGCAGCGGCAACCCAGATGGGCCAGTTGATTCCAGCCTCGGCGGAGAAAAGAATGGCTGCGCCAAGGGTAGAGGTGCCGAGAGCGGCTATCCAAACGACGGTGCTGTTGGTTGAGCGCATTTACCGGGGAGGTCGTAAAGGGTTGTAGAGTACTTTACGTTACAAAGTAAGACGCCGCAAGGGACAGTGACGTCACATCTTTGAGAGGAGCTCTGCAGTGGCGCAGCAGCTCACGAGATCCGACCCGCTCCCATTGACTTAGGCTTCTTGTCGGATACCTTTACAAGGCTATGGCGGAACGCGGTTTATCCGCGCCTGCCAAACGCGAAAATTTGATCGCCACGACACGTTGTGGCGCGCCTCGAGTCCCCACCTGCGAACCAGTTGCGGGTGCACCCGGCGGCAGCGGATGGATACCGGTCCCAACAGGGGCGGCTGGTCCACCCGCGTTTTTGTTGATTGAACAGCGCCAGAAAGGCGCAGCTTTCCAGTCGGGAAACGCTGTCCACGCGGCGCAGCTTCACATAGAGAGAGTTTCGCAGAATGCCTCGTCATACCTCGCTCGACCATTATCGTAACATCGGCATCATGGCCCACATCGATGCCGGGAAGACGACTATGACCGAGCGCGTCCTCTACTATACGGGTAAGACGCACAAGATCGGCGAAGTCCACGAAGGCACCGCCACGATGGACTGGATGGAGCAGGAGCAGGAGCGCGGAATCACCATCACTTCCGCTGCAACGACTGCTTTCTGGGAGCGCAACGGTACCGAGTACCGTATCAACATCATCGATACCCCAGGCCACGTGGATTTCACGGTCGAAGTCGAGCGCTCGCTTCGCGTGCTCGATGGCGCCGTCACGCTTCTCGATTCGGTCGCCGGCGTCGAGCCGCAGACCGAGACCGTCTGGCGCCAGGCCGACCGTTACAAGGTTCCGCGCCTGATCTTCGCCAACAAAATGGACCGCGTGGGCGCTGATTTCGATCGCTGCATGCGGATGATCAAGGATCGTCTCACCAAAAACGCGTACCCGATCCAGCTCCCGGTCGGCAGCGGTGAAGCTTTTACCGGCCACATCGACGTGATCGAGCGCCAGCAGTACGTCTTCGACGACGAGTCGCTCGGCAAGAAATTCGAGATCACCGCCGTTCCGGAAGAGTACAAAGAAGCGATGGAGAAGGCCCGCCACGACGTGATCGAGGCCGCCGTCTCGCACGACGAAGCGCTGATCGAGAAGTATTTCAGTGGCACCGAGCTCACCAACGACGAGATTCGCCACGCCATCCGCAGCGCCACCGTCGGCGGTTTCATCGTTCCGGTTCTGTGCGGCGCCGCGTTCAAGAACAAGGGCGTGCAGGCGATGCTCGATGCGGTCGTCGATTTCCTGCCATCGCCGGTGGACGTGCCGGCCGTCGAAGGTCATCTTCCCAATGGCGAGCCCGGCGAGCGTCATCCGAGCGACGACGAGCCGTTCGCCGGGCTCGCTTTCAAGATTGCCACCGATCCGTTCGTCGGTAAGCTGACATTCTTCCGTGTGTACTCCGGGTCGCTCAAGTCCGGGTCTTACGTTTACAACGCCACCAAGGACAAGCGCGAGCGCATCGGACGTCTGCTGCAGATGCACGCCAACAAGCGCGAGGAAATCGAAGAGGTAATGGCGGGCGACATCGCCGCCGCGATCGGACTCAAGGATACGCGCACCGGCGACACGATGACGATGGAAGATTCACCCATCATCCTCGAGGCGATGAAATTTCCGGCGCCGGTCATCGACGTCGCCATCGAGCCAAAGACCAAGGCCGATCAGGACAAGCTGGCGATCGCCCTACAGAAGCTCTCCGAAGAAGATCCGACTTTCCGCGTTCATTCCGACCAGGAGACAGGTCAGACGATCATCTCCGGAATGGGGGAGCTTCATCTTGAGATCATTGTTGACCGGATGCAAAGGGAGTTCAAGGTCGACGCGAACATCGGCCGCCCGCAGGTGGCTTATCGAGAGACGATCAAGAAGCGAGTGGAAAAGGTCGAAGGCAAATTCATTCGCCAGTCGGGGGGTAAGGGTCAGTACGGTCACGTGGTGATCAATATCGAGCCGGCCAAGCAGGGCGAAGGCTTCGTTTTCGAGGACAAAATCGTCGGCGGAACGATTCCGCGTGAGTTCATCAAGCCGGCCGAGCAGGGAATGCGCGAAGCCCTCGAGGGCGGCGTGTTGGCGGGTTATCCGATGGTCGACGTGAAGGCCGAGCTGGTTTACGGCTCGTACCACGACGTCGACTCCAGCGAAATGGCGTTCAAGATCGCCGGCTCGATGGCGATCAAGGAAGCGGCGCGTAAAGCGGGCGCCATCATCCTCGAGCCAATCATGAAAGTCGAAGTCGTCTCGCCCGATCAGTACATGGGTGACGTGCTCGGCGATCTGTCATCCCGCCGCGGCAGAATCGGTGGAATGAACCAGCGCGGCGAAGCGCAGGTGATCGATGCGCAGGTGCCGCTGTCGGAAATGTTCGGCTACTCCACCAAGCTCAGATCCATGACCCAGGGTCGCGCGGTCTACTCGATGGAGTTCGCACACTACGAGGAAGTTCCGAAGAGCAAGGCGGAAGAGATCATCAGCAAAGTCAAAAAGTAGCTACGCCGGGGAGATAGCTTTTCCCGGATTCTAGAGCGCGATTCAACGGGCGCGACTGAACGATAGAGATGAATCAGAGAACGACAGCTAACAACAACCAGACAGAACAATGAGCAAAGCCAAATTTGAGCGTACGAAGCCACACGTGAACGTGGGAACGATCGGGCACGTCGATCATGGTAAGACGACGTTGACCGCTGCCATCACGGCGATCCAGGCGAAGAAGGGCCTGGCCCAGACGGTGGCCTTTGACCAGATCGACAAGGCTCCTGAGGAGCGCGAGCGCGGTATCACGATCGCGACCGCGCACGTGGAGTACGAGAGCGAGAAGAGACACTACGCCCACGTCGACTGCCCGGGCCACGCCGATTATGTGAAGAACATGATCACGGGTGCCGCGCAGATGGACGGTGCTATTCTCGTGGTAAGTGCCGCTGATGGCCCGATGCCCCAGACTCGTGAGCACATCTTGCTCGCCAAGCAGGTGAACGTCCCCTACATCGTGGTCTTCATGAACAAGGTGGACATGGTGGACGACGCCGAGCTGCTGGAGCTGGTCGAGCTCGAGGTCCGTGAGCTCCTTAGCTCCTACGACTTCCCGGGCGACGACACGCCGATCATCAAAGGCTCGGCCTTGAAGGCTCTGGAGTCAGGGGACCCGAACAGTGAGTACGGTAAGAAGATCGGCGAGCTGATGGACGCGTTGGATAGCTATATCCCGCAGCCCAAGCGAGAGACCGATAAGCCGTTCCTGATGCCCGTGGAAGACGTGTTCTCGATCACTGGCCGTGGCACTGTGGCGACCGGACGTATCGAGAAGGGGAAGATCAAGGTCGGGGAGGAAGTCGCTCTCATTGGCTTCAACTCGGACAAGAAGACTGTCATCACTGGTGTCGAGATGTTCAGGAAGCTCCTGGACGACGGCCAGGCAGGTGACAACGTCGGTCTTCTCCTTAGAGGAATCGACAAGAACGACGTGGAGCGTGGGATGGTGCTGGCCAAGACCGGCTCGATCACGCCTCACACGAAGTTCAACGCCGAAGTGTACGTCCTGACCAAGGAAGAGGGCGGCAGACACACGCCCTTCTTCAAGGGCTACCGTCCGCAGTTCTACTTCAGAACGACCGACGTGACGGGAAGTGTCGAGTTGCCGGAAGGGATGGAGATGGTGATGCCTGGAGACAACGTTCAGATGACGATCGAGCTCATTACACCGATCGCCATGGACGAGGGTCTCCGCTTCGCGATCAGAGAAGGCGGCCGCACCGTTGGCGCCGGCGTCGTAACCAAGATCATCAAATAACAACCAGGACTGAATCGCTCTCACCAGAGAGCGATTCAGTCAGCCAGGACAAACAGCAATGCCCCGCGAAAAAATCATTCTCGCTTGCGAGACCTGCAAAAACCGCAATTACTTCACCGACAAGAACAAGCGCCTGCATCCCGAGCGCGTCGAGTGGAAGAAGTACTGCCCCCGCTGCAACACGCACAAAGTGCATAAGGAAACGAAGTAAAATGCCGCGTGAAATCGTTGAGAGTGGATTCTAGGATGGCATCGGTCGAAGTAGTCGAGCGCCGCAGCCTTCCAGCCCGCCTCACGCAGTTTTATCACGAGGTCCAGGACGAAATGCGGAAGGTCACCTGGCCCGACCGCGCGCAGCTGAAGGACACCACGATCAAGATCATCATCTTCGTGCTGTTCATCGGCGCCGTCATCGGAGTCATCGACCTTGTACTGCAGCTCATCTTCGTGCAGGGGATCCCGAATCTGTTCTCGAGGAAATGATGGTCATCCCGATTTCGACAGAGCACCGCTGGTACGCGATCCAGACCACCTCTGGCCACGAGAACAAGGTTCGCTCGCTGATCCAGCGCCGCATCGACGCTGATCCGCGGCCCGCGGAGGAGCGTCCTATCCGTCAGGCTCTCGTTCCAACTCAGGAAGCGGTCGAGATCAAGAACGGCAAGAAGGTGAACGTCGAGCGGAAGATTTATCCTGGCTACGTGCTGGTCGAGATGGTTATGGACCAGGAGACCGCCCATACCATCAACGGCATTCAGGGCGTGATCAAGTTCGTCGGTCACGAGCGGCTGCCCCAGCCTCTCAGGGCTGAAGAGGTCAATCGACTCCTTGGAGTCACCGATGACGCCGAGCCCGAAGAGGTGAAGGAGGAGATCCCATTCCTCGTTGGCCAGGCGGTGGCGATCACGGAAGGCCCATTTACAGACTTCAACGGCACCGTCGAGGAAGTCCTGCCCGACAAAGGGAAGGTCAGGGTGTCGGTTTCACTGTTCGGTCGACCAACTAGTGTTGAGCTGGACTATTTACAGTTGAAGGGCTACTAAAACCGGCCTGGACTGTTTAGGTTTACAGGCTGTACCTGAAAGACCCTGCCGACGACGTTCGGCCGACAACTGAAAGCCGCGGGTAATCGGTCTCCGCGATAAATGAAGTGATGACCTGAAGTCACAGCGGCGCTACTCCCGCCGCAGGTGATGGCCCTTGCGCGGGGCGGCCGATGAGGCGAGGAGCGCACCGTCGGATACCACTACGACGTCAAATCTTACCGTGGGAGTCGTAAGCCGCCCCAACACTGGGCGATGGCTGACAGTAACTGAGGAGTATCATGGCAAAAAAGGCAGTTGGTTTCGTCAAGCTGCAGATCCCTGCAGGCAAGGCGAATCCGGCGCCCCCCGTGGGAACCGCTCTCGGCCCCCAGGGAATCAACATCATGGCCTTCTGCAAAGAGTTCAACGCTCGGACGCAGGGCCAGGATACGATTCTCCCGGTCGAGATCACTATTTTCGCGGACAAATCCTTTTCCTTCATCACCAAGACGCCGCCCGCGGCGGTCCTGCTGAAGAAGGAAGCGGGAGTTGAGAAGGGCTCCGGTACACCGAATCGCGTCAAGGTCGGCTCCGTCACCAAGGCGCAGGTCAGGAAGATCGCCGAGATCAAGCTCCCCGATCTCAATTGCGACACGCTCGAGTCGGCAATGGCGATGGTCGCCGGCGCCGCTCGCTCGATGGGCATCGAGGTGAGGGACTAATGAAGACTCACGGCAAGAAGTACAAAGTCGCCGCAGAGAAAAGGAATCCCGAAACACGGTACCAGCCGCGCCAGGCCATCGACCTCGTCAAGTCGAGCGCCTTCGCGAAGTTCGATGAGACCGTAGAGGTCGCTGTCCGTCTGGGCGTCGATCCCAAGCACGCCGATCAGGCCGTGCGTGGAACCGTCGTACTTCCCGCTGGAACGGGTAAGGCGGTGCGCGTTCTCGTCATCGCCGCCGGCGACAAGGCGCGCGAAGCGGAAGCGGCTGGCGCCGATTTCGTCGGCACCGAGTACATCGCGAAGATCAAGGAAAACTGGATGGACTTCGACGTCCTCATCGCCACGCCGGACCAAATGGGTCAGCTCGGCGCGCTCGGCCGTATCCTCGGTCCGCGCGGCCTG
>JBJMOT010000053.1:0-38966 GCA_045803585.1 Gemmatimonadaceae bacterium
TACCATAGAGGGTCCGATGCCTTTTACTCGTGATAATCCATCCATGGAGCCGAAGGGTCCGAACGAGTCACGGTCGGCTACGATCCGCCTGGCCAGAGCCGGTCCTATGTTCCGTAAGGACTCGATTTCGGCGGTCCCGGCAACGTCCATATCGACTGGACCGGCCGGCTTGGGAGGCGACTTCAGGGGCCGGTCATGTTTCCCTTTACGAAATCCGGCGCGACGCGCAGAGTCTGCGGCCTGGATCTGGCGCTCAAGGGCGGAACGCGACTGCACATCCGCTGGTGACCGGCTATGGAGGGTGCGATAGGCCCGGGTGGAGGCACCGAGCGCGATTACCGCGGAGAAAAAAACGAGCGCTTTACGCTCGGCGGGGGTCGGCATGATCCGACCCTACCGAACTTTGCGCGGGTTACGTCACCGGAGCGGCGCGAGTGGTGGCGTAAGTCTCCATCGATGTCGTGAGAAGGAGGGTAAACAAGACCAGCACTCCGGCGACAATGAATGGGAACCCGAGCCCCAGATGATCCATCGCGATGCCGGCAGCCAATGGGAAGACGACTCGCGACACACCGCCGAAAGTGTGCTGCACGCCCATGTACAACCCGCGATGACGTTTCGGAACCACCCGCGACAGCATCGCCGTGACGCACGGAAAAACGAATGCGGTTCCGAGAGGCATCAGCGTCAGCGCGATAATCAGCGTTAGATATGAATGTACCGCCGCAATCAGAGCGAGCCCGATGGAAAGAAGGACAAGGCCGAGCCTGGTGAGTCGGACCTCGCCAAGCCATTCGATCATGCGCCCGAGGATTCCCGCCCGAACGAACACGCCCATTCCTCCGAGGTACATCACGAAATAGCCAACATTCGCCTCGGTTATCGGCAGGCGGTCGGCGAGAATAAGAGGAAGTGTCGGGACCGTGCCGTAGAAGCCACCGATGGCGATGGCGTAGATCCAGATCAAACGCTGAGCGGGCTCCCGGGGGCGGGCGATGACACTCCAAACTGCGCCGGAACTCGTCTGCGGCACTATTTCGTGTTCGCTGGAAACGGCGCTGTCGTCCTTCGATTCACGGAGATAGATGCCGGCGAAGACGCTGACGAGAATGCAGAAGACGGCCGACGCGATTCCAGGAGCGTGATGACCCCAGCGTATCAACACGGAACCGATGGCGGGTCCCACTACCGCACCGAAACTGGTCGCCGCGGAGAGCCAACCGAGACTCTTGGCGCGATCGTTGGGATCACTGGCATCGGCAACGTAGGCCTGAACGACCCCAATTGTGCCGCCGCCAAAACCTTGCACGACACGCGATAGCAGAAGAAGCGAGAGTGTGCTGGCATACGCGAATAGGACGTATGCGACGGCCGAGACGAGGAGTCCGACAAGGAGCGCCGGGCGCCTTCCATAGCGATCCGAGAAACGTCCCCAAAGAGGTGCGCTGGCGAGCTGGGCGATCGAGAAGGCGGCGATCAGAACACCCACGATTGTTGCCGACGCGCCCATTTTCGTAGCATAGAAAGGAAGCAGAGGAATGATCATCGCCAGGCCCAGCATGTCCACGAAGGCCGTGATCATGAGGACCGTCAGCTTCCCTTTCATTTTATTTTCGCGTCACCAGCGCGGTCGCTACATCTCCAACTATGCTCAGCGATTTCGCCGAGATCTTGTCCATTGTGTCCTGGGGCGTGTGATGTGGCGCGTACACGAGATCGATCACGTCGATCACTCTCAGCCCGGCGTTGAGGAGCGGGATGTGATCATCTGTGATCAACCCCCCGCTTTCCTGAACGAAAATGTCGCCGTATCCGAGATCGGCGGCGGTCTGCCAGACGCGCGAAACGACTTCCGGCGCCTGCTGAAAAGAGTTCATCTCGTACGGAATGCGCAGATCCTTGTCGCCGATCATGTCCCAGAGAATTCCATACAGTGGTTTGTAGCCGGGCGACGGCAAGTGCGTAGCGAAATACTTGGAGCCGATGAGCACGTCGACTTCGGGCGGGCCGAACTGACCGTAGTCTTCGCCGTCGGTGAAGAGCAGATCAACTCCGACGTTCGGCCTGGTTCGTTTGAGAACGTCGCCGAGGGCGACGAACATGCCGACGCCCGAAGCCCCGTCATTGGCGCCAGGCGTCGGCATTTTCTTTTCCGCGTCCGTCGCTGCGGACTCCGCGATTGGTCGCGAGTCCCAGTGCGTCATGTAAAGAACGCGTTCGGAGAGCTCGGGACGAAAACGCGCCAGGATGTTGCGCAGCGGCAGCTTCTTGCCGTCAGCGGTTGTGTAGGTGAAACGCTGCACGATCACTGTGTCAGCACGGGAGCGCATTTGCGAGATGATCCAATCCCCAGCCTTCTGGGCTGCCGGAGTCCCGGGCACACGCGGTCCGAAATCAAACTGGGTCTTGGCGTATTCGAACGCGGCACTCCCGCTGAAGCCGGTGGCTGAAACGGCGGGGCTTCTTTGCGCGGCGTCTCCCTCCTTTGCGTCGCCCTTGCAGCCAATGAACACACACAGAGTCAGTATCAGCAGCATCGATCTCACTTAAAATCCCCGGCGTAAAACTGCAGGTGCATGACGGCGCTGATTACAGTCTGTGTAAAGCGACGGTTAAGGTTATGGTCGAAGCTCTCAACGCGCGAGATGACAAAGCTCGATGAAAGATTTTCCGCTACATCTGTGTCAGCGCTCATGCTGAATGCATGACGACCGTTGTCGGTGAGCCTGCTTTCGTCCCCGAATACGTTGGGATTGAAGACGAAATTCTGCCCCTGACTCTTCTGATAGCTGACGCGTGTGCGCAAATCGCTCCTCGCGTTCCAGTCCGCCGGAAGCCTCCACGGCTTGGAAACATCGACGCTGAAGTCCGAGTTGTCTCCGTTACTGGAGAGGCCCGGCTTCACATCGAGCTGCTTCGAAAGTGAATACCCCATTGTCGCTGCAAGGGGGCGCGCACCGGCGAAAACGACGGATCCGCTGAGCGGGTAGGTGCGGACCCGAATATTGCCGCGGTCGTCAAAATCCTCACCCGCCAGTGGCTGGGTTCCGTTCAACTGGTGTGTCTCCAGCATCCTCGCGTTGGCACCGAGGCTCGAGATGATCGATTTGAAGGCGGTTGGCTGCCCCGTCCACCGCAGCGCGATATCCGGGAAAATGACCTGGGTGCCATCTGCGATCTCGTGCCCCTGCTCGGCCCTCAGTGTCCAGTTCCGGGTGTTGATGCGTTGGTAGCGGCCGGCAAGGTTCGCCCCAAGCGGAAGGTTGATCGATTCGGTGAACGAGAACTGGGTCACGAGACCTACAGCAGTCGCCAGCTCGTTGCCGATCTCACGGAACGTACTGATACCGCCGATTCCAAATTCATACGCAAGCGGCGCGGGTACGGGACTACCGTCGTATACAGACAGCAGACTGCGATTGAAGTTCACGTCGATAGGCTGAAATCCGCCGAGCAATCCTCGCAGAAAGCTGGTGCTGTCGGTGTGAAGTCTTACTGCTCGCGGCAGGTCGAGGGTCAGGCCTGCAGTGGTCGTCTGAGAATTGCCCATCCGTCGAGGAATTCGCTCGTCGCCGGCGCTGTCAGGTTCCTGGGCGAAGCTTAGGGTGTTCGGGTCCCGCAGCATGTTATAAGACGTCCCGAAGTCGAGCCGCGGACGGAACCATGACGTGATCGGAGGCGAGATGTTGATTCCGGCCTGCATCGCCCGCTCACGCTCGAGCCCGGCGTCCGCGCCGAGCACCCTGTCGCGGTCTCCAGCGGCGATGAGCCCGAGCTGAGAATCCGAGCCATATCCCCGGAGGTCCCGAATCGACGTGAGATCCCAATGCACCGACGCAGCCTTGAACGGTTTGAAGACCAGACTCCCTCCATTGCGCCAGGTTCGGGTGCGCCCCTTCACCCGCTGTGCGCTGTCGTCCAGCGCAAAGGCCGGCTTCAGGTACGAGATGCGATCGTCGTGTCCGTTGGTGTAAGCGCTGGTGAGATGGATCTCCGTTGGCGACCACCGCGCGAGATCGGGCAGCAGTGCTCGCGAAAGATTGAAATCCACACCGACGACGAAGTTCTTGGCGCGGCCATCCTGATACTCGCTGCGAGACATGCCCGCGGTGTACGCGGAGGTCAGTGCGAGGTTGTTGAGCACGGGAGACCATATCGAACCGGTCGATTGCGTGGTGCGGCGAATGCTCAAGCTCACCGAAGTGGCCGCAGAGCGAGGAGTGCGAAGGCCTTCGACAGCATCGGCCTGGATGTCGGACTGAGAGACATAGAACGGCTGCTGCGAAGACGAGGTGTAGTTAACCGACAGCGGGATGGCGAGCCCGAGCGAGGCCGGCAGGAACTTCTCGAGGCGGAACGCGGAGCTCACGTTCCAGTCGTTGTCGGTGAGGTAGGAGGGCGCCTCCGCGAGCTGGCGGAAATTCCCGTCGCGACGGCTGGCGTTGATACGAATGTCCGCGAAATCGCTGGCGGCGATGGTAAGTCCAACCTGCCCGGCGAAACCCGCTTCATTGACGACACCCGCGAGGCGGATGTCGTCGACCCACAGCTCGAGGGTGTCGCTGGGAAGGATTGGATTGAAGCCAGGGGCAGCCGGTACGCGCAACATGCCAACCGCGAGCTGCTGAACGGCGGCGAGGTTCGGAGGGCTGCTTGCCGGATCGAGAGTGTAGACGACGTAACCGCTATCGCAGGCGGCAAAGCGCGAAGCTGCCGTGGCCCCGGCGGGCAGCGGAGTGTTCGCAATCAGAACTGAATCGAGACCGGTACAGGTATTCCGCGTCGTGTTCTGCAGGTAGGCGTTCTGAATCGCTGCGCGCAGCGCGAAGAACCGCGCAAAGTCAATGTTCACCTCGGGCAGCCAAGCGTCCTTCGACGCGCCCGAGTTTGCCGGTGCGCGGTACATGTAAAAATTGTTGTCGTCGCGCGCGATCTTGATGTAGAACTGCAGCTCACCGGAGGGGCCCCAGCCGCTGCTTACCCCGCGCGCCCACACGCGCAGCTGCTTGTAGCTCATGAAGTTCTTTTCGCCTTCGGGGAAGCGGTAATACGTCTCGGCGCGATCGAGAATATTGAGGTCGGTGGCCGTGAGCCGAAGCGACCGCTCGTTGATCTGTACACGACCCGGCTGGTATGCGACAGTTTTGCTGGTCGGCGCATCGGTGACTCCGGGCGGTGATTCGTACGAGATCCCCTTCCGTATGTTCTGATCCTGCGTGCCGACCACGCCCGCCTGGACGGAGCCAGTCGAGGTTTGATCACCCGCGATGCCGCGCAGGGTCCTGTCGCTGACCTTGAGCCACGGCGCGCCGGTCAAGCGCAGACGGGCGATCGGAACAGTGCTGAACTCCTCGTCGCCGAGAGCGGTCGCCGAGATCATGGTGACCCGCAGGGCGCGCGCACGCCGAAGGAGCGGGCGCCCCAGCGAGTCATCCGGCGAACGAAACGGTATTCGGAAGAGCTTCCAGCAGACGCTGTCGCGAACAACGCGAGGCGGCTGGCCTGCGAGCTGGGGAGGAATGCTGCATCCGCCGAGTCGCGCGACTCTGGCGGGATCAGCGAGATTGACGATGTAGCGCTGCCACTGCTCCTGGTTCTGCTCGGCGGTCGTGAGGTTCAGGACGTTATCGATATCGATGTCTTCTTCATCGAGCCGATTGTTGTGAACGGTGCAGTTCGTCCTGGTGTCACCGAGGATCTGGAGCTGGCCGTATCCGCCCTGACAGGTGCGGATGAAACGAAAGAACGCGGACGTGGGAGGGCTCCCCGGAATCGTATCGACCACGACGATAACGGTGTCGACGATGTCGCCGGCGAGTCCGAGATCATTCGTCGCAACGTTGAAGGCACGCGAGAATGGGTCGCGCTCACTATCGAGCCGGTCGAGTCCCTGGATTTTCTTACCGCGATAAGTAGTGTCTATCCCGCCGGAGGCCCCGCGGCGAATGATCAAAGTGTCGGGCCCGAAAGTGACGGAGTTCTCCGAGATGTCTCCGAAGTCGAAGACCAGGATCGGCTCTTTCTGAGCGCTGTTCTTTGGGATCTGCGCCCAGAACTCGAGATTCTCGGCGTGGGAGATATCGGCGCCGCTTGGTGACAGAACCGTACGGATCGATCGCCATCTGCGCCCCGGTGGCTGATTACCGACAGTCCAGCGAAACGCGCGTCCGGTGTTATCGAGCTGTCCGCCGACCGACAACGGGTAAAGGGTGAGCCACAACAGTGGCTCGGGTCCAGAGACACCGGTGCCGCTGAGGGCAGTCTGGGGATCGATCTGATCGATGCGATACCTGACCGCGTGACCTTCGGCGTCGACGCCGTTGCTTTGCCAGGCGAGAGTGGCGGCATGCCCGAGATCGAACACGGTGGCGCCAAAGATCGAGGGGATTTTCGTTCCGAGCGCGGGCTGGCTGCTGAAGTACCACGCCGGATCGTTCAATGCGATCTGCAGGCCTCCTTCTCCTTCGAATGATTCGAGATAGGCCTGCTGCGAGGCATTAGCCTGCGGACGACTGGCGGCGATCTCCGCGCCGAAACCAATGTGCGATGGAATGCTGGTCGCGCCGTACGGCATTTTCGAGACGAGCTCAGTGAGCGGATTCGCGTCGAAATTGAACAAGGCGCTGACACCGGCGACGACGGAGGCCGTGGGCTCGAAACCAAGCGGCGGACGGGTGAAGTTGGTCCGCTGGCTCTGGGAGATCGCGGTGAAATTGATCTGGCCGTTATCGAACGGAAGCTCCGCGGTAGCGCCAAAAATGGAAGTTGGCGTTTCCTCGAAGACCGGATTCTCCTCGTACTGAACTGTGACCTGTCGCGGTCGGGGGAACAACGAATCGGGGCGGTTGAACGAGACGCGTCCGAGATCGTAATCGACCGAGTAATCGGTGCCGCGGGTCAGCGGGATCCCGTCGACAAGGAGCCGCTCGGAATTGGGTCGGATCTGAACGGTGCCGAGCATCAGCGCGCCCGCATCTCCACTGCCTTCGGACTGAGCGCGCATCCGAATGTGGTACACGGCTTCGGGACGCTGCGACGAACGGACGTACTCCGGAGGCGTCGTGTAAATGGTGTCGTTGGACGGATTGCCGCCAACGGCGAGGCCGTTCGTGGCGAACGGTTTCGCCGACGGGAAAACCAGGAATTGATCGCGGATTGTACGGGCGCCGGGAGATCCCAAGCTTAGCTCGAAGTTGGGATCACTCGGGCGCGGCCAGATCCTGTTCTCGAGATCGAAGCTGGAGCTGTTGGTGGATTGCGCCAATCCGAAAAGCTTGAGGTAGGTATCGGCGTCGCCGGCGACTGGCTTCTCCTGATCTTCGCTGCTACCGGTGACGACCTTTATCGCGACACTCTGTCGTCTGAGATCAGATCCACCAAGGCGGTAGACGCTCCGCAACTCGCGGTCGAATTCCGGATCTCCGGGTTGGACGTTCGGGTCCCAGATCAGATTCGCGAGCTGATCACGACTTTTCACCAGTTTGAGATCGGGCGTGCCTCCGGTTGCAGGATAGATGGTATCGCGTCCGGCGATCCGCACTCGATACGCTACGACAAGGCGCTCGTTGTTCAGTGAAAGGGGCCGGACAAGCGCGATCCATAGCAGCGAAGGATCGGCGTAGTAATCAACGCCCTCACGCAGGTACTCGTACACCTGCCCCGCGCGCGACTGCGGCTTCCCGATGAGCTTGAATTGGGGACCGTCGGGGTTGGGCGGCTGGCCGCCGATCAACAACCTGTAGAGAAAGATCTTCGTCGGCCGCAGCGTGTCGGGAAGCGACGCGGCCAGCGCGGCCATCTTATGCGTGTCGAGGATGTCGACGTTTGGATACGCGCTGCCGAGCAGCTTCGGATTCACGGTGAAGAAAAAGCGCCGGGGCTCGAACTGATAGTCCTCGATTTTCCGGTCAATCGCCTGGAGGGTGCGATCTCCAACGGTGAAGACGCGGTCCCGGACGATGTTCCCTTTCTGTTGCGCAAGAATCGCCTTCACGCGCATCGAGCCGATTTTCGTGATAGCCTGAACACCATAATTCCCGCTCGGAATTCCGGCGGTGATGTAGCGCGACGACGGCGGCTGGAAGGTGACGTTCCCGACCTCGAGCTTTTGAAGGAATTCGCTCCCCTTCCCCTCGTAGTAAACCGAGATGTTGTTGGAGGCGTCGAATTCCCGCTGGGTGTCGTAGTCGAGGTTCACGTGAACCCGGTCGGCCACGATTCCGCCGGACTTGGCGGCGAATTGAAAGTCCACCAACGGCTCGAAAGCGCTGCGGCAATTGGCGACGGGATCGAACGCGAACGTCGACTGGCAAAGTGCGCTCTCGTTTTTCTCACCGCGGAACTCGAGCCGGCCATCGAGCTGGAGTCCGAGGTCCGCGTACTCCCCGAGAATAGGTAGCGGCTTGGGAGTGATGGTCGGCTTGGGTTTGAGCGGAAGGTCGCCGGGAAAACTCGGAGTGAGCGCGCCGGTGGCGAAGTTGCTGGTTGCCACCTGGCCCCAGACCGCCTCGAGAATGGTGCGCATGTTCTGCTGAAAGGCTGTCGCTCGCGCCGCGTCGATCTGCGCCTGTGCCTGACGGAATGATTCGCGCTCGCCTCGGGACATCACCGAGGGTAGCACCAGCGGCAGAGTATCCGTGCCCAGCCTCAGCCGCATCCCGGGCGCGCCTGGCGTGCCGGTCGGCGGCGTTGAGGGCACAGTCGGCGGATTCGTGCGAGTGGTGTCGCGCGGATCCTGAGCGTGCGCCGTCCGCGCGGCCATACACAGCAGAGCAGCTGCGGAAAAAAGGAGCGTGGCACGACGTGACCTGCGTCCGGACGAACGCGCGGAACTCGTTGTGTTCGTGTCGCTTACCCACGAGCGCACGGTATATTTCACATCGTGAAGCTTCGCACGCATGTCCGCCTTCGCCAGCATTGAAAGTGAAGATACTCCACCGCTACGTGCTAAAGGAACATGTGGGGCCGCTCACTTTTGCTCTTACGGCCCTCACATCGATCCTTTTGCTCCAGTACATCGGTAAGCACTTCGGCGAGCTGGTGGGTAAAGGGTTGCCGACACTGGTGATCGCCGAGTTCTTCGGGCTATCAGTCCCATTGACGGTGGCACTCACTCTACCGATGGCTGTGCTGGTAGCCACGCTCTACGCGTTCAGCCGACTGGCGGCGGAGAACGAGATCACGGCGCTGAAGGCGAGCGGCGTCAGTCTGATCAACGTTCTCAAACCAGTCCTCTGGGCGGCACTCGGTGTGACTCTGTTAATGGTTGGGTTCAACGACCAGGTGCTGCCGCGATCCAACCATCGGCTGGCGGTATTACAGCGCGACATCGCCCAAAAGAAGCCGACCTTCGGCCTTCGCGAGCAGGTTATCAACGAAGTCAGTCCTGGAAAGTTTTATTTGCGGGCGGGACATCTCGATGAGGCGTCGAACGTCATGCGCGAAGTGACCATCTACGACATGGCCGACCCGACGCGGCGACGCACCATCTACGCCGACAGCGGCAACATGAGAATGACCAACGGCATGAGCGATCTCGAAATGACGCTATACAACGGTCACACCGAAGACGTTCCCGTCAACAACCTCGCGGAGCTGCAGCGGCTGTACTTCAACGTCGATCTGGTGCGAGTGCGGGGGGTCGGCAACCAGTTTCAGAAGACCACCTCCGATTCGTACAAGAGCGATCGCGAGATGACCGTCTGCGAGATGCAGCAAGCGCAGGACAAGGCGCGCCGCGAGCACGCACTCGCCCAGGGCGAGTTCGAGAAAAAGAGAGCGGCTCTCAGAAAAAATGGGATCAAGCTGAGCAAAGACGTGCTCAGCCTCAACTCCAACGCGCCGTGGGACATTGGACTGGGCAGCCTTTATTGCAACGCCGTCGCACTGATCCTGCCGAAGCAGGCGAAGGCACAGTCGGCGTCGAGTACGCCGCAGCGTGTGCTTGGCGGCACGAGCCCGGGGTATAACGGACCGGTTCAGCCCATAACCATGGGGCAGGCAAAAAAGGGCGAGATTAACGCGGCAGACCTGGCGCTGATTGAAAACCTGCGCCTCCGGCTTCAGGACAGCTCCCAGCTCATGAACTCTTACGGCGTCGAGATCCACAAGAAGTTCGCACTGGCAGTGGCGTGTTTCGTGTTCGTGCTCCTCGGGGCGCCGATCGCGCTGCGATTCCCGCGCGGTGGCGTCGGCCTCACGATCGGTGTGAGTCTGTTCGTGTTCGCTCTCTACTACATCTGTCTGATCGCCGGCGAATCGATCGCCAAGCGCGGTTTGATGCCGGCGGTAGTGTCGATGTGGATGGCAAACGTGATTTTCTCGCTGGTCGCGCTCTGGCTGCTGGCGAAGATGGGCAAAGAAAGCAGCACCGCCCGCGGCGGTGACATGAAGGAGATGCTCGGCGCCATCCGGGGAAGCATTCGATCCAGGATCGGATGGAAAGACCGGCGCGTTCGCCGGGAGAGAATCGCCGCTTGAAGCGAATGGTGCGGGCCCTCGACCGCTACGTCTTCGTCGAATTCTGGAAGATCTTCGTCACCACGGCGCTCGGCTTCCCGATTCTCGTCAACATTATCGACCTGACCGACAATCTCGACAAATACCTCGGCCAGCATCTGACGATCGGGCGAATTGCGCTCAGTTACGTGTACTGGCTGCCGGACTCAATGTTCATGGTGCTGCCGGCGGCGGTGTTGTTCGCAACGGTATTCGCGATCGGCGCTTTGACGAGGCACTCGGAGATCACGGCGGCGAAGGCTTCAGGAATCAGCTTCTACAGGTTTATAGCGCCGATCTTCGCGGGTGCCGTGATTGCTACCATAGTCGGTCTGATCCTGGGTGAGCTGGCGCCGATCACCAACAAAAAGCGACTGGAGATTCTGCAGAGCAATTCCGCGAATATCGGCAACGACCGCTACAACTTTGCTTATGCCGCCGACGGGGGTCGCGTTTACAAGGTTGGCGCCCTGCATGTGCTGGACTCCAACATCGATGGGCTGGTGATCGAGCGCAAAGGAAACGGACCCGACTATCCTTCGTACGTGCTTTCCGTGAATACGGCCAACTATAAATCGCAGAGAGGGTGGCTGTTGAAGGCTGGCGCGCTCCACGTGATACCCGACACTCTACACAATCTCACTGTCACGTTTGATTCGCTCGTGGACCGACACTTCAACGAGGCGCCGAAGCAGTTGACGCTGGCACAGAAGGCGCCGACGGACATGGGATTCCAGGAGCTTGGTCGGTTCATCACATCCATGGAGCGATCCGGCGCGGAGGTGAACGAGCTGCGTGTGGAGAGGATGCTCAAAATCGCGATTCCGATCACGTGCATTGTCATCCTGCTCTTCGGCGCCCCGCTGGCGACGAGCACCCAGCGTGGCGGCGCGGCGTACGGAATCGGCCTGTCGCTGGCGACGACCGTTGTCTTCCTGATGCTGATTCAGCTGACCAAGGGAATCGGTGGCAAGGGGATGATTCCGGCAGATCTGGCAGCGTGGCTTCCTAGCATCATATTCGGCGTGGTGGGAATCATTCTTTTCGCGCGCGTCAGAACTTGATCCGGGATCCGCTCGGTCCTTTCCGCAAAGTTGGAAAGTGGACGTACTTCCTTCGCGACATCGGCCGCGCGATCAGCGATTTCCGGACATACGGCTCGGAAACGATCAGGCAGATGCGAAATATCGGCGTGGATTCGCTGCCGTTGGCGGCGATTGTCGCCGCGTTCATCGGCGCTGTCACCGCTTTCCAGACGCGGTATCAACTCTTCGGCGGAGTTCAGCTTTCAGTCGTCGGATTGATCTCGCGTCAGTCGATCATCCTCGAGCTCGGACCTCTGCTCACAGGATTGGTCCTGACGGGCCGAGTCGGCGCTCGTATTACGGCCGAGATCGGCACGATGCGGGTAACCGAGCAGATCGATGCTCTCGAAACCCTGGCTTATGATCCGATCGCGTACCTGGTGGTTCCGAGATTGCTCGCCGCGCTGGTGATGCTGCCGGTGCTTACCATTCTTGCCAACTTCATCGGCGTAGCGACGGCGATGGGCACCGCTGTGGTCGCGACTGACGTCACCAGCGCCGACTTCAGTGCCGGTCTTCGCCTGTCATTCACGCCGTTCCAGATAGTGTACAGCATCATCAAGGCAACTATATTCGGGGGCGCGATAGCCTTCTTCTGCTCCTACGAAGGCTACACCGCCAACGTCGGCGCCGAGGGCGTCGGCCGGAGCACCGCGCAGGCAGTAGTCGTGACGTCGGTAGCGATCCTGGTGCTGGATGCGCTGACCGCTCTCCTCCTCGCTCCTTACCTGCAGGCATGAAGACAAGAGACGAAATTCTCGTTGGCCTCGTCGTCACCGCGGCAATCGTCGTAACCGTGCTCGGCTCGCTGTGGCTGGCGCGCGGCGGACTTTCGAAAGGTTACCCGCTGTACGCGAAGTTTCCGTGGGGCGCGGGTCTCAAGCAGGGACAGCCGGTGTTGCTGGTCGGCGTGAGCGTCGGCTACGTGGACGAAGTGGATCTGCATCAGGACGGCACGCTCGTCACTACTCTGAGAGTTCAGAACCACTACCAGGTGCCGGTGACGAGCAAGGCGACGGTGGTGGCGAACGGAATTTTTGGCGACATGGCCATTGCATTGACGCCATCGAAGCCCGATCCGCGGGCGTTCAAGGCGGGAGACACGATTCCAGTCGGACCGTCATCGCCCGGTATCGCCGAGCTGACCAGCAAGGCAGACTCGGTGATGCGATCGGTGAACTCGATAACGGCCGCTCTCGAGCACGAGATGGTCGCCACCGGCGGGATTCGGGATTTGCGCAGCACGATTGGGGCAACGAACCGGTTGGTGGCCGATTTTTCGGCGATCGCGAACGAGCAGTCCCGGCAGCTCTCGGCGACCATGGCATCGCTGCGGCGGGCGACGACGGCGATAGATCCCGCGAAAGTCGATTCGACGCTGGCGAATTTCCAGACCACGAGTGCCAACCTTGCGGAGCTGAGTGGACAGGTCAAGGAAACGTCGCGCAAGCTGGACGCGGTGCTCGCCAAGGTCGACAGCGGGCCGGGGTCGGCAGCCATGCTGATTAACGATCCGGGGGCTTACAACGATGTGCGCGCGCTATTGCAGCGGATGGATTCGTTGATCGCTGATATCAAGAAGAATCCCAAGCGGTACATCAACGTCAAGATCTTCTAGTTCTCGGGAACGGCAACTGATTAAGGGCAAGCCACCCGCTACCCGCTGGACGCTGGTCGCCATCAGCTGCAGGCGTAGGGACAGACTCGTTTGGCGTGATGGGAGTACACGGTCTTCCCTAACCCACTCTGCCTATGAGCACGCGATCGGCGGTCTTCGTTCTTGCCAACGGATACCAGAATAAAAAAAGCCGGCGGGAGAATCCCGCCGGCTTTTTTCCTACATGGAGCTAGAAGCTGTACCGCATGGATAGCTGCATACGGTAGTTCGACGCGGCGTTGTCCGCGTTCCACGGCTTCATCGCCTTGTTGAAGGTGTAGATACCCTGCGCCAGCGGGCTGTTGGTCGTCACACCCGTGGGGAGACGATTGCCGGACTGGGTGAGCAGCGTGGTCGCGCTGCAGATCGGACCGCAGGTGTTGTTCTGATCCGAGAAATTCTGCGCGCCCCAATTCTTGTTGAGCAGGTTTCCAAAGTTGATGACGTCGAGACGCAGCTGGAGGTTCTGCTGACCGAACGCTTTCAACGATTGACCGATGCTGACGTCAATATCGTTCTGCCATGGATTGCGGCAGGCGTTGCGGCTGAGGAGCTTGCCGCGGCTGTTTCTGAGGCAGGAGACGCGATCGATGTACTGATCGAATGCATTTGCTTCAGCGGCCGCCTCTTGCTGCTGAGCAGCGGTGCCGTTGAATCCGGTGAACAGGATCTCGTTCGGATCGTGCGCGTCACGCGGGACGTAGACGAGATCGTTCTGTGACTGACCGTCGGCATTGGCATCGCCGGATCCGGAGCCGCTGCCGGCACCGTAGACGTAATCGAACGGGGCTCCGGAGTTGCCTACGTACACCAACGAGAAGTCGGTGAGAGTCTTCAATCTCCAGGTGCCGGTGGCGACGATGCGGTGGGGCATGTCTTCCTTGCCGCGGGTCAGGCTGCGGTCTTCGAGGAAACCGCTGATATCACGCTGGTAGCGATAGTTCGAGCCCTGAGTGCTGCTCGTCGTTGCCGCGATATCTCTGACCTGGCTATAGCTGTAGGCCAGCGATCCCTGGAAGTTGTCGAAGAAGGTCTTCTGCAACTGGCCAGTGAGGCTGTAGCTGTAATCGCCGTGGACATCCGTCACGTCGATCACCTGCTGGCGGCCGCCCTGAACGGCCGCAGTTCCACCCGTCCCGGTAAGCGTTCCGTAGAGAACGCGGCCGTTACGATCGCGACCCTGGGGGCCGACAAGCGCGAGGTTCGAGTAGAACGGATTCGACATCGCCTTGGTGTAAAGTCCCTCGAGGGTGCTGACGAGACCGTTTCCAAAACGGTGATCGTAGCCGAGCGTGATCTTCTGGTACTGCGGGAAGCGGAAGTTCGGATCGATCGTCGCGATGTTGGAACTGGCGGCGGTCGTTGCGCCCGGACGAACTGGACCGGTCGCCGGAGTGAACGGCGCGCAAGACGTCGGCGGGCTGGCGATGTTGGCGGCGTTGAACGCCGGTGGAATGTTCGAGGTTGCGTTGGTGCCCTGGTTGGTCGTCGTGCCCGAGCAGGTGAGCGAAGCGTATCCGCTCAAGCCTGAGTTTCCGAACGCGTTCGACAGATAGACGAACGGCGGAGTTCCGGTGAAGTATCCGAAACCACCGCGAACCTGGTTGCGCTGATCGCCGGTTGCATCCCAGTTGAAGGAGAAGCGGGGCGACCAGGTGCGACGGCTCGGAACAGCAGCCGTGCTGCGTCCGTAGTTCGTCAGCACCGACGGATTCTCGGGCGGAGTGTCGAGAAAGCTGGGCTTCTCGACGCGAATGCCGCCGGAGATCAGGAGCCGGTCAGTGGCGTCCCACGCATCCTGGACGTAGAAGGAGTACATGTTCGCACGGAATGTGGCGAGACCGTTGGCTGGGTCGGTCGGCGAAGGAGCACTGACCGAATAGCTCGATGGGGTACCAGCGTTGAACGAAGCGAGGTCATTGAAGGTCCAGCTACCCTTCGAGTTCTGACCAAACAGGTTGATCGGCCTATAGAACAGATTCTTGGTGCCGAAAGTGACGTGGTGGCCGGTGCCCATCGGAACGGTCAGGTTTTCAGTCAGCTCAAAAGTGCGCTGATCGAGGCTGTTGCCCTGTGATGAAGCCTCGGTCCCAGCGACCATCGAAACGTCCTTCACGTTTGGATCGGTCGATCTGGCGAAGCCGCGAACCGTTATCTGCGGGTAGGTCACCGGAACCGTCCGGAAATCCTTGATATCCGTCAAATTGAGCAACAGCTCGTTGAACACGCCGTTCGGCAGGTTCGTCAACAACTCGGCTACCGATGAATGCGTCGTCGAGCTGAACTGGTAAGCGTTCGATGTGAGTCCGAAGAGCGGATTCGAAGAAGTCGCCGAGCTGCGGCTAAAGGTCGTGTTATCTGCACCGGCGTAGTTGTGGCGGAGAACGAGGCGCGTGTAACCGGGGAGATAGGCGTCGATACGCCCGAAGACGTTGGTTAAAGGATTCTGCTTAATCACCTGGGCGCCGTTGCCGGGGTCGGCCAGGCCCTTCGTGATCAGGGCGTCGGAAAACGCGGTGATATCGGCAGTGTTCACGAACTGATCCGGCGCACCGATGTACGAGCCCGTGGCTGGGGTGTTCAGCTTCTGCCACTCAGGATTTACAAAGAAGAAAAGACGATCCTTGATAATCGGGCCGCCCACCGAGAATCCGTACTGCTGCTGCTTGAACTCGGCGAGATAAGGCTGGCTGCGAGTCAGGTTCTCGTTGCGGGTGTAGCCGTAAGCCGTTCCGTGGAACTCGTTCGTCCCCGTCTTGGTCACGGCGTTGATCAGCATTCCACCGAAGTTTCCCTGACGCACATCGAACGGCGACAGAAGAACCTGGTACTCCTTCACTGCGTCGAGCGGGATCGATCTGGCGTTCGCCTGGGCACCGGGCTGGCCGGTGGTCCCGAGGCCGAAGAGATCGCCTGACGCCGCGCCATCGATCTGGATCGCGTTCTGGCGGATATTCACGCCGCCGCCCGAGAGGCCGACGCCCGTCGACGTCGAGACCTGCGGAACGAGCGTTACGAAATCCGAGAAGTTGCGATTCAGCGTCGGAAGGCGGCGGAGAAGCGAATCTCCCATCGTCGTTCCAGTGCCGGTCTTGCTCGGATTGATGACCGGCGTCGCTTCCCCGGAAACAGTCACCGTCTCGAGGACAGTGCTCTGCTGCTTGAGCGAAAAGTCAGCGCGGGTGGTCTGGCCGAGGCTGACGGCGATGTTGTCGTGGGTGATCGGCTCGAAGCCGATGCGGCGCACAGTCAGGGTATACCCGAGGTCGGGCTCGACACCCGAGATGCTGAATTGACCGTTGCTGCGGGTTACTGCACCAGCGTTCGCGCCGGTCCTGGCATTTTTCAGCTGAACCTGGGCGCCTTCGACCGGCGCGCCGCTCGGGTCAGTGACCGTACCACTGACTGCTCCCGTCGTGATTCCCTGGGCGTGGAGACGAGCTGAAGCTCCAGTCACCAGTGCCAAGGCGATCGCGACAGTCAAAAACAGACGTGTCTTGAGCATTTTGTTTTGTGGGAAGAATGGATGGAGGGAAGCCCAAAACTAGCGGTGCGGTCTTGAGTCCAGCAAGAGAATTTTGTCACCAGCCGGCAACAACTTTTCCGCCCACCGTTTTTTAACTGTCGCTCGCCGTTCGCCGCGATTTTGTGAGGAAAAAAATCGGAATCCCGAGGAGGATCACGCCCAGCACGCCGAGGGTCCCGAGACGACTCGAGGGATCGACGATCGCGTTGCCGAGGAGAAGGACCGTAGCAACGATAAAGATGGCTGGCACAACGGGATAGCCCGGGACGCGGAAAGGCGGATGATAGCCCGGCCGACGGCGTAAAATGAAAACTGCTGCGACTGCCAGCGCGTAAAAAGGGACGATCGCTATGACAAACGCGTCAGCGAGTCGCTCGAAGGTTCCGGCAAGTACGAAAATGACTCCGAGCGTGGCGCTGAGCCAGATGGCGACTGAGGGGGTTTGGAATCTGCGGTCGACTGTCGCCACCGGCCGAAAAAGGAGCCCGTCGGCGGCCATGGTGAAGAGAATCCGGGAGCCGGTCATCACGGATCCGTTCAACGTCCCGAAAGTCGAGATCATCACCGCGACGGACACGAAAACGACTCCGGCGGCGCCCATGAGTTTGTCCGCGACATCTGCCGCGACGAGTTTGGATTGCCTGATCTGATCGACCGGTAGCACCGCCAGGTAAGCAAGATTCGCCAGCAGGTAGAGCGCGATGATGATCAGCGTTCCGAAAATCAATACGCGTGGGAGATTGCGCTCGGGGTCTTTGACTTCTCCGCCGACGAAGCTGACGTCGCCCCACCCGTCATAGACCCAGAGCACTGAGACCAGCGCGAGGCCGAAAGGCCCGGCGGAGATACTTCCCGCCGGGATCGCCGGCGAAAAGTGGCCGCCAGTTTGAGGCAGTCCGATCACGAGGGCGAGGATGATAATGAGCAGAAGCGCACCCGTCTTGGCCAGAGTTGTCAGATTCTGGACTAGCGAGCCCCACCTTACGCCGACGTAGTTGAAGGTCGCAGTCGCCACGATCGCCACCGCAGCGACATAATGAACGTAGGTCGCGTACGGCTCGACACGCGGATCGTGACCGAGCACTCTAAGAAAGTATTCTGAGAAAGTGGTGGCGATCGCGCCCAGCGCCGATGCTCTGATGATGACGAGCTCCGACCAGCCGAAAAGAAACGCCGGAAGTCTTCCCCACGATTCGCGGATGAAAACATAGACTCCTCCCGTTCTTGGAAACGCGCCGGCGACTTCCGCCAGGGTGAGCGCGCCGCAAAGAACGAAAATCCCGCCCGTCAGCCAGATCGCGAGAAGCGGCAGCGGTCCGGGAAGCTTGTCTGCGATTCCGGCGGGTGAACGAAAGATTCCTGAGCCGATCGTCGAGCCGACCAGCACTGCCACCGCGCTCCACATTCCGAGCCGACGAGGCAGTGAGGAAGCACGGGTGAATTGTGATTCGGCGCGCGGCGAGTCGGAAATTTCGTCCGCGAGGAGGGGGTCTGCCATCCCATACGGTAGTGCAAAGGAGTGCCGCCCGCGAGTAGCTTTATGAGCGCCGAACTGCACGCGCGAAGGTTTCCCCGACGCAAACTCGTGAGCGCACCGGTTTCCTATGCGCGTCGTTCAATCTTACTTCTTATAAATGAATCAGCCGCTGGCTGAGACAATCTTCTGGATTGCTGCCGCGGCCTGCATAGTGGCAGAGATCGCGATCTTGCGATCGACCTCTGCGGCAAAACCAGCAGCGAAATCCGAGCTGGTGCCCGCCGCATCGCGAAGGAGCGAGGTGGTATGGGCAATCGTTCCGGCGATTGCGCTTTTGGTTGTACTCGTCGCCACCTGGAGAAAAGTGGAGAGCCGGGCGACCCACATGCAGATGATGGATCATTCACAAATGGGCCATCAGATGCCGATGCCTATGACATCAGTGCAGCAAGAGCGCTAATGCGATCGATTCGCCGAATCGGATACGTCGCGCTCCTTCTCGGATTCGCGCAGGTCGTGTTCGGAGCGATTGTCCGGATCACCGGATCGGGCCTGGGTTGCGGGGATCATTGGCCCGATTGCTACGGTTCCTTTACTCCAGCTCACGATTCGCCGACGTTGCTCGTCGAGATTTCCCACCGGTATGGAGCAGCGGCGCTTTCCATTGCGATCGTCGCATTGGTCGCTGCCGCCTGGATGAAGCGCAACGAGCCGGGTGTCGGCGGACGCGGGGGTGCGCTGCGCCCAGCTGCGCTCGCCCTGGCGTTGGTGCTGGTCGCCGCTGTGTTCGGCGCCATTACCGTGAAGATGGAGCTCAACCCGTTGGTCGTGGTGACGCATCTGGCGATAGCGATGTCGCTGTTGGCGGTCATCGTCGTCGTTATTGTATGGACAGGCGGGTTTGGGTCGCGCTCGATTCCGGCGCGATATCAGCGGACGCTGCGCTCGGGACGCGCCGCCGTCGCTCTTACTTTTCTCGCGCTGGTATTCGGTGCGCTTACGGCGAACACTCCCGGATCGGCGGCGGCCTGCCAGGGCTTTCCATTGTGTCGCGTGATCTCCGTACACGGCGCGCCGCTCATCATCCAGGTTACTCACCGAATCATTGCATTGCTTCTGCTCGGCCACCTGATTGGCGTCGTAATCGGCGTCCGCAAGCGAGCGGAGACGCGCGCGGTGCGAATCGCCGCGACCACTGCGCTCGGTATAGTTGTGACTCAGATCCTGGTCGCCGCGGCGATGGTCGAATTGCATCTGCCGGCCGGGCTCCGCTCGCTGCACCAGGCGCTCGGCACCGGACTCTGGATCACCGTCGTCGCTCTTACGGCTCTCGCTTCTGGCAGGGCAGCTATGAGCGAGATCGAGCGAATCGTGTACGAGTCTCCTTCGCGGGGCGAGTTCGCCACCCCTGAAGGTGTGAGCACCTGATGGACGTAACCGCGCGAGAACAGGCGGGCCCGTCACTTCTGCGGGACATGGTGATGCTCACCAAACCGCGCATCATCTCGCTGCTGCTGGTGACGACGGTCGCGCCGATGTTCGTGGCGGGCAATCCCACCTGGCTCCTTGTCGTGGTGGTCTTGATTGGCGGATACCTGATGGCAGGCGGTGCAAACGCGGTCAACATGTATCTCGACAGCGACATCGACACCCAGATGTCACGCACACGCCTGCGGCCGATCCCAAGCGGACGAATGGGCCCGAGGTCGGTGCTGGCGTTTGGCATAGCACTGGCGACTGCGGCGACGTTCCTTCTCGCGCGATTCACAAACGTGCTCACCGCGTTACTCGCACTCGGCGGATTCTATTTTTACGTCTTCGTCTACACACGATGGCTCAAGAGAACCACGCCGCAGAACATCGTTATCGGCGGCGCGGCCGGAGCATTTCCACCGCTCGTCGGGTGGGCGGCGATGACGGGAAGTTTGGATCTCACAGCGCTGTACCTGTTTCTCATCATCTTCTATTGGACGCCGCCACACTTCTGGGCGCTCGCGCTGCTCAAGCAGCGTGACTACGGCCGCGCGGGAATTCCGATGGCGCCCCTGGTTTGGGGAGAACGCCAGACGATGATGCAGATGCTCTGGTACAACGTCATCCTCATCGCGTTCACGCTGCTTCCCGTCGCCTTCGGGGCCTTCGGCATCATCTACTTCATCTCCGCGCTCGTACTCGGCTTGATTCTGTTGGCCGGGGTGATTCGCGTGCTGACCGCAAAGGATTGGACCAAGCCGGCTTGGCAGGTCTACAAGTTCTCGCTTCTTTACCTCGCGCTCCTGTTTCTGGCGATGGTGATCGACCGCAAGGTGCTCGCGTGACGTCGCCGCCACCATTCGCTGTGTCCGCGCAGCGTCCGACGCCTCGGGCGCAGCAACCGGTTTCCTCGCCGCGACCGCTCGGGAGATTGTTGCCGAGGATTCGGCCGTATCTGTGGCGACTGGCGATCGCGTTCGTGTGTCTGGTGGCGAGCGCCACCATTGCGCTGGCATTTCCGCAAATCGTCCGGCACCTGCTCGACGCCGCGTTCATTTCCGCCAACGCCTCGCTCCTGAATAGGATTGCCCTGAGCCTGCTGACGCTGTTCGCGATTCAGGCGGTGCTCAATTTCGTCCAGGTCTATTTCCTCACGTCGACATCCGAGCTGGTGATCGCCGGCCTGCGAGAAGATCTGTTCGCGCACCTGGTCCGCCTGTCGCCGGGATTTTTCACCGAGAGGCGGACCGGTGAGCTGACCAGCAGACTCTCGGCGGACACGACAGTCCTCCAGACGGTACTGAGCTACAACCTCTCTGAGTTCGCGCGGCAGACGCTTTTTCTGATTGGTGGAATCATTCTGCTGATCATCACCGACAGTCGTCTCACCGCTACGACGCTCGCCGTCGTGCCAGTCGTCGTCGGTGCGGCGATGGTGTTTGGGCGCGCACTGCGCAAAGCCAGCACCGGTGTGCAGGACAGGATAGCAGAGGCGACCGGCACCGCCGACGAAGCGTTCTCGCAGATCAGAACCGTCCAGAGCTACACGGCGGAAGCCGAGGAAGTGCGGAGGTACGGCTCGCACCTTCATCAGGTGATCGACGCGGCCCTTCGTCGCGCGCGCATCCGCGGAACGTTTTTCGGGATTCTCACGTTCTGCGGTTTTGGCGGGGTCGTTGCGGTTTTGTGGCAAGGTGGACGTCAGGTGCTGGCCGGAAATCTGACCGCGGGCGCCCTCGTCTCATTCCTGCTTTACGCGCTCTACGTTGCCGGCGCAGTCGGGTCGCTCGCGTCACTTTTTGGAGCGTATCAGGAAGCAGTCGGTGCCGCGCGCAGAGTCTTCGATTTGCTGGAGGCCGAATCCGCGGTGAATGATCCGGTGCGAGCGGTGAAGCTGCCGCGGCCTCTCCGGGGCGAAGTGACGATGGACAACGTCGGCTTTCGCTACAGCCCGGCGCTCCCCGAAGTGCTCCACGACGTTTCGCTGCGAATAAACGCCGGCGAAGTCGTTGCTCTTGTTGGGCCGAGTGGCGCGGGCAAGACGACAATCGCGTCGCTGCTGCCAAGGTTCTGGGACGTCACCTCCGGGCAGATCACTTTCGACGGGATCGACATCCGCGATCTTTCACTTGCGGAGCTGCGTGGCGCGATTGGAATCGTACCGCAGGAGCCGACGCTATTCAGCGGGACGATCAGAGAGAACATCGCCTACGCCGGGATAGGCCTCGACGGCTCGCAGCCAAGCGAGGAGGCGATTCAAGCGGCGGCGAGAGCGGCACACGCCGTCGAATTCATCGAGCGTCTACCCGATGGCTTTGATACCAGGGTTGGCGAGCGTGGCGTGAAGCTTTCCGGGGGACAGCGCCAGAGAATCGCGATCGCGCGCGTCTTCCTGAAGGATCCGGCGCTGGTGATTCTGGACGAGGCGACATCGAGCCTCGATAGCGAGAGCGAGCGACTCGTGGAGCGGGCGATGGAGGATCTGCTGCGCGCAAGGTCGACGCTGATCATCGCCCATAGGCTGAGTACGGTGCTGCGCGCCGACCGCCTGGTAGTTATCGACCGCGGCCAGATCGTCGAGGAGGGACGGCACGAGGAGCTACTCGCGTCCGAGGGAGTTTACTCCAGACTATATCGCGGCCAGTTCAGGCCGGGCGACGCTCTGGTCGGTTAACGCTGTCGAGCGGCGGGAGGCGGAGCGGACGTTGCGCCGGCCGGTGTGCTCGAAGCAGCGGGCGATGTTGTTGAAGGCGTCGGCAAAATTGGAACGGCGGGTGTGCTCGAAGCCGGAGTGCGCGCCGAATCAGCCGGCTGATTCACCGCGGGGCCGGAAGGAGTGGCCGGCGCCGCTTTCCGGATTCTGAAGGCAACGCTTACCGACTGGCCCGCGGCAACCGTCACGCTGTCGTCGGCGAATCCGAGAGCAGGATGCCAGGCGCGTACATGGTATTTGCCAGCCGGAACAGCGTCGATGCTGAAAGTGCCATTCGCCGCGGTCTCCGCGAAATACGGGTGGTCGAGAACCGCGAGCCACGCGTGCGCCCATGGATGCTGCTCGCTGACAACCTCGACTTCAGATGGCTGGGTAAAGCGGTCGACGGGCACGACCTCGCCGTCATCGTTGAATGGCGCTACACCGATCAGTTGCCCAGTTCCGACATTGAAGAATTTGTTGGTCTGAAGCGCGCGATCGTCGTTGGAGACGTTGAGCGTCCCGTTCGTCGTAATCGCCTGAACGAACGGATCGAAAACGCAGTTGTCGTTGGTTAGATCGTAGCGACGCTCGAGCGCGAATCCTTTTCCACTACGAATGTCAGTGATCCAGACGACCGCCCCGCCAACCCGGGTTCCGGAAAGCGCGACGTTCTTCTGAACGATTGAATTTCCACAGACGTTCTGGTCCACCGAAGGTCGGACGACCTCGGGCATGGGCGCAGTCCCCTCGAAATCCACAGAGCCGGTGAGTGTTCCCCCACCAGCTACCGCTGCGACTTTATAGGGCCCGGATGGCGCGGCGATTACCGACGGCCGCGGCGGAACGCCATCATCGTCCTGTGAGCCTTTGCGGGGATGTGCTGAAGCAGTGTCGTCCCGCGCGCACGACAGTGCAGCGAAGACAATTATCGATAAGCCGATTGACCGGCGGAGCATGATTTCCGAGGTGAAGTGAAAAATTCTCCTACCTAACGGGCAAGCGATGTGCCGCGCCCGCTCCATCGTAGACGCGCTTGCCTCCGATCCATGTGGAAAGTACCCGAGTGTTGAGGATCTCGGTGTCGGGCACACGCATGATGTCATGATCGAGCACGACGAAATCGGCATATTTGCCTGGCGTCAGAGATCCCAGCACTGATTCCTGGAATCCGGCATATGCCGGCCATATGGTCATAGACTGAAGAGCTTCTTCGCGAGTCATCTTCTGTTCAGGGAACCAGCCACCTGCGGGCCAGTTCGTCGGATCCTGACGGGTCACGGCAGCGTGAAAGGTGAGAAGTGGATTCACTTCCTCAACGGGAAAATCGGTTCCGTTCGGCACGATGACGCCGGTGTTGAGGAGTGAGCGCCACGCATAAGCGCCGCGAATTCGCTCCGGCCCGACGCGCGCCTCGGCCCAGCGCATATCGCTCGTCTGATGCGTCGCCTGCATCGATGGAATCACGCCAAGCTGCGCGAAGCGCGGAATGTCGGAAGGACTCAGGACCTGAGCGTGCTCGATCCGAAACCGATGGTCGGCCTTCGGAAATCTTCTGAGCGCCGCGTCGAAGGCGTCGAGGACGATTCGGTTGCCGCGATCCCCGATCGCATGGACGTTCACCTGGAAGCCGCGCTGCAGCGCCAGCTCTGCCCACGACCTGATGTGCTCAGGCGTTGAAACGAGCAGCCCGGAATTAGTCGGCTCGTCGCTGTAGGGTGCGAGCAGCGCAGCGCCACGCGAGCCGAGCGCTCCGTCAGCGTAGAGTTTGATTGCGCGAATCCAGAGATGGCCATCATAGAGAGCGCTCTGCGGACCTTTCTGGATGTAAGGATTGCGCTGCGCGGCTGCCGAGCCCGGCTCACCCGGATCGCTGAGCATCACGTAGTTGCGGAGATTGTAGTTCCCCGCCCTCGCCAGCTCCTCGAAGACGCTAATGGTCTCCACGTCCTCGCCCGCATCATGGACCCCGGTGAGTCCCCATCGATTCGACTCGGCAATTGCTGCGAGGGTCTGCTGTCGCTTATCCGCGCGGGTGGCCGACGGTATCGCGCGAGTGACCAGGCTTTCAGCATTGTCGACGAAAACTCCCGCCGGCGCTCCAGTGGATGTGCGAATGACGCGTCCGCCTGCGGGATCCGCGGTCGCTGGCCCTACCCGCGCCAGCTGGATCGCTCTGGCATTGGCGAGCAATGCGTGGCCGTCGATGCGCGTCAGCACTACTGGATTGTTCGGAAACGCGCGTGACAGCGCGTCCTGGGTCGGGAATTCCTTATTCGCCCAACGATTCTGGTCCCAGCCTCTTCCGAGTATCCACTGGCCCGGTCGAACGGTTTTCGCGAAGGCCTGAACTCGCGAGATGACTTCCTCGTAGGAAGTCGATCCTGCCAGGTTCACCCGCTGAAGCGCCGCTCCCAGTCCCAGCAAATGCGCGTGAGCATCGGTGAATCCGGGGATGACGGTTGATCCGTGCAGATCGATCATCGTCGTCGCGGGACCGGCGAGCACGCGCGCCTCCGCATCAGAGCCCACAAAAACTATGCGACCACCGCGAACCGCCACGGCGGATACCACCGGACGCGCGTTGTCGACAGTGTAGATGTGGCCGTTGGTGAGAACGAGATCAGCCGTTGACTGCGCTCCCAGCACCGCCGGTGCGAGCGCTGCTACCGCGATGTACTTTGTGAGATGTTTCATGACGGCGGAGTTTGCGGCGCCGGTCGCGCACGCACAAGGCTTGCAATGCTGGCGCTTCTCTCTGCATGCGCGCATCTCCCGTCGCAACCTCGGGGCCAGCCAACCTACTGGGGATTTACCGGTCCGTGGGATCGACGCAGTGACGCATCGGTTGTCAACCACGCATCGAGTCTCGCGCAGACAATAACCGGCTGGATCGCGATGGACACTACGAGTTTCCGTCCGGTGCTGCTGTATCCGGATACTATCGGGAGCCTGTCCTCCATCGCGTCACGGAAGACTGCGCTAATCACGACTTACCTCGGCGGCCGGTTCCATCCGGAGATCATTCGTGGGATCGGCAGCAGTCCAGAGGTTACCGCCGTCACCGCGGGCGCGATCGCCGCGGTCGTAGACTCGGGCCGATACAACAGCATAGTGATGGACTTCGAGGGAATGACGCCGCACGATCTTGATGCGCTGCTCACGGTGACCCGCGCCGTTTCAGACTCTGTGCGCGCTCACGGAGTCGAGACTGTGGTCATCGCGGTGCCCGCCGGAGACACCGCGGCCTATCCAGCCGCTCTCCTCTTACAACCGGCGGATCTGATCATGGCGGTGCTGTACGACCAGCACTGGAGCGGGTCTCCGCCCGGTCCAATCGCAGCGCCTGATTGGGTGATGAGAAATCTCGGAGTTCGCGTTGCCGAAGTCGGCGCTGCCAGAATCGTCGCGGCATTTCCCACCTATGGCTATCGCTGGCGGAGGAGCGCGGAGACCGAAGTGATCAGTTACGACGACGCGCGGCGTTTGACCACGATGACGAACATCCCGTTGGCCCGTGACCACGCATCGGCGACGCTACATGCCATTTCACCCGAGGGCTGGGAAATCTGGGTGACCGACGAGCCCCTTCTCGCCACGCTGGTGCGAGGAGCACGACAGCTGGGTGTAACCACGTTCGCGTTGTGGAGGCTTGGCCTCGAGGACCCCGCGGTCTGGAACCTGATCGAGCCTAAACGATCAGCAGGTCTTTCTGATAGTCTGCCGGAGTGATGAGTAGCCCGTCGCGGCCGATGAAGCCGTTCACTTCGCTCCGCATTCCCACGTCGTTCGCCAGATAAACTCCCGGCTCGATCGAAAACCCAACTCCGGGAATCAGCGCGCGCTCTTCGCGGGTTTCGAGGTTGTCGATGTGCGGGCCGGAGCCGTGCAGATCACGCGGGTCGATGGAGTGGCCGGTACGGTGAAAAAAGAAGTCGCCATATCCTCGACTCTTGATCACCTCCCGCGCCGCGTCGTCGACCTCGCCGCCGCCGACGGTCTTTTTTCCACCGATCCTTTCACGCAACAGCGAGATTGCCGCATCACGCGCGTCTCTCACAGCCAGCCAGATCCTGGTGTCGCGGTCCGACGGTTTGCCGAGCGATCCCATCCAGGTCTGATCGGCGAAGACGCCGTTTTTTTCGCGGGCCCAGAGGTCGACGAGCAGAATGTCCCCGCGCCTGATTGTGGCCGAGCTCTCCGCGGTGGGCTCGTAGTGTGGGTTGGCCGCGTTTGGTCCGATGGCGACGATCGGCCCGTGATCATCCGCCTCCAGATCGGCGGCCGCGAACTTTTCCCTGATCCACTTTTGAAGCGAGTGCTCGGTCATCGGAGCGGCGCTGTCGGCGCGGCTTCCCGCGAGCCGAATTGCCTCCTGACCGATCGTCGAGACCGCGCGCGCTGCGCGCTCGTGGGAGGCGCGCTGCGCTTCGCTCCACACCGCATAGAAGCGCGAGACGAGATCGGCGGACGAGACAACCGCCGCGCCGGAGTTTCTCACCATCTCGATGACCCCCGCCGGCACCCGGTCCAGATACGGAACGGCGTCGCCCGGTGAATACTCCATCGCCACACGTTTTCCTTTCACCAGCCCGGCGAGGAGCGATTCGAGCGCGCGCCAGCTGCTGTACTTCTCCTTCCGCCAACCCGTTGGCCATTTATTCCATGGTCCCTGCTCGATCGCGTGAGTGATGGCGACCGGCGATCCTTCGCGCGGGATGTAGACGAAGAATCTGCGGGTGGTCATTCCCGGCAGCTGCAACAATCCAACAGCGATCGGATTGAGCCCGTGGAAATCGTAGATCAGCCAGCCGTCCAGTCCGGCCCGCGCTAACGCGGCTTGAAACTCGGGGAGGGACTCCGCGGCGAGCACTCTCCGCTACTGCGAGGCTTTGACGGCGCGCCATTCCGCACGCCACTCGCATATGTCTTCACCGCGCTCGCGGCAGTGGACGTGGTCGATCATGCCGCCGCTATTTACCAAGAGCCTCAGCATCTCGCGCAGCGCGGACTCGTAGTACAGACAGCCCAACCCCTTTGGAGCGGTGCCGTAGGTGACTGATTCCGTGACACCCAGAACGATCGAGGCACCAACCCGTCGGACTTTGGCGCCCAGGTATTTCTCTCCAGCCTTTTTGACCTGCCGAAAGGCGAGGGGACGCGCCAGAAAGCCCGGGAGAATGTGAATGATCTGCCGCGTGCTGCCCGAGATCATCTGGTACATCCGGTCAGCGACGAGATTGCCGGCGCGTGTAAAGATCGCCTCGGCGTCGGGACGGCGGCCGATCAGTCGAGCGATGCCGCTAGCTTCGTGTATGGCGATCTGCTGGTTACGCTTGAGCGCGTCCTTGTAGCGGCGTATCTGGGCAATGACCGTGTCACTCAGCCCCAGTCGCTTGTTGCGATGCTCCTGCACATATTCGACCTCGTCCTCTCCGCCTTCAGGGATGTCGACAGAGCGCACTGCTTCGAGCAGGCTGAGGGGGACGATCGGGTTGACGGTGCCGGGCATTTGATTTGAAAAGCGGAGAGCGCAAGCTAACCGCCCCTCTAATCGCCTTCAAGAAGCAAGGAGACTCCCGCTGCCTGAAAACACGAGCGTAGTCATCAGCTCTGACTGACGTGCTCGGCCGCGCGCTCACGGGTGCCGTACTTTGTGCGCTATTCGTGGTCAGCGCGTATCGCCTCCGAACGCTGTCCGTCAGCGGGGCGATTGCCGCGGCGTTCGTAGGAACGTTTTCGATCGCCGCCGGCTGGAGCTGGGGACTTGTGCTGCTCGCCTTTTTTGCGTCGGCGAGCGCGCTGTCGAAGCTTGGTGAGCGCCGCAAGGCAGATCTGACCGGATCGATCGTCGAAAAAGGGGGAGCGCGTGACGCCATCCAGGTTCTGGCGAACGGTGGCGTTTACGCGGCGGCGGCGCTTGGAGAGGTGATGTTTCCGTCATCGATCTGGTTCGCGATTGGCGCTGGAGCTCTCGCGGCGTCGTGTTCGGACACCTGGGCAACCGAGATCGGTACGCTTGCGGGCGGGGATCCCATTTCCATCATCTCCGGGAGGACTATCCAAGTCGGGACCTCCGGCGGAATCAGCTTCGCCGGTAGCGTCGCCGCGATTGCCGGGGCGCTGTTCATCGCGGTGGTAGCGGCACTCGCCAGCTGGCCGGTTCCTTTCACCGCGATTACAGTGGGCGGGATAGTGGGCGCTCTTACAGATTCCGTCCTCGGGGGCTCGATCCAAGCGCGGCGGTGGTGCGACCTATGCGCTGTGTCTACCGAGCGTGTCGTCCACGGCTGCGGGACGAAGACGCGCCCTGCGGGCGGGATCGCAGGATTCGACAACGACGCAGTCAACACCATCTGTTCGGCAATCGGGGCATTGGTGGCCTTGCTTCTGTCCTGATTCTCCGATTCTCTCCGTAAGTCATGACGTCAAGATTTGAGATTACAAGATCCGATGGCCCCCGGGTGCTGCTTGTCAGCACCAATCGTGAGCGCCAGCCATATCCCGTCGTTCCCAATGGTCTGGCATGTATCGCGTCGGCGCTCGACGCAGCCGGAAACAATGTACGCTTCCTCGATCTTTGCTTTGCGAGGGATCCGGTCGGTCGCGCGCGCGACGTTGCGCGGGCTTTTCGTCCAGACGTCATCGGCGTTTCGATTCGCAATATCGATAACAGCGACGCGATCGCGCTCCGCCACTACACGCCGGAGGCGCGCATCGTGTTGCAGGCACTTCGCCAGGCCGCGCCAGATGCGAAGGTAGTCGCGGGCGGTGCGGCGTTCGGAGTTGCCCCGGAAGCGCTTTTCCGCGACCTCGGTGTCGATTACGCGGTAGCAGGTGATGGCGAGCGGGCCAGCGTCGCTCTCATTTCCGCAATCGCGTCGGGGAAAGCCGTCGAAGGGCTGCCTGGCGTTGTCCGCGAAAAACATGGAAGGGTGACCTTCACGCCGCCGGGTGAAGACGCTGATCTCGATTCTTTGCCGTCACCCAGTCTCCATCGGTGGATCGATCTCGCGCGGTACCAGCGGCACGGCGCGACAGTTCCAATCCAGACCAAGCGCGGCTGCGTATACAAGTGCGTTTACTGCACGTACCGGAACGTCGAAGGCTGGGGCTATCGCACCCGCGATCCCGAGCTGGTCGCTGATGAAATCGAGGAGCTGAAGATAGAGGCGGGCGTTCACCATTTCGATTTCGTCGACTCGACCTTCAACTCTCCGCCGGGACATGCTCTCAAGGTGTGCGAGGCCATCGCGCGCCGCGGCCTGCGGGTTCAGCTCGACACGACCAACTTCACGCCGGCAGCCGCATCCTCGGAGCTCCTCGGCGCGATGAAACGGGCCGGATTCAGATCACTCGGCATCACCGCCGAAAGCGCCAGCGACGCAGTGCTCGAGAAGTTGGAAAAGGGATTCAGCGCCGCCAAAGTTCGAGAAGTTGCTGAGCGTGTAGAGAGCCATGGAATCAAGACCCTCTGGATTTTCCTCGTTGGCGGTCCTGGTGAAACACGTCACACGCTGGAGCAGACGCTGCAGTTCGCCCGTTGGCGGTTGCTGAGGGGAGATGCAGTTTACCTCACAGTTGGGTTGCGGATTTATCCTGGTACTACGCTGCACCGAATTGCAGTCGCCGAAGGCTCTGTGCCGTCCGAAAGCACTTTGCTCGACCCGACCTTCTATTTCTCGAAGGAAATGGATTTCACCAAGACGGTAAGGCGCCTCAAGCAGTTTGCGTCGGAGCATCCGCGATTCATGTTCTCAGCGGACTCGAGGTCGGTAGTGCTGCCCTACCTCACCCGAGCGGCGTCGGTGCTGCATCTGCCGCGTCCCCACTGGCAATACATGGGATTGTTCCAACGCGTCGCACGCGCCATTGGGTAGTGTGAGCCCGGACATCGACGCGGAAGTAATCGTGGTCGGGGGAGGTCCCGCCGGCGCCGTCACCTCCTGGGCGCTCGCGCGCGAAGGAGCGGACGTGCTGGTGCTCGATCGCGCGAGATTCCCGAGGGACAAGATCTGCGCCGAATATCTGAGCCCGCAAGCATCGCGGATCCTGTCGGACATGGGCGTGCTGGAAGACGTAGAGTCCACCAGTCCGGCACATCTGGCGGGCATGCGCGTTCGCGCGCCGAACGGACTGGTGATGGACGGCGAGTTCGCCGCGAGTCACGGCTTCCGCGGATTTCGCGACAAGGGTCTGGCCGTCCGTCGCACCATCCTCGACGAAATAATCTTGCGCGGTGCCCGCAAGGCGGGTGCGAGGGTGGAAGAGGGCGTACGTGTCACCGATCTGACGCGAGACAGTGCGGGACGCGTGAGCGGCGTGACCACTATTGGCCCCGACGGCGCTCCGCTCGTGCGACGTGCGCGCTATGTCGTCGGAGCGGACGGGTTGCGCTCGGTCGTGGGCCGCCGGCTCGGACTGGTGAAGACGAGTCGCGTCTGGCCGCGGCGAATCGCGCTCGTTGCTCACTACACCAAGGTTCAGGGCGTTACCGACATGGGTGAGATGCACGTCGACTACGACGGATACTTCGGTATCGTCGACGTCGGTGGCGGCACAATGAACGTCGCCGTAGTCATACCCATGGATCGCGCAAAGCAGCTCGGCGACGACAAGACCGCATTCTTCGAGGCCTGGATCGCGTCGCGACCGCATCTCGCCGAGCGGTTCGTGGGCGCGGAGCGCATCACGCCCGTGCGGGCAACCGGACCGTTCGCGACGGTCTCGCGTCGTGGCTGGGCACCGGGCGCCGCGCTGGTTGGAGACGCTGCGGATTTCTTCGATCCGTTTACTGGCGAGGGGATTTATGCGGCTCTTCGCGGCGGCGAGCTGCTCGCTCCGCATCTTCTCGATGCGCTGAGAGCACCGGCCAAAGATGAAAGGCGTTTGCTTTCCCGCTACGACGCTGCCCGCAAACATGAGTTCGGAGGGAAGTGGAAGCTCGAACGCATCGTCGGAATGTCCATCGCCCATCCATATTTCCTCAACAACGCGGCGAAGGTTCTTTCGCGGCGGAAGGATCTCGCCGACTTGCTCGTCGGAGTTGCCGGTGACTTCGTGCCTCCAAAAGTTGTTCTCAATCCCCGCTTCCTCTTCAATCTCTTCATCTCGCCGGCATTCAAGACTTGAGCGTTAGTCAAGACGAGTTTCGCGCCGTTCTCGGCCGGTTTCCATCGGGAGTGACGGTGGTTACGACAAAGGGAGGCGACGGATCCGACAACGGAATGACGGTCAGCGCGTTCTGCTCCGTTAGCCTCGACCCGCCACTCGTTCTCATCTCCATCGAGAAGCTGGCGTCGGCTCACCAGGCGCTGACGACGGCGAAAGGTTTTATCGTGAACGTTCTGTCGGCGAAACAGGAGCAGCTCGCACGCCGGTTTGCGATCGTGGACATCGACCGGTTCGAGGGTGTGGGCGTCACGCGCTCGACGCGGGGCTACCCGATTCTCGACGATGTGCTGGCAGTGCTGGAATGCAATCGCTTCGCCACATATGACGGCGGGGATCACACGATCATCCTCGGTGAAGTGGAAGCCACCCGCGCCGAAGTCGGAACTCCGCTCCTCTACTATCGCGGCGGGTACGCTCAGCTGGAGCACTGACGTGCGCTACCTGCTGACACCGCCGCGGCGTCGTGGCGTCGAGATACTCGATTCCCCGGACGTCGACCCGGCGATCGTCACCCGCTCACTCGAAGATGTGGCGCGCGCCAACTCGCTGTTCGGCGGCTTGAGGTCCGCGGTGAGCGAAATCACGGCGGCGCTCCCGGACTTGCCGTCGGCTGCTACCCTGCTCGATGTCGGGACTGGTCTCGGAGACATTCCCCGACGCGCACGCGCCGTTGCCAGCGATCATGGTATCGAGTTGACGACTATCGGCGTCGACGCAGCGCGCGAGCTGGCAGTCGCCAGCTGCAGCTCACTCAATCTTTCGGTCTGCGCCGACGCGCTGCATCTGCCGTTCGCGGATAACAGTGTGGACATCGTCATGTGCTCGCAGGTGCTTCATCACTTTGGCGACGGCGATGCGTTGACATTATTGCGCGAGATGAACCGGGTCGCTCGGACGCGAGTGATCGTCAGCGATCTGAGGCGCAGCTGGATCGCTGCCGCCGGCCTCTGGCTCCTTTCATTTCCCCTGCGATTTCATGCTGTTAGCCGCCATGATGGCGTCGTCTCCGTAATGCGGGGTTTCACGCCGGCCGAGCTGTCGAATACTGTGCAGCATGCGGTGGCGTGCCGGCCGCGAGCGCATCGCCGCCTCGGTTTCCGTGTCACCGCCAGCTGGGTGCCGGTGCGTCGATGAGCAGACAACTCGCAGGTCCTTTAGAGCTGGGTGCGATGCCACTCGGCCGGGCGATGGAGGAAGTTGATTCGCAATACGTTCACGCACCCACGCCAACGATCTTCGCGCTCGCCGCTAAAGTGGAGAAGTGGCCCACGTATCTTCCTCATTATCGATACGTGAAGTTCCGCGAGCGGCGATCGGACGGCGGCGGCGTTGTAGAAATGTCGGCGTACAGGCCGTTTACCATGGCGACGCGATTGCGGCTGCCCCTTCGATTAAACTGGCCAACGTGGTGGCTTTCGGAGATGTCGGTCGACGAAACCAAACCGGCGATCCGATTCAGGCACATCCAGGGTGTTACGAAAGGAATGGAGGTCGAATGGACATTCATCTCCGCTCCCGCAGGAACTCACGTACGGATTGTGCACTTGTGGGATGGACCAGCTATCCCCATGGGTGACTTCGCCGCAACCTGGGTGATTGGACCGGTTTTCATACACGGTATAGCCTCCCGCACACTCGCGGGGCTGGCAGCAGTGGCAGAGAAAACATCACGCAATACGCAGTAACGAGGCATAAGTGAGCAAGCGCAGAGTCGTTATCACAGGAATTGGACCCATCACGCCGATCGGCACGAGCCGAGAGGAATTCTGGTCGGGCCTGCAACAGCAAAAATCCGCGGTGCGATCGATCAGTCGATTCGATCCTTCCGAGTTCCGCAGCCACAACGCAGCCGAAATCAACGACTTCGTTCCGACAGATCATCTCGACGCCAAACGGTCGAAGCGGCTCGATCGCTTCGCCCAATTTTCCGTGGTGGGATCGCAGCTGGCTCTGGACGACGCAGATCTCGATCTGTCGAAGGAAAACAAGGAGCGCGTCGGGGCGAACATGGGTACAGCGCTCGGCGGCGTCGGATATGCGGAGGGACAGCTCGCAGTTTACCTCCAGCACGGACTTCGCGCCGTCGATGCCACTTTGGCGCTCGCCGTCTTCGGCGGCGGTGCGAGCTGCAACATCGCCATCGAGCTTGGCGTGATGGGACCGAATTCCACCAACGCCATGAGCTGCGCTTCGGGAACGATCGCGGTCGGCGATGCCTTCAGGCAGATCCGCGATGGTTACGCCGATATCATGATTGCCGGCGGCGCCGAAGCTCCACTCGCTCCGTTGACGTTCGGTGCATTCGCGCTCATTCGAGCGATGTCGACCCGTAACGAAGAGCCGGAGAAAGCTTCTCGTCCGTTCGACAAGGATCGCGACGGATTCGTGATGGGCGAGGGCGCCGCGGTAATGATTCTGGAGGAGTACGACCACGCGAAGGCTCGTGGCGCGAAGATCTACGCCGAAATTGCAGGGTACGGGACGACGAACGATGCGTACCACATGACGGCGCCGCGCCCCGATGGCTCGCAGGCAGCGAGGTCGATGCGGCTCGCACTCAAGGATGCAGAGATCACCGCCGACGAAGTCGACTACGTGAACACTCACGGCAGCTCGACGCCGCTGAACGACTCCACAGAGACGATGGCGATCAAACAGGTGCTTGGCGAGCGTGCGTACCGAATCCCGATGAGCGGGACGAAAGGATACTACGGTCACGCGCTCGGCGCGTCCGGCGCGATCGAGACCGCAATCTGCGCTTTAGCAATAGAGCGCGAGTGGCTCCCGCCGACTGTGAATCTTCAGGTTGCGGACAAAGCCTGCGATCTTAATTTTCTGCCTGGCACCGGGCGGAAGGAACGTGTCGAGCACATCCTCACCAACTCCTTCGGCTTCGGCGGAATCAACGCCGCGCTGGTACTGCGCCGAGTGATCTAGGGATCTCCGCGCCGCGGCCTACATCGCTCAGGCGGGAGAGGTCAATGCGGGATTCGTGGCGCCACTTCGCATCAGAATTCATCGGCACATTCGCTCTCGTTTTCGTGGGGAGCGGTTCCATCATGACGGCCCGCCTGACAGGTAATGTTGCGGCGGGACTCGTCGCAGCTGCGTTGGCTCACGGACTCATCCTCGCGGTGATGGTGAGCGCGCTGATGCGCATTTCCGGTCACTTCAACCCCGCGGTTACCCTCGGATTCCTGGTGACGCGACGGATCGAGGTGATGATGGCGGCACTTTACATCATTGCGCAGGTGTTGGGCGCGGTAGTCGCCGGTTATGCGTTGAAGGCGAGCTTCCCCGCAGGGATTTTTGCGGAGACTCGCGGTGGCGGGTTGTCTGTCTCCCTGGACCTCACAGGTGGCCAGGCTTTCCTGCTCGAGGCGATCGGAACGTTTTTCCTGGTGTTCGTCATCTTCGGTACCGCGGTCGATTTGCGAAGTCCCAAACTCGGTGGACTTGCGATCGGCTTTACCTTGTCCGCCGTCATTCTCGCTATCGGACCGCTGACCGGATCGGCACTCAACCCGGCACGCGCATTTGGGCCGGCTGTCGCAACGGGCATTTACGAGGCGCAGCTACTCTACTGGTTCGCTCCGATCACCGGAGGATTGGCCGCGGCGCTGCTCTACGAGTTCCTGTTCATGCAGCGGCCCCGGGAGCCGGTCGATCACGGGGAGCTCAAACCTTAAAGCAAATGAAGACTACCTGCTGATGGCATCGCTACTAGCTGGTACTCTTCAGTTGATTTTCGCCGGACGGAGTTTGTTAGTCGCAAACAGATACAAGAGCGCCAAAACAGCCTGGGTTAGCATCAGCAGGCCTGCGAGGACTGGCGCCATCTCCATATCGTCGTGCTGGACGTTATGAATGATTCCCTGAATCAGGCCGGCCGCGCCGACGCACGCGGCCAGGCCTTCGCCGGCGAAGAGGGCCCCGGTCGCGATACCGCCCCAGCGATTGAGCTCTCCCTGGAGATAGAAGATCGAGTAGCCGCCCTGAATTAGCAGCGAGGCGCCGATAAACAGCACGATGATCGGTACCCGTTCGTGCATCGTCGCCCAGGTGGCGATCAGAACCAGGCCGCCGGCGCAATTGGCGAACGAGGCGAGCATGACGAGGAATTTCAGCACGGCGCACTCCCGCGGTTGGATGCAGGATAAACATGTCCGATATACTTTATATTGTCAAGTACTTTGCCGGACTCCCCGCAAAGGAGTGGACGCACCGTTCTGCGTCAACGATCTACAGCACCTCCTGTCTCCTTCCACTCGCGCCAGCCGCCGGCCATCGACGCGACGTTCGTGTAGCCCATCTTCTGAAGATTGTCGGCGGACAAAGCGGATCTGAATCCGCCGCCGCAGTAGAGAATCAGCTCCGCATTCCTGTCGGGGACGCGCTGCTCGATGTCACGCTCAAGCACACCGCGGCCCATGTACTCGGCGCCGCGGATATGGCCTGCAGCCCACTCACTCTCTTCGCGCACGTCGATGACCCGCGCCGAGCCTGATTCGAGCTTCTTCCGGGTTTCGTCGATGCTTATCTCGCGGACGCGCGCCTTTGCGTCTTCGACCAGCCGGAGGAATGCCGGCGAATGCTTCACAAACCGGCGGGGACGCGCTTGCCCGTCAACTGGCGAAGTCCGAGGTGTGCGCTGCGTCTCGCGACCAGCTCCGCCGTCGCAACGGCCGCCGCTGATAACGCGGTCCACGCCAGCGCCTGGGGCCAGTTTCCTTCACTCCGCCATGGCTTCTCCGGCGGCTCATCTCCCTGCCATTTCCGCCATCCCGTTTCCATTCCACGTTCAACCAGCCTGCCAGCCACCATCGCCGCGCCGGCGCCCACCAGCAGCCACGTAGCGCGTCGCGGATTCATTTTGTTTTTTTTCACCGTCACCGCCGTCGAGTTGGATGACTCAGAGTGGCAAGCGCGGTGCCGTCGACATCACCAACCCTCGCGCTGCCTCAACGACGTGATGTGCGCGACGTGGTGCCTGCCGTGCCACGCGTAAAGACCAAGCATCTGCTCCAGCGTGATGACCTTCTTCTGCTCCGGATGCATGAGGCCGCGACGGAAATCAGCGGCATCCATGGATCTCAGGATAGTCACCCACCGCAAATGGAGTGCGTCGAGCAGCTCCAGCGATACTTCGACCGGAACTCTGCGGGAATCAGCGAGTTCCGCCCAGGCGGCTTCGTTATAGGGTTTTATCGTCGGCTCGTCTTCAGTGAGAGCCAGCTTGAACCGAGTGTAGGCATTGAGGTGGCTGTCAGGGACATGGTGCACGACCTGTTTGACCGTCCAGCCACCCGGTCGATAAGGAGTCTCGAGCTGATCCCGCGCCAGTCCCGCGACCGCGGATCGAAGCGCACCCGGTGTCTCGGCGATCGTCGCAATAAGCATCGCATGATCACTCTCTTTGATTGGGGCATCCCAGCTGAATTTTCCAACGGGGTAGCGGAGATCCGTGGTGGGCGCTGTGGCTGGCATCGACGTGACGGCTAGGGTTAAGCGATTCGCTCCGGCAAGTGCACCGCCACCGAGGATCCGTCGGCGATAAAAGCGGAGGCAGGAGTACCAGAGAGTATACTAGCAAACGGCTCGTCGTAGAAATCCCCAAGCGGCCCGTCGATTTCACAGCCGGCGTCGGACCAGCTGTTCCAGCGACGATGCTTTACGTGATATTCGATCGTGCCGCCGTCCCGCTGTCTGGTATATCCCCATGGCCGGTCGGTGAGGAAATCTTCATCCGAGCCTGCCACGATTGCGTGCGGCTCGCCGTCGACGTGTAATGCGAAACGGGATTCGTTGTGCGGCCGGCCCAGGCGATACTCGGCACTCCGGAGATCGCCGTCCACCTCGCTGATGGTGTGTCGCATCGGCACGATGCGATAAGGCTCATTGTAGGTGAGTCGTGCCACCGTCGCGACCAGCGGGAGCGAGACCATCTCGCGAATGAATACTACGCCGCGCCGCGTCTCTGCGCCGACTTTTCGACGAACGTAAAACCGAAGATTTACCTCTTCGAAATCACGGTGCAGAAAGGCAGGAACGCCGAGTACCCGCGTATCGAGAAACAGAAATCCGACGAGACTGATGAAATGCCGTCCCGCCCTGTCGTCCAGCTCCGTTCCCCGCGGCAGTAGCGGCCGGAGAATCGAGGGATCGATCTCGAAATTGACGAGCGCAAGGTAGCGCCACTCGGCTGTCAGAAAAACGCCCGCCATTTCGCGGGCCTAGCTACAACCCTCCACCCACTTTACTTCGGGCATTCTTCCCGCCCGGAAATTCGAGACGTGGGCGCCATCGGTCTCGAACACCAGCGCCTTGCCGGCGCTGGCGCTGTCGCCCATCACCGTCATGTAGTGACCGCCGGTGATGTACTTGTGCGGCTCGATCGTGAGGTCGTCGCCGTAGACACTCTTAACCTTGTCCTCGGAGTCGCCGATTTTCACACCGTCTTCGGTGGTGACAGAACCGGTGTCCACGTCGATGCGCGCAATTTTTCCGCGTACGACCATCACTCCGACGTCTGGTATGCCCGAGCCGACCGCTGGGTACACGAAATCACAGCGCGGATTCATGTTCGGATTCTCATTGAGCAGGCCCATGTTGACGGCATCATCGAGCGTCATGCCGATCTGGATCTGGCCTAGCCCATCCTCGCTGAGTGCGATGTCACTGACGCTGTCGTGACCCGCTGCGTTGGGCCCGTTCGGACCTTTGACGGCTTTCTCGTCGCCTTTGTTGCAGGCCGACACCACTGCGACGACGAGCATGGTTACCGCGAATGAAGCGGCGATTGACCGCTGCGTTTTCATTTATCGTCCTCCACTGCCGGCACGTCCGCCGGAGCGCCGAATGATGTTATGTGCCGACCTGATGGAATCTCTCCTGGTAGCGCACGATCGACTCGTTGATGACTCGCGCCGCTATCTCGCTTTTGTGCCAGCCGATTATTTCCACCCGCCGGCCCTCGAGGTCCTTGTAGATATGGAAGAAGTGCTCCACTTCCTTCAAATAGTGCTGTGAAAGATCCGCGATGTCGAAATACTCGTGGTAATAAGGGTCATGGCAGGGCACCGCCAGAATCTTGTCGTCCGGCTCGCCGCGATCCAGCATTTTGAGAACGCCGAGGGGCCGGCAGTCGATCTGGCAGCCGGGGAACGTCGGCTCGTTGAGATGGACCAGAATGTCGAGGGGGTCGCCATCTTCGTGCAAGGTGCGCGGGATGAACCCGTAGTCTCCCGGATAGTGCACCGCGGAATACAGAACGCGGTCGAGGCGGATCATCCCGCTCGTCTTGTCCAACTCGTATTTGTTCCGGCTTCCGGCGGGAATCTCGATGACAGCCGTGACATTGTCAGGCGGATGAATCCCGGGAGACA
>JBJMOT010000054.1:0-22432 GCA_045803585.1 Gemmatimonadaceae bacterium
ATTCACATCGCATCAAGACCGACGATGGCAACACATTTGAAGGGACGTGGGAAGAAATCGTCGACAAGATGCGTGATGCCAACTGCCTCAAAGACAGTCCAAAACCAGAGCAGGATGCAGAGAGCTTCATTCGACGTAGCGCGGATGCCGGGCTTTTGCGCATCCTGAGATGAGTCCACAGAACAATCCTGGGGCGCTCGCTGCTCTCAACGGCGCGCGCCCGGTTCTGGCTAACTTCGCGAAGGCTCGCTCGGCTGAAGATCTCGCCGCCGACATCATCGATCTCTGGACGGCCGCCGAGCAGGCGCTCCAGGCTTTGGTTGGGAATGCTTCGCTAACGGGGCAACAGCTTATTCGCGCCGCGCGCCAGGCCGAGGTCATCACGCTGGACCAGGCGCATTCGCTGCTCGAATTCCTGGCCGCGCGCGACCGCGCCAACAGAACCAGCTACAAACCGACCCAGTCCGATGGTGAAGCTGCCGTCGAGGGATTTCGAACACTCGAGGCCGCGGTAACGGGCAGCGCCCCCGCGACGCGCGCGGCTGCTGCCAGTGCTGCGCCGGCGGTATATACCCCGCGACCTTCGCCGCCGCCGAAACCGGCGACGTCCCAGCCGGCGTCGCCCTACGCTCCGCCGTCTGCCGGCGGCGGGTATCGTCAGCCTGCGGCGTACGCTGGTCGCAAGATGGCTGGCCCGCCAACGATCGAGATGCCTGGCGCTTTCATGTCGGAAGGGTCGACGACTACGATCACAGGCAACACGCCTCCGGGTGGCGTCGGCCGCAGTCACGTGGAGCATGCTCTTGCCGCTGCTGAGAAGCGCCGTTGGCCGAGTTTGTCGGGCCCGGTGTGGATCGCAATCGCAGCGGTCGTCATCCTGCTGATAGGCGGCTACTTCCTGTTCGCCCGTCCATCGGGCGGCGACGACAGCGTGACCGCCGGAATCGAGGCGATGAAGAACGGACAACTCGAGCGCGCCCGCGGCGAATTTGCGAAGGCGGTCAAGGCGACTCCGACTGCAGGCACGCCCCACGTCTTCCTCGCCCGCCTCGCGCGTGACCAGGGCGATCTCGCCACTTCGCGCGCCGAGCTCGACACCGCCTTGAGACTCGAGCCGCGGAATGGCATCGCGCTGCGCGAGATGGGATTAGTGTTGTTCTCGAGCAGGCAGTACGATCTGGCGCGGCGGTTTTTCGTGCGCGCAGTGCAGGCGAATCCACAGGATCGGGCTTCGCAGGGCTACCTTGGCTGCGCATTGATGCGGCTCAATCGCGTGCAGGAAGGAACGACCTTCATCAACAAAGCCGGCACCGGCCCATGGACCGCTTGTCTCGCTCCCGCGACACCGACCGCCGCGCCTCCGCCTTTGTGATCGAGTTCAGGAACGTCGGGAAGACCTACAAATCACTCCTCGGCAACTCTGTAAAAGCGGTCGAGGAGTTTTCGTTGGTGGTACAGCCGGGCGAGATACTTGGTATCGCCGGGCCCAACGGCGCGGGGAAGAGCACGCTCATCTCGATGCTGCTTGGATATCTCCGCCCAACTACCGGCACCGTCGAGATCGATGGCTCGCCCGCGCGGCGCTTCGTCGAGCGGAACGGCATCGGGTATTTATCTGAGCTGGTGGCCATTCCGCCGCGCTGGCGCGCCGAGACCGCGTTAGTCCGGTACGCCACGCTGGCCGGAATCTCGGGCGCCGAGATTCCGCAGCGCGTCAACTTTGTCATCGAGCTGCTCGGATTGGAGGAGCACCGCGCCAAAAAAGTGAAGGCGCTCTCGAAGGGAAACCTGCAAAGAGTGGGGCTCGCGCAGGCGTTGCTGCGCGATGAGAGAATCCTCGTTCTCGACGAGCCGACTCACGGGCTGGATCCTCTCTGGACTCAGCGCTTTCGCGATATCGTCGGCGACTTGCGGCGGCCCGACCGTACCATCCTTATCGCTTCACACAATCTGGACGAGCTACAGCGACTTGCCGATCGCGTGGCGATTATCGACCGCGGCCGGCTTCAGCGTGTGGTTAGCACGGGCTATGAGAGTAGTATCCCCGCCCAGACGCGATTCCGTATCGCGATCGCGGGCGGTCACGAGCATTTCCTCGCCGCATTTTCGCGAGCGGAAGAAGCCGGACGCGATGAATACGACGTCACCGTTCACAGTCTGCAGGAGCTCAACTCCATCCTTGGCAATCTGATCAGCCAGGGCGTGCTCATCGCCGGCGTCATTCCCGAGCGATCGGTTCTCGAACAGCAATTCAGGGAAGCGGTCGGAGAACAATCGTGACGAACAGGGCCAGGCTCACGAGGTACTCTCTTTGGCAGTTCCGCGACTTTTTGCTGGACCGTGGCATTGCCATCGTCCTCATCGGATTTCTCTGGGGTTACGTGACGTTCGAGCCGATGCGACGAACGATGGGCGCTGCCTGGACCGGCGATGAACGTTCACCCGTGTGGCCAATCGCACTTCAGTTCACCTCGGCGATCGTTTCGCTGTCGGTCCTCATCGCCCTCAACGGAATCACTTCGCAGGACCGCAAGAACGGCTACTACCGATTCCTGTTTTCCAAGCCGGTTAATGCAGTCGCGTATTACGCCCAGCTGTTCTTCGTTTACATGGTTGGCGTGCTGCTGTCGATGCTGATTCTCTCCAGTCTGCTGCACATAATTCTGCCGGCATTCAGCATCGTGCATTTCCTGGTTTACACGGCGGTCATCTACATCGCGATGGGAGGCATCGGGTTCTTTTTATCCGTCGCCACGCGCTACGATTGGCTGACTTTGGCGGCGGTCTGGCTTGGCTCTCGAATCCTCCGCAGTGTCTACGGCCCGAAGAATGACTGGAAGAGCAAGCTGGTCGAGATTCTGCCTCCGGTTCATCGACTCGATGAGCTGGCAAACTCCTTGATCGGCACGGGCAGAGCCGAAGTGACCGATGTTGTATGGCTCCTGGGTTATGGGCTTTTCTTTTTCGTGCTCGGGCTTGCAGTCCTGCGGTGGGGTTCGCTGGCTGATTAGACTCCTTTGAACTGCAGCTTATTCACGCTCCGACGTCGCAGGTAATGGATCCGAACAGTATTCAGCGCACCGTCCTCCCCAACGGACTCACCGTGTTGGTCCAGGAGGATCATTCTGCTCCCGTCGTCGCCATCGTGACGTACGTGAAAGCCGGTTACTTCGACGAGACCGACAAGGAGAACGGACTCGCGCACGCGCTCGAGCACATGTTCTTCAAGGGGACGCAGAAGCGTGGCGTCGGCGACATCGCCAAGGAGACGAAGGCCAGCGGCGGTTATCTCAACGCCCACACGATTTACGACAACACCACGTACTACGCCGTCCTTCCGTCGTCGAGCTTCGCCAGAGGCCTGGAGATTCAGGCCGATGCTTACGCGAACTCGGTCATCGACGCGCGCGAGCTCGGACGCGAGATGGAAGTCATCATCCAGGAAGCGAAGCGAAAGGCGGACAACCCGGCCGCGGTCGCCACCGAGACGCTGTACGAGCTGCTGCATGATGCCCATCGCATGAGAAGGTGGCGCATCGGCAGGGAACCCGGACTTCGCGCGTTCACCCGGGACATGATGCACGGCTTCTACCGGAACTTTTACCGGCCGGGCAATACGATTCTGTCCATCTCCGGTGACGTAGATTCGGGCGACGTGCTTCGACTGGTGACGGAACTGTATGGCGGAATAGAGTCCGGTGACCCAACTCGGAATCCCGGGCCCGCCGAGCCAGACCGAACTGGATTTCGCTACCGCGAGCTCTCCGGTGACATCGCGCAGAGTCAGCTCGTTTTCGGCTGGCGAACGCCGGGTGCAATGCATCCCGATACCGCTGTTCTCGACGTTGCTGCATCACTGCTCGCCACTGGACGTGCGTCGCGTCTCTATCGCGCGGTGCGTGAGAAACAGCTTGCATCCTCGGTCAGCGCCTACGACTACACTCCGACCGAGCTCGGCGTGTTCGTCGTTCATGCCGAGACCGAGCCGGAGACGACGGCCGAAGCTGCGCGAGTGATCTGGGATCAGCTGCACCAGCTGCGGGTCGGTTCGCTCGAAGACTCCGAGCTGACTCGCGTGGGACGAATTTTCGAGGCTCGCTGGGCGCGTCGCCTCGAGACCGCCGAGGGTCGCGCCAATTACCTCGCCGAGTGGGAAGCGATGGGAGGTTGGCAGAAAGGAGACGAGTACTTCAAGCGATTCATGTCGGCCACCGCCGATGACGTCCAACGGGTGACGCGAGTGCATTTGTCGGAGGAGCGCGCAGCAGCGCTCGTCTATCGCCCGGAGAGCGCGAAGGTCGTCGCCCAGGACGCCGCAGACATGAAACGCATCCTCGGTGAAGGCGGATCGGAGCGCTTGCCGGCCGTGCCGCCGAAAGCGAAACGATCGCAGCCAGAGACGAAGTCCGTCGAGCTGGAAAAGGAAGAAGCAGGCGTGTCAGTGTTTCGCACCGAGGCCGGAGTTCCGGTGCTGGTACGGAGAAAGCCGGGCGCACCGATCGCCAGCATCGGAGTCTACGCCGTTGGCGGGGCGATCGAGGAAGAGCCCGAGCAAGCCGGGCTCACCATGCTCACTGCCCGGACGATGCTGAAGGGGACGACTACGAGAAACTCAGCGCAAATCGCCGAAGACTCGGAGATGCTCGGCGGAACAATATCGGCGAGCGCCGGCGCTGACAGCTTCGGGTGGTCCTTCTCCGTGCCGACGCAGCGGTTTGCGGAAGCGATGGAGCTGCTCGCTGATGTAATTCAGCGGCCGACAATACCGGACGACGCGTTGGAGACTGAGCGCACTGTTGCATTGTCCAACGTGGCGATGCTGCGAGACGACATGTATCGCTACCCAATGCGTCTCGCGAATTCGGTCGCCTTTGCCAAGCATCCTTACGGCGTCCCGACGATGGGTACAGAGGAATCGTTGCGGGCAATCACCGGTGCGCAGCTGCGAGAGTGGCACAAGTCGCGGGTGCTCAAGTCGGCGGTGGTAATCGGAGTCGTGGCCGACATCGATGTCAAACAGGTCGCGGAAATCGTCGCTCGCGAATTTGGCGAGCTCGAGATCGAGAAAGCCCCGAAAGTTCGGAAGCCGCAATGGCCAAAGAGCGTAAAGATCGCCGCCGAATCCCGTGACAAGGCGCAGACTGCGATCGCGCTGGCGTTTCCCGGGCCGGACCGTAGCGATGACGCGCGCTTCGCCAGCAGCGTTCTCGCCACGGTTGCGAGCGGACTCGGCGGGCGATTCTTCGAGGAGCTGCGCGATCGCCAGTCGCTCGCCTACACCGTGCAGGCGGCGGCCAGTGGAAAGCGCGTCGCGGGGATGTTCCTCTCCTACATCGCGACCTCTCCCGACAAGGAGGGCGTGGCGCGCAATGGACTTCTCGCCGAGTTCGCGAAGCTGCGCGACGTGCCCGTGTCGGGTGACGAGCTGTCGAGGGCGAAGGAATACATCGTAGGATCCAATGCGATCAGCAAAGAAAGCGGCGCCGCGCTACTCGGCGAGATGCTCGATGCCTGGATGTTCGGCGAAGGCTTGCGGGAGCTGCTCGAGTATGACAGCAAAGTGCGCGACGTAACGGCCGATGAGCTGCGCCACCTCGCCCGCAAATACTTCGATCCTGAAAGGAGAGTCGAGGGCATCGTCCGCGGCACTGGCAAAACTGTCTGACTGCTGGCTGACCGCAGTCTACTGCGGACTGGCCTGTAGTCCCTTTTCTGCCCGAATAATCTCTGCTGTCGCGGAGCGGAGCCGGCCTCCCGCCGCGCGAAGTCCCATCACGGAGTTGTAGTCTCCGCCTTCGTACACGACGAGACCACGGATCGGCTGCTGCGCGGTTGCCCAAGCCAGAACATTTCTAAGGGTAAGAAGTTGGCTATCCTCACCATGGGCCAGTGGATAACCACCGGCGGCGAAGACCCAGTGCTCCTTGGGCTTCGGGAACTGCGCCATCCACCTCTTTGCGATTCGCATGTGAGTGTCCAATGAGCGGGCGCCGTCGAACCCGGCGAGCATCGAGAAGCCGACCGCCTCGATCGGCGTGCCCGGACGTGCCGCCCACGCGTAAAGCGTGCTGTCACGCGTGCCGTAGCTGCTCATCGGAACGCTGACTTTGATGCGAGGATAGACGTAATGCGCGACCTTCGCCGCGCGGGTGAAATAGTCAATCCAGTATTGCGGCGACTGCTCGCCGAGAACACGCGCTCCTTCCTCGAGAGGATCGGTAGCGGGTATCAGATAATCCGGCTTGAGCCGGCGGGCGATCCGGTCGACGTCCTTCAGCCGCGCCGTCGTGTAATTCTCACGCGACTGCTTGAATTCCTGTCCACCCTTTTTTGGGTAGCCGAGGGCGACGATCAGAACAGTGCTGTCGGCGCGCGCCTGCTCGATCGATCGTGCGAGTGAGTCCAGCGCTACACCGCGCGCTGCTTCGGGATCGATCACGACGCTGATAGCATCGACTCGCAGTGTGTCGGCGAGCGAGAGGTCGTTGGCGATGGCGAGGGGTGGCGGACCACTGCGCAGATCGGGGAAGATCTTCAGACCGATCTTGAAATCGCCCTCGGGATGCTCCTGTAGTTTGTCACCAGCGTGGGTGTCGTAGCTGTTGATGCTGGCGAAGGCGCCTGGCAGCTCCACAACCACGAGTGCCGTCATGGCTATCGCTGCGCCGGCCAGGGCCACACGCGCCAGACGCGTGAATCCCCAGCGAGCCGGCAGCGACGGCGCGAAAATCGGCACCTGGAGATAAATCGGATTCCATAGTGCGGCGTCGCCGAAAAACGTCCCCAGCATGCTCGCCTGCGCGGCATTGAGCGCGAGGCCGAGCTCAGTCGGTGTGTGGCCCCGCGCGATCACGAACTTGGTGATGGCGACAATGGCGATGACGACGTTGTAAACGAGCAGCGGAAACCCCAGCAGCGGGGTGACGAGCCTCCGCGCGAGCGCGTAAATCGTCTGGACCACGAACAGCAGCGCCGTAAACGGCCACAGCCACGAGACCAGCATGATGGCGCGACCGTATAGCAACGATTGCGAGGTATAGCCCACGACGAGCGCGGGAACGATGAGCAGCCCGGCGATACCAGTGAGCGCCTGAAACCCGCGCGGAATTTTGCGCAGCTTCGCGATTCGACCCGCCATCAGGACGTCCCAGGCGATCATCGCAAGCGAGAGCGCGAGGTAAACTGCCCCGAGCAGCCTGTGCGAGGTCATCGAGCGAAACTAGACATGCTCACACGCGCTGGCAAGCAGAACGAGTGGTTGAAACGCGCTGGCAGCAGCTTAGACGCAGGCGTACTTTTCGCCTGCATGACGCGCCGCGCATTGTTCAACCTTCCAAACACGATTTCGCTCTCGCGCGTGGTGCTGGCGCTGGCGTTCGTGCTGGTGTCGGAGCCGTGGGATCGCATCGCGTTGATCGCCGTCGCCGGGTTCACGGATTTCATGGATGGCTGGCTGGCGCGCCACGGCAGGAACGAAAGCACCACCGGCGCTCTGCTCGACCCGATTGCCGACCGCATCTTCGTTCTCGTCGCGATTTCGACCTACCTCGTTCAGGGAATGCTGACCACCGGCCAGTATTTCATATTTCTCACCCGCGATATTGCGACCGCGGTCGGCTTCGTAGTCGCCAAAATTATTCCAACACTTCGTCCCGCCGTCTTCAGGGCAAGGCTGTTGGGCAAGATCGTGACCGTCCTTCAGCTGACAGCGCTCGTGGCGATCGTGCTGCTTCCGGAGCTGACCGATATCCTGGTGGCAATAATCGGTTTGGTGTCGGCGGCGTCGATTGTCGATTACACGATCGCGCTCTGGCGGGGGCGTGTTCGATCCAGCGTGGCCTGAGCGCTATCGATGCGCTGGCTTTCGCGGGTATGGCTTCGGGTTGTTCTGCTACTGCCTTGCCTTGTGGCGGCTGCACACGCCCAGCTTCCGCAGCAGCCATGGCAATTTGAGGGCAGGGTCGACGGGCTTTTCGCCCGTAGCAGCGGCGTCGAAGCCGGCTTGGGGGTGAGTGCTCCGGCCGGCCTGTACATGCGGATTGGTCTGGCCGCCGGGCTCGGAGTGGGTCGCAACGGCGCCCAGGGCAGAACCGATGTTCTCGCGCGTTTCAGCCTGGATCCCTTCCGACAGAGCCGGTGGGCGCCTTACGCGGGCGGCGGGATCTCTGGCCGGTATCGCGTGGAAGAAGACGGTGGCACGCACGCGTATCTGCTCGTCTTTCTTGGCGTTGAAGGACCGTTACCGGTTGGCCGAACGTCGGGCTGGGTTCCGGCGTTCGAGCTCGGCCTTGGCGGCGGTGCGAGGGTGGGCGTGATCCTCCGTCGAGGCATCAACGGCCGCCGTTGACCTCGCACCAAGTCGATCCGCGATCCAGATCAGCCGGAGGAACGCGAATACAAAAAAGGGCGCCGAATGGGCGCCCTTTTTCTCAGACTACTTTGCGAGCCTTCGGGGGTTGAGCGAACCTCTCGCCCAGGACCCTAAGCTGCTCGATCTGCGACGGTGCGAGCTCGTGATACCGCTCTGCCAAGTACGCCATTGTATTGTCGAACCAATCCTTCTGGTCCTCAGGCTCTGAGCCGATTACACCGCAGCGCATCACCTGCTGAAACAGCTCATCCCGAGCCTCTTCAAATGGTGTGGCCGCCCGGACTGGCTCTTTCCTGAATCGGTTTTTCGTGGGGTTCATCAATTCCGCTAAGGTGAAAACGTCTATGAAATCGTACTCTCTAATCTACTGATCTTAGACACCATTTCATAGGAGAAAGGTTCATGCCGCCGCGCGTCGTTTGATGAAATCGAGGAGTAATTCCGACAAATGATCGGGATTCTCCTCAGGAACCAGCCGCGCGATTCCAGCAAGCCGGACGAGTCGCGCATCAGGAATGGCATTGACGAGCCGATCGGCGACTTTCTGGTCAACCCAGCGATCCTCGTCTCCCCAGACGATCAGCGTCGGAGCCTTTATCTCCGCGTATTCATCCTCATCCAGATCCGCCCTATGAACCGCACTGGCGAGGGTGAGAAGATGTTTAGCGCCATCCTTTCCGACAAACGGCGCCAGATAGCGAGCGATGAGCTTCATCGGCATATGCTCCGGGTCGACAACGCTCCCCTGTAGCACGCCCTCGAGCAGCGGAGCGGCCCCCATCACACCACGAGTCAGACTGAAAGCAAAACGAGCCGTCCGTCGCTGCATCTGTGTAATGTCTTTTGCCGGGAGCTCATCGAAAGCTGGAGTATTGATGAGCACCAGCTTCTCCACCCGGTCCGGACGGTTTGCTGCGAGCTTCATCGCCACGTCACCGCCCAGATCGACGCCGACCACTACAGCGCGAGGGACGCGGAGCACGGTCATGGCGGCGTCGATGTACTCCGCCTGCGCGGCGATTCCGAAATCGGCGTCCAGTGGACGGTCCGATTGTCCGTGTCCCAGCATATCGACAGAGTACGCGGTGTGTCCCGCCGCGGTGATCGCCGGCGCAATCGCCCGCCAGAGAAAATTGCACGTGCCGAACCCGTGAAGAAGAATCACCGCGGTTCCGCCGTGTCCATATCTCTCGACGTGGATTGCCCCCGGTCCCACCGGCGCCCTCAGGACATCAGCTTGCATCTAGATACCCCTCTCTTAGCTTTCGCGTCACGAAGTAGGACATAGAGAACGCACGCAAATCAACTACGGAAGATGCCTGCCAACGATCGACCCAGAGACAGGAACGTACCTCCTCGGAACACAGTGAGGCAGGGCCGGAATTCAAACCGACCTAAGGCTTTCTTCTGGATTCTCGGACTCATTGCACTCATTGGTGTGGCGGCGCTTGGATACGTGGCCAGCCGACCCAAGTCGAGCACGGCCGTCGCCGACGTGGCCGACACGACTAACGCCGGACCTGCCCAGGGCTATCTGATAGGCAAAGTCGATGCCCCGGTAAAGATTCTCGAGTTTGCGGATTTCGAGTGCCCGTCGTGCGGCGGTTGGGCGACAGTGACAGAACCGGATGTTCGCTCGCGAATCATCAACACGGGGTTGGCTAACCTCACCTACTACGATTTCCCTCTTACCCAGCACCGTAACACGGTTGCCGCCTCGAACGCGGCCGCCTGCGCTGACGAGCAGGGCAAGTTCTGGCCGATGCACGACCGCTTGTTTCAGGCCCAGGACGAATGGAACGGCGAATCGACAGAACAGCCGAAGCCGTTCTTCAAACGGTACGCTGGCGAGGTTGGTCTCGACGTTGGGAAGTGGGAGACCTGCTTCGATGCTCGTAAGTACCAGAAGCGGATCGCGGCCAATCTCGCCGACGGCATCCGACGCGGTGTCAACTCCACCCCGTCGTTCATCATCGGGAACAAGATGTATCCGGGAATGCGCACTTATGACGACCTCAAACAGATCGTCGATTCCGTCGCCCGAACGAGTGCGCCCGCGGCCGCGACTACTGCCTCGACCACGCCAGCGCTCAAGAAGTGACGAAGCGGATGATCGTGGCCACCCTCGCGTTGGCCGGGATCTTCATCAGCCTCTATCTCACTCTCTACAAGCTCGGGATCATAGGTGAGCTGAGCTGCAGCATTGGCTCCTGTGAGACGGTCAACACCAGCAAGTGGTCGCGGTTCCTTGGCTTGCCCGTCGCCGCCTGGGGATTGCTCTTCTATCTCGACGTGTTCGCCGTCGCGCTCGTTGGCACCTTCCCGCGTTTCGAGGATGAGCGAGTTATTTCCGTGGTGCTGGCTACTCAGGCCGCCATCGGCGTGTTGTTCTCCGCCTGGCTCACGTACCTTGAGCTCGGCGTTATCCACGCGATATGCATTTGGTGCGTGACGTCCGCGTGCATCGTCACGCTCATCCTGATTGTGAGCTTGATTGATTTGCGGGAGATAAGGCCGGTCGAGATCGGCGACCGATAACTGCTAAGTACAAAGCGGGCAGCACGAAGGGCAGCCCTCAAGGCTGCCGGGATCTAAAAGACTACGGCCTTAGGCGCGGCGAATGTCCCCAGCTCGGGAGGCCTCGTCGAGCCGCAAGCGCGGCTTGTTGTCGGCGGCGACGTCCTCGCCCTCGCGTTGCATGCGCCGTCGGAACGGCACAAGATCGCGGCCAAGATGGACAAGCGCGCGCGTTGCGACCGTCGTCGCGAGCGGCTCGGGGATGCCCATCACGCGAATGTAGGTGTCGATCGCGCGATCGAACGAGAGATCCTCTGCCAGAGTGTCGACGAACATGAGAGCGTTGTCGACGTGACCACGAATGATCGTCTCTTCGGCCCGAGCCTGTGAGAGGCGCAACCGCCGCTCGGCGTTGGGATTGAGCTTGCGTCCGAAGATCGATTCAGGAAACAGATTGCGAAGGGCCATTTTGGCGTCCGTCGGTGAATTCTACCTTGGAGTTTAGGCACGGAGCGTACCAGCGGGTAGCCCTTGCGAAGCCTGCTGCTCTGCTCCCGAATCGACTACGGCGAAGTCAGCGTCAGGACGATCGACAGACTGTAGTTCCCGGGCGTATCTAGGGTCCAGTCATAAGCCGTCTGAAAGAAGAGAGTGGTACCGCTGCTCGCGGTTGCGGCGGCGCTGACCAGGGTCGCATCGCTGTTGGTGAGAGCGGCAAACGTTCCATTCGAAGCCGTAGCCCACTTGAGGTCTGTCGCGGGCTTGTTCGCCCGGGCAGGAGCTCCTGGCGATGTGGTCGTCGCAGCCCAGTTGGCCGTTGACGAGCGGATGTGTAGTACCCAGGCAGCGTTGGCGCTGATGGTCAGCGTCGGCCCGGTCGTCGCGTTAAAGCCTGCGTCAAAGTCCGAGGGTGTCGGCGACGTCAGTGCCGTCGACGCAGCGCTCATCTGCAAGCGGACCACTCGCCCGGCAGTCATGGACACACTGCCCGGCACACCGCAGTTGGCCGGAGCACCGGACGCAGTGCACTGCGCGTACGCCGTAGTTGACGGCGTTGTGATGCAGAGCAACATGAAACCGACCGCGCTCAGAAACCGGATCATTGGCTCTGCCTTTCGATTCTAAACGTGCCCGATTCCACTGAACCGTCCGCGGCTGATCCGACCCATGGTCCCGCCACCGTGTCAGCGACAATTTGTCCCACATGCCGGCGGGGGTTCGTCTCGAGGGTTGCGTCGAAGTCGATCACATCGTTCCCCTTCTGTGCTCCGCTGACGATTCCGGACAGAATTCTGCTTTGGCCGCTCTGCGCGTTCACCGCAACCACGTCGAGGCGGCCAAGAAAGCTGTTTCCCGATTCGCTCGAGATAGTGAGCGTTCCGGTCAATGTCTCGCGCACCGGATTCGTCTGGGTTCCGGTGTAGTTCCACGTGCCATCGAGGTGAAGCGACGATGGCAGCGGCTCGGTGGATTTCAGACATGCTGAAACGAGCGTTGTAGCAGCCAGCACGAACGAGCCGAAAATCGCGCGGGCGCGGGTCAGTCTATGCCTCACGAACCGCTCTTCTTCGGATTGGTCGGCGCGTCGGTCTTCTGGCTGCCGGATTTGCCGCTGCCGTTCCACATGCGAATGGGACGAGGGTCGAGAGTGATGGTGATGGATTTCGAATCCTTACCACTTACAATCAACAGCGGCACCGGCGTGCGCGGCACTAGCGGTTCGCTCAGCTCGGAAAGGTCGAAGTCGAGAGAGTAGTTTCCAACCGGGAGCGACTGGAACGTCGCCGTCGTCGGGCCTGTCATTAGCGCGGCCCATTCGCGACCCGCGCTGTCGCGCGCGATGACGTGCGCCTTGGCGAGATCGATCTGAATGTCAGAGATGCCGGAGCGCGGTGCGACTAGCAGCTCGATCTCCGCGCTCGTCGTCAGCGTGACGCTGAGATCTCCGCGCGCAGTTCCATTCGCAGTCCATCCGTCGGGAAGCGATGCCTCGTCGATGGCGACGGCATCTCGCGTGTCACCACCAACTCGGTACTTCCCGCTCGCGTCGGCAACGGCAGTCTCACCGCCGCGTCTGACGATCGCGCCCGCAACGCCGGGTTCACCATTGTCGCGCCGCTGATTGCCGTTCAGATCCTGAAAGACGTAACCGGACGTCCCGGGCATGCGCAGCATCGGAACGGTGAGAGCATGCTCGAGGCGGAAGCCAAAGACCCATGGGACAGATCCGCTCGCCGAGTGAAAGATCGAATTGCGTTCAGCGTCGATCGTCACAGCCAGGCCACTGATCAGCGGCACAGCAAGGCCGGCGCGCATGATCGATGACTTTTCGCTGCCAAAGCCGCTGATCCTTTGTAGCTCGCCTTCTCCGCGAACTCCGCCAAGACCTGGCAGGACGACCTGATCTGCGCGGACCCCGAACAGATTTTGCTGGTTGACGAATCCTCCTCGATCACGAGTCTGCTCGATTCGCGTCTGGAGCTCGACGAGTCCGGCCGCGCCGGACCAGCCCGCATTGGCCGTCCAGTAATTTCTCGGCGTGCGATCTGAAATCGTCGCCAAGCCAGGCGGCGTGACGGTGCGGGTGACGTTGCCGAGGTAAGCAGTGCTGTTGACGAAATACTGGCGAACGGAGGTGTTGAGATTGATTCCCAGTTGCTGCTCCCGATTGCCAAATGCCCCGCCACTTCCCGGCGCTGTCGCACGCGAACTGGCGTCGAAGAAATAAGATCTGGCTTCGACCGCGAGCGTTGTCGCGCCATGGATCGCGAACTGCGGGCGGAAAGAGAATCCGTTCGACTTCAGGCCGCTGAATACCGAAGTCTCGTCGGTGGTGCTCCATGCGCTCGCGCTGACAGATGTACGGCGGGTCAGTCGCTCTGACACGTTCGCGACCAACTCGTTGGTCGCGCGCGCAAACGCGTCACTGCCACCAGGAGCGTGCGTCGCTCGCAGTTCTTCGGAGCTTTCGCCGCTCATTCGCACCAGCGCGCTCGACCAACCGAGGCCCGAGCCGGCGTCGAAGCGCCGCTCGGCGACCTCGGCTTTGAAGGTGCTGCCGAAGGCAGTTGGAACAGCGGCGCCCACACCGGCGGCGTCGAGTTGTCGCGGCGAAGGACCGGTATCAGCGAGATGGGAGACAGATGCGCTCAGCTGCGCAACGCCGAATTGGTGTTCTCCACGAAGTCCCAACATCGGCTTCCGCTCGGCGGCAATGCCGGTCGCCATCGAGAAGGCGCCGAGCGCGAGGACGTTCCATTCGGGATGCTGCAGGTGAATCAGAGCGCCCTGTCCGTACGGATACAATCCCGTCAGGTCCGAGAAGGATGTCCCGGTATTCCCGAAGCTGAGTTGCGCGGAAGGCGCGGTAAGCACCACTGACGCCGATGACTGGTAGCTGCCCAGGTGAGCAAACGTGTTGCTCGCCGCTGCGCCAAAGAGCGATGCCTCCGAGACGCGAGCATCGACTCGAACTGAATCGAAAAGAGCACCGGTCGCAGTTAGTGACATCAGCTGGTTGGCATTCCCGTTTTCATCGCGAGCCGCGGAATAGGCAGTGGTGACGAGGGGCCCGGACTGCTGCCCGATCGTGCTCGAGTTGAATACTTCGACGGTCACGGTCTCCGCCGCGAGAGTGTCTGCTCCCGAAAGCAGCTCTACCTGCACGAACGATGATCCGGTGCTCGAGAGTGCGGGCACCTTCAGTCGAACACGGCGCTTGACGCTCTCACCCGGCTCGAGTGCCATCGGTGTCTGCTTGAGCTCGCGTGCCGCCCAACCGTCCGGCAAGATGAGCTTCGCATCGACGTGTTCAACCGCATTGCCGGAGTTCGTGATGTCGAAAGGAAGGACGATATCGCTTCCCGCCTGCGCGTTGAGCGGGCCAGCCCCTGCACGCAACACGATATTTCGTACGGCGCTGACGTCGATTTCAACGGGTACGACCAGGGTCGGCGAGGCGGACGAAATGAAGAACACTTCGGCTGCGACGATGTGCCCGGCTAGCGCGCTCGCCGGAATGCCGATGGTGACGCCGAACTTCCGTTGTCCCGCGCGTGCATCGAGCTTCCGGGACCGGGCCCCGAGAATCACGAAGTCACCTTTGGGCACGATGACGACGGTGATCTCCGCCGCCTGCGCGATCACATCCGGCAGTGGAACGGAAATGACCTGATATGACCGGGGAGCGCCGGTGGCTGTGATCGCTGGGAGGGTAACTTCTGTGTTCCGCGCCGAGTCGGAGCGCACAGACGCGGCAAAGCTCGTCGTTTTCGCTCCAGGCTTTGATAGCGCGAACGACTGAGCCCCCGCCGAATTGGCGAGAGCGCACGCGAGGAAACCGGCAATCAGGTAGCGCAGGCGGGCAGTCTGGATCACGGCACCGTCTGCGAGAGCGTGATCTGATAATCCGCGGTGTAGGTTGCCGGTCCGTCGGTTGTCCAATTCAGCAACATCCGGAAGAAGATCGTGTTACTCCACGGATCGTTCAGGCCCTTGTTGACGACGATGCGCTGTTCGACCTGCGCATCGGCCGCGGTTATGGAGCTCCAGGCGGCGAGATCTGAACGACGCCACTGCAGATCGCCGATCACCTTGCCGTTACCGAGATTCGCGGAGGTGGCGCGAATGCTGACCGTCGTAGTACGCTGAACGCCGTTGGTCGAGTTGATGGTGAAGGTCACACCAGTTGCCGAGTTGACGAAGCCGGCGATGTAGTCGGCTGCCGTCGGAGCGGGGAAGGTGATGGTGCCACCGCTGACGGCGAGACTGGTTTTCTGAGCGGCGAGCGGAGAGGCGGCCGCGACCAGTGCAAGCACGACAACCGTACTGGTGCTGACGCCACGGAGCATCCGCTGTACGGCGCGCATTCGCTGCTACTTGGCCTGGTAATCGATCTGACCCGCAACGAGCTCGGCACCGCCGAAGTCGATCAGCGCGAGCACCACGTAGTCGCCGGCGCGCAGATCAGTGGGCACATCGACCAGGACTTTGCGAATCGCGCCCGGCAGGGTCGGGAATTCATCGATCGGAACCTGCTTTGCTACGGAGTTGTCGAGACGACGAAACTCCAGATGGCCTTTGGCGACGAGGTGCATTCCGCCAGTGTTGTGAAAGCGGATGGCGATCTGACGCTTCGAGTCCGCAGGCGAGGGCACCGCGCTGACGGTCTTGGCCTGCGTTGCCGACGAACCGGACTTGGCGACCGGCGCGTCGACGATCGACATGTCCTCGATCGCGCCATCGCGGGTCAGGCCGGGAGGCGCCACGTAGACTTTCACGCCAGTGCGGAAGATGTACTGGAGCGAATTGCCTTTGGTGGCACTGCGCTGGGGTACTTCTTCGACGAAGACGATGTCCCAGCACTCGTGGGTCAACGCGGCGTTGCTTTGCACGGCAAGTCTGACGACGCGCGACGTGTGCGGCTCGATGCGGACCGAGAGTGGTGAGACGGAGAGTATTGCCCCGCACGACGTGCCGCTGGAGCCGGCCGCGAGGAAACGGTTATCGCCGTTTTCTACGCGGTCCCAATCAGAGCGACTGATCGTCGCCTGGACGGGACTGTCGGAAGTGTTCGAGAGTGAAAAGCTCGTGGCGACGCGGTTGGCCCCAGGTGCGAGGATCGTCACTTCGAGCGGGTCTGCCAGCAGCTGCGCATGCGCGTGCTGCGAGACCGTTACAGCGCAAAGGGCGAGCACGGCGTACCGTACTCGCCCTCTGCGCTCTGCGCTCGCCCTTTCGGGCGAGCGAGAGCCAGAATGCCGCATTAGTTACGGAGCCGTGAGGGTGAAGACGATCGGCAGGTCGTACTTACCAGGTGCGTTGCTGACGCTCGTGAAGTCATTCAACCAGCTGGTCTGGAAGAAAATCGGCGCAGTCGCACCATTGCTGGCGGCCGTACTGGAGGTGACGGTCGCGTCGCTGCTCGTCAGGGCGGCGAAAGTGCCATTGGCCGCGGTGGACCAGGCAAGATCGCCAATTGGCTTCACACCGCCGTCGGTGCCGGTGTAGGACCAGTTCGAGTTGTTCTGCGATTTGATCTTCAGGCTCCAGGCTCTGTTGGCCTTGATGGTGAAAACGGGACCGGCGTTGGCGATTGTGGCTCCGGCGACGATGTCGGCGACAGTCGGGGCCGTCAGGGTGGTGGTGGTCGTGCTCATGTCGAGCTTGACCAGCGCGCCAACGGTGACTGACGCGGTGTTGGTGGTGTTGCAGCTACCAGCGTTGCCGCTGCACTGAGCGTTGGCTTGGGTAGTGCCGATGACAGTGGCAAGCACCATCGCGGCCAAGAGGGAACGGGTCGCTTTCATTGTGAGTTTCTCTCCGAGAAATTTTGATGGTGCCGGTACTAGCCTGCGGCCGAAAACCGGTCCGTTTCAAAGCAGTTGGGGTCGTGCACCTATAAGACGAAAACGGATCTCTCCTGCAACAGGGTTTCTACCGAGTTTTTGGAGAGAAGTCCGTTGACTTTTTTGCACGGACTGCTACGCGAAACAGCGAGTTTTGCGTAGCTGTTTTGGGTTCGCCAGACGCGTGCAATCCAGAGATATTACCTGACGGGTCAAGTAATATTATTGCACTTCTGGCAAGCGCAGAAATGCGTCGGCTTTTATTCGGTTTTTGAGTCTAAGATTTTGCCCACCAACGCGATGAGACCGACGCCGGCAGCTGCCTTTAACTGAAAGAAAATCGCCTGCACGTCAGTTCGAGCCAGGCGTTTGGCTGAAGCTGAAAAGAGCCAGTAAGGCGGAGTTTCCAGTTCCTAAGGCGACGTCAAAGTCAGCAGGAGCGGCAAAGAATAATTGCCGGGCGTGTCGAGGCGCCAATTGTATACAGCTCGGAAGTAAAGTGTCGCGATATTCTCTCCGCTCGCCGGCCCGCTGACGACTTTGACATCAGTTGTCGAAAGCGGTGTGAAAACTCCGTTGGACGCGGTGCTCCACCCGAGGTCCTCCGCAGGTTTGGTCGCCCTCGCTGCCAAACTTCCGGATGTATTTGTAGCTGTCCATAGCGGCGCCGCCGCGCGGATGTAGACCGTCCACGCCTGGTTCGCAGCGATGGTGAGGGTCGGGCCTACGGTGCCGTTGAACCCGGCGTTGTAATCGGCCGCACTTGGGGGAGGGAGTGTGGTGGCGGCGCTGCTCGTTTGAAGTGAAACCAGTCCGTTGGCGGTAAGCACGACCTGACCTGGAAGGCTGCAGTTGACGGAAGGGACCGTTGCGAGACATGACTGTCCAACAATCCTCGTCGGGACGGTGATCGCGATGAGCAACGCCGCCACGGCCTTCACTTTTGGAAACCCCTTTGGCCCGTGCCGTCCCAAATCTGTACCGGTCGCGGATCAAGGGTGACCGTGATTGGTTTCGTTTTCGGGCTGGCGACGATGAGCAGCGGTATTGGCGCGCGCGGCACCAACGGCTCGCTTATTTCCGAGAGATCGAGCTCCAGACCGTAGGTTCCGACCGGCAGCGACAAGAAGCTCGCGGTGTGGGGCCCAGTCATTATCGCGTTCCACTCGCGGCCGGTGTGGTCGCGCGCGATGATGCGAGCCTTGCTCAGGTCGATCTGCACGATGGTCCCGACGGATCGCGGAGCAACAACGAGATCGAGCTCCGCGTCGCTCGACTGGGTCAAGCCGATATCGCGCCGCCTCGAATCGTTCGGTGACAATCCGTCGGGTAGCGATGCTTCATCGACGCTGATCTGTCGACGACCATCTCCACCGACATGGTACCTTCCGCTCGCATCGGCGACGGCGTTTTGTCCGTCGCGTCTCACTACGACACCCGCAACTCCAGGCTCACCGTCGTCACGGCGCTGATTGCCGTTCAGATCGCGATAGACGTAACCCGACGTCCCCGGACCGCGGATCATGGGAAGCGTACGAGCATGCTCGATCCGGGCCCCAAAGATCCACGGCACCTTGCCGTCCGATGCACGAAAGATTGAGTTCCGTTCGGCATTTACCCGGAATGCGAACCCGCTCGTCAAAGGCACCGCCAGACCGCCGCGCACGGCCGCGGCACGCCAGTCTCCGAAACCGGTCACTCGCTGGACTTCGCCCACCGCACGAATTCCGCGGAGCCAGGGAAGAACGACTCTGTCGCCTCGAACCCCGAACACGTTCTGCTGAACGACGAACCCGCCGTGGTCTCGAGTCTGCTCGATGCGAGCCTGCATCTCCACGAAGCCGGGAGTTCCCATCCAGCCAACCGAGGCCGTCAGATAATTTCTCGGGACGCGTTCCGAGGTGGTGAGCTGCGGGACCAGAGTTGTGGTGCGCGTGACATTTCCGAGATAACCGGAGGTGTTGAGGTAAAACTGCCGGAAACCGGTGGTGAGAATGGCGCCCAGCTGCTGTTCGCGGCTGCCGAAGCCGCCGGTACTACTCGACTCCGTCGGGCGCGAGGTTGCGTCGTAGAGATAAGAGCGGGCCTCCAGGGCAAACGTCATGGAGCGGCCGAGAAGGAACTGCGGCCTCAGTGCGAGACCTTCCGTCTTCAGCGCGTTGAAGACCGAAGTTGCGTCGGTAGTGTGCCACGCGCTTGCGCCGATCAACGCGTGTGCTGCAACCCGCTGTGAGATGTTCCCCTGCAACTCGTCGGTGGCTCGGGCAAAAGCCTCACTCCCTCCGGGGGCGTGGCTCGCCCGGAATTGGATGTTGTTGTCACCCACAAAGCGACCCAACTCGGTCGACCAACCGAGCCCATCTCCGGCTTGGTAGCGGCGCTCGGCAACTTCGAACCTGAGGATCGTCTTTGCGAACATCGGCACGGCGGCGCCAACCCCGAGGGCGTCCAGTCGGCGCGGATACGGACCGGCATCGGCGAGATGCGTTATGGACCCGCTCACACTCGCCGCACCGAGGTGTCGCTCACCTCGCAATCCGAGCATTGGCTTTCGGACGGTTGTTACGGGTGTGAGAAGTGAGACGGCGCCCATCGCGAGCAGGTTCCACGCACGACGCTCGAGATACAGCCGGGCGCCCTGACCATAAGTGTACAACCCCGTCAGCTCGGAAAACGAAGTCCCGGTGAGGCCGAGCCCAAGCACCCCGTGCGGAGCTGACAACGTCATTGTCGCCGGAAACTGGTACGTGCCGAGATGGGCGTAGGCGTAGCCGGCCGCCGCTCCGGGTGGGGAGCCAATCGAGACTTGTCCGTCGATGCGGACAGAGTCGTACAAGGCGCCGTTGGCGGTGACAGTAATGAGGTCGCTCGGCTTACCGTTCTCGTCCAGAGCGTGAGTCAGGCCTGTAATGACAAGTGGGCCGGATTGCGGTGCGACCGATCCGGTGTTGAAGACCTCGATCGGCATCGTGCGCGCGGCGACGGTATCGCCGCCGGCGAGAACATCGACGTGAACGAAGGATGTCCCGGTGCTCGCGCGCAAAGGAACCTTGAGCCTGATCTTGCGCGCCACGCTTTCACCGGGTGCGATCGTCAGTTGGCGTACCTCCTTGATGTCACGACTTGACCAGCCGCCGGGGCTCGTGATCTCTGTCGTCAACCGCTCGACACCGTTGCCCAGATTGGCAACCTCGAACGGCAGAACGACGTCACTGCCTGCCTGTGCGTTGACCCGCGTCGTCGGACGCAATGCGATGCTGCGCATACGGGTCACGTCGATCTCGACCGGCACGATCTCGGTCTGAGCTCCGACCGCCGTGAAACGGACTTCAGCGGCGAGCCTTCTCCCGGCCAATGCATTGGAGGGAATCCCGATCGTGACGACGATGATTCGGTGGCCAGCTTGCGGGGTCATGATGCGGGCAGGCGCGCCAAGCAGCGTGAATTCCCCCCGGGGCGTGATCGACACCTCGACCTGGGCGTACTGCGCGAGCGCATCGGGAACGGGTATGCCCACCACCTGGTAGGTGCGTGGAGAACCCGAAACCGACACGCCACGGACTGTCACTGAGTCAGAACCGGCTGTCACAGTAGTGACAATGCTGGTTGCCGCCGCTGGAGTTGAGCCCACCATGACCCTCGACTGCTGAGCTGCCAAGACTTTACTGACAGCGCCACAGGCGACAACTGCCGCGACAAGACCTGCGCACCGGCTGGCCCTCGTCACTGAAGGATTTGGGTCAAGGTGACCAGGATATCGGCGCTGTAAGTTGCCGGCGGATCGGCTGCCCACGTGACGCGAACCCGAAAGAGGATCCCGTTACTCCACGGATTGTTCAGCACGTCAGTCATCTGGTGTCCCTCGACGTCCATGTCTAAGAGCGTGAGAGAGTTCCAGTCAGGTCGGTCGGCGCGACGCCACTGCACATCCCCGACGGGCTTTCCACCACCCACAGTCGCTGCGGTGCCGCGGATCGAGACCGTAGCCAAGCGGAGGCGTGTTCCGTTCTGCGTGGATACGGTGAAGGTGATGCCCTGTGCTGAGGCCACGAAGCCTTTCCTGTAGTCGTCGACCGTCGGAGGATCGAAGGTGACGTTGGACGTCGTGACTGTGAGCCGGGTGGCATCAGGTTGCGCGAAGGAATTGGATGACCCGAACGCCAACGTGAGCGAGGCGATCATGGCGCGGGTGAGAATCCGACAATGCCGCCGCAGCGGGTTCATCGCCTTACTTCGCCTGGAAGTCGATCTGTCCCGCGACGAGCTCCGCGCCGCCAAAATCGATCAGCGCCAGAACGATATATACGCCCGGCGGCAGGTCGCTCGGCACGTTGACCACTACTCTCCGAAGCGCTCCCGGCAAAGTCGGGAAGTCGCCGATCTCGACCTGTGACGCCAGGCTGTTGTCGACGCGACGGAACTCGAGCCGGCCTTTCGCGAGAAGGTGTGTGCCTCCGGTATTGTGGAAGCGTATGGCAATTGCCGGTTTCGGCGAATCCACCACCGCCATGCCCTCCACCACTCCGTGGCGCGGCAGCCCGGGAGGGCCGATGTAGACCTTGACCCCGGTGCGGAAAGTGAACTCCAACGAGTTTCCTTTAGTTGCTGTGCGCTGAGGCAACTCCTCAACGAAGACGATGTCCCAGCACTCCCGGGTGAGCAGCGAGTCGGCTTGAACCGCGAGGCGGACAACGCGCGAAGTGTGCGGTTCCAGGCGAACGGACGGTGGAGAAACGCTCAACAGCCGGCCGCATGAGTGCGGCGTAGAACCTCCGGGGAAAAAGCGGTTGTCGCCGTTCTCGGCGCGATCCCAGTCTCCGCGGGTGATCGATACCTGCACCGGTTTGTCTGACGTGTTCGAGAGCGATAAACTGGACAGCGCTGTGCCGGGACCGGCCACGCCGATCGTTACCTGGAGTGGGTCAACGAGGAGTTGCGCCGATGTGGGTTGGGGCGTGAATACGCCTAGAGAGACGGCGAGTACAGCGAACTGTGCTCGCCCGCGGCGCTCTGCGCTCGCCATCCCCGACGAGCGAGAGCGAGAACGCCGCATTGTTTACGGAGCGGTGAGGGTGAAGGCGATCGGGAGGCTGTAGGTTCCCGGAGCGTTCGCACCCGCCGAGAAGTCGCTCCCCCACGTCGTCCTGAAGAACACCGGAGACGGAACGTGATCAGCCGGATTGCCGTCTGCGAGGAA
>JBJMOT010000055.1:0-22697 GCA_045803585.1 Gemmatimonadaceae bacterium
AGTACGCGGTTTCACGCTCAGGCGAGGTCGATATGAGCTGGGCTGGATCAGTACTTCTGCGCGGTATCGCCGATGTGAAGCGCCTTAAGCAGGAAGACGGGCCCAACCTCGTCACTCAAGGCAGCACCGAGCTTGTGCACGCGCTGCTCGCCAATGACCTCGTCGACGCCATAAGCATCTTCACGGTGCCGGTCGTGCTTGGCGCGGGCAAAAAGCTATTCGCCGACGACGCGGCGCCGCACTCGTTCAAGCTCACCAGGTCTCGCATCTCTCCAAATGGTCTGATCGTCGGCCATTACGAACGAGAGGGTGAGGTCAAGATTGGAGACGTTTCGCTCGATTCTCCCAGCAAACGTGAGATTGCCCGCCAGGAGCGCATGAAGCGCGAAGGCTAAACCGCGGCCTTCTCGAGAATCAGAGTAAACGTCGTCGAGATGCCAGGATTGCTCTCGGCGGTGAGCTCGCCATCCATTCCCCGCGCCAAGTCCCTGCTGATGGCGAGGCCGAGTCCCGTGCCTTGATGGCGGTGGGCGGGATCGGTGTCGAGCTGCACGAATGGATCGAACACCGCCTGCAGCTTGTCTTCAGGAATTCCGATTCCCGAATCCGTCACGCTGATTTCTACCATCGGCCGTTCGTCGGCTCCGCCGGCGCACCTATCGCGCGCCGCGAGCGATACGCGTCCACCAGCTGGTGTGAACTTCGACGCGTTGGTGAGAAGATTGAGAAGCACCTGACTGAGCTTGCCGCGGTCGGCATTCACTGCGATGGCCTCGTCGGATACCTCCACCGTGTACTCGATCTCCTTGGCGGTGAATTGTGGTGCGATCATCGCTGTGAGATCGTCGATTACTTCGCGCAGCCTAACGGGCGTGATGATGAACTCGACCCGGCCTCGCTCCAGCCGTGCAAAGTTCAGTAAGTCGTCGACGATTCCGAGTAAATGCTTCTGGGCACGCTTGACTCGCTGCAGCGCGTCTTGCTGCTTAGGCGTGGTCGGACCATAGAGGTCAAGCGCGAGAATATCGATGTGGCCGGCGATGGCGCCGAGCGGCGTGCGCAGCTCGTGACTCATGGCAGCCAGGAAATCCCCCTTGGCCCGATTCGCATCCTCGGCGGCGGTGCGCGCCTCCTTCTCGGCCTCGTAGAGCCGCGCGCGCTCCAGCGCGAGCGCGCATTGGGCGGCAACCGACAACAACAGCTCGCGGTCTTCAGCGCTGAAGTGGCGCGGCTCCCTGAATGCGACACCCATTACTCCGATGCAACGACCGGCAACGATCAGCGGCGCAACCATCTGTGCCTGGTGGCCTGTCTCAGCGAGAACACCGACGAGGTCCGGGTAGTGATCACGCCAATCGGCTGGTGATTGGAGGAAGATAGGCTTCGCTTCCCGAACGGAGTCGGAGAGCGGAGCGCGGGCCGAAAGTGGAATGGTGCGCCACTGTTCGAACACTTCTTGCGGCATATCTCTCGCCTGCATCAACTCGAGCGAGTCACCGCTCCGCGATCGGCGCGCCATTACCACACCGGCTACGCCGGGAAATGAAAGCTGGACACGGTCCACCACGGCGTTCGCGACATCTTCCGGCGTGGCCGCCATCGAAAGTGACGCCGTCAACAGATGCAGCTGAAGCGCGCGCACCCGGGCATCCTCGGTTTCACGGATCTTCGCGCGAAGCTGCTCCGTGACCAGATTCCCCGCCATACTTATAGTTGTCTTCCCTTCCTGATCGAACTCGATTTCCACGGGCTGGGGGTTGGTCGGAGACTACGGATGATGCAGCTATACGCGAATCGGGAATATGGGAATCGTCGCATGACACGCAAGAGCATGCTGCCATGAAATCGAGGGCACAGTCGGGTGGCGAAGAGATCGCCAACAGTCTTACGCACGGACTCGGCGTAGTGCTTACGCTCGTTATTGGACCGTTTCTCGTTATCGTCGCCGTGCGGACTCGGGATCCGTGGCGAGTTGTCGCTGCCGCCACTTACGCTACGACGTTGTTGTTCCTTTTCACGTCATCGATGTTGTATCACGCGGTTCGGACACCGGACGTGAAGGCGCTGTTTCGGAGGATCGATCATTCGGCGATCTACCTGCTCATCGCCGGCACTTACACTCCCTTCACTCTGATCACATTGCGAGGGCCGTGGGGCTGGACGCTTTTCAGCGTCATCTGGGGTCTCGCAATCGTCGGAATTGCTCTGAAAAGCGCCTTCGGAGCGCGCCTTCCCGCGTTGTCGACAGCGGTTTATCTGGGCATGGGCTGGCTGGCAGTCATCGCGCTGCGGCCACTCATGCTTCACCTCGCGCCGAGGGGACTGGCGTGGATGGTTGCCGGGGGATTGTGCTACACACTCGGAGTTGTGTTCTACGTGCGCGACGATCGCCGGCGTTATCACCATGCGGTGTGGCACTTGTTCGTGTTGGCGGGAAGCATGGCGCATGTCTGCGCCGTTCTCTGGTACGCTCTGCCCGTGTCTTCGCGAATAATCGATTGAGGGTATCGTCGGCCTGGAGTGTCTTCAGATCAAAGCGCGCCAGCGCACAATTGCGAAGCGATTCAACAGACGAAAGCATACTTGCGTAGAAGTCGATAGTACGTATAGTGGACCCGCGAACACGGTACTTCGCCGAGCGTTGGCTTTGCAACACGCTTCTACGGATTGAGCTCACGTGAATCTGTCACCGGCGCAACTGTTACTGATACGATCCGCGGTGGCAACGAGCCAGATCGACGTTTTCGCGACGCCCAAACAGCGCGCGTTCGTCAGCGACCTGTGCGCGCAGGCTCCCATCGACTGTGACAGAGAGAAATTTCTGATTGCGTTCAAGTGTGCGCTTGTCGAGGCCACCGACGAGCTGGCGGTTCCTTACGGCTTACAGCGCGACGAGATGATTGATCGTCTGATCAGTATTTTCATCGGCGAGCTTTACGAAGGCACCCGCGACCTCAATCGTTCGTCAGCGCGCGGTGTGACCAGTACATCGCGACTCGAGATGAAGAACGACACTTCAAACGCGCGCCTCTGACTTTCCCCGGGCGTCAGCGCGACTGTGCATCAGCGCACAGTACATCTCGATTGTTCAGCATCGCACAAATGTACGTCGTCAATGGTACATGCTTGCACAGTTGCTCATTGTATTACCGCGTGTAGTACCGTACACTGCGATGGACAGTTACTTCCAGATCGCTACGGGCGTACGCAGCCTGCGACCCTCTGGCGTCCAAACGCCTACAAGAAGGGTGCATGGCAATCCGAAAAGATATTCGCGACCCCGTCGGCAATGACGGGCGTAGCCGCGTAGCAGACGATCTGGATCTCAGATCGACCGGCGACGGTGTGGGCCCAGCCACTCCAGAAGAGAACCTTCTCCTCGCCAAACTCCCGCCTGAGGAGCTGAAAGCGTTCACGGCCAAAGCCGAGAAAGTCACTCTCAAGACGCGCGACGTGCTGTTCGAGAACGGTGATGCGATTACCACGGTCTACTTTCCAGTAACCGCGATGATTTCGCTACTTAGTGTTCTCGCTGGCGGGCCATCGATCGAAGCCATCACTGTCGGCCATGAGGGCGCGGCTGGATTGCCACTCTTTCACGGCGTCAAAACGTCGTTCGTGCGGGCCGTGTGTCAGATCGGAGGCGACGCGTACAAGATCTCTGCGGACGATTTCGAGTCGCTGCTCGAGACCTCCCCAGCGCTGACCGCGATGCTCCACAAGTATGCGCAGTTCACCCAGGACTCCATCGCGCAATCGGCGGCGTGCAACAGCATCCACCTCATCGAGCAACGCTGCGCGCGCTGGCTACTCCTGTCAGCGGATGCGGTTCGCAACGCGCACTTCAGCCTGACCCAGGAATTCTTCGCGCAGATGCTGGCGGTTCGCCGCTCCGGAGTGACGACGGCGATGGGCGGTCTCGAGCGCAAGAATCTCGTCACCGGCAGATACGGAACGATCACTATCGTCGACCGCGAAGGACTGACGAGAATTGCCTGCGAGTGCTACAACTCGGTCAAAGCAAGAAGGAACGAGCTGCTCGCCTAGCCGCACGACCGGCGGCCGTCTACCGCTTCTAGCGCGCGTCGTGGCGAGTCAGCTTGCGCCGCGCGAACGCCGCGATGCGACTTCGGTAAGAAGCGCGAGGATCATGACCGCGAACAAAGCAGCCATCCGGTTTCCCTTATTGGCGGAAAGACTGGCAGAGTTCCGTGGTGCCGCTGGTCCAATCGACGCGATGAGACCAGATAGAGGCGACTCGTCGGCAGTAATCGCTGCGGCGCCCGCGATCTTAGGTGCTCGTGGCGCCTCCGGAGCATAGACCACCTGGCTGAGTAAGCCGCTCCACCACTGACGATGGTCGCGAAGCCCGTCGTCTCCGCCGTCCATTCGCCAGCGCCAGGTTTCATCGTAGCCCGTCTGGAGGACACGGCCCGCGCGGACGCGTCGCGCCGCGAGTGAGATGGATCCGTTACGATTCTCCAGCGGAATCGCATCTGCGCGCAGTGACGTAATTGGTCTCAGCCGAAGCGAGGTCTCAGTCACCGACTCGCCAGCTTCGCGGGACCCCGTGGATGACAGCACGTTACCGGCGTTTCCGGCGCGAAGAGTGGACATGCCTTCGAGTACGGCCGCGCCGGGCTCAAGCACCAATCCGCCACCGGCTCTTACAAACTCGGTGATTCTTGCTGCGTATGGCGACGCCGCACTGTCCAGCGCCACCACGGCCGAATAGCGGGACGTGTCGATCGCCGCGCCCGAGCCCTGAGTGACATCGACGCTCGGCGCGACGCGAATGAACGCGTCGACTTTCCAGCCCTCTTCCTCGAGAGCGGCAACGACGAACTTCGATTCCCAGCCCGCGCTTCCGATCACCATCACTTTGCGCAGCGTTACGGAGTCGGTTTGCGCGGTTGAGGCGATCGCGCCCTTTGCGCGCGCGACGAGCCTGGAGCCCGGCCGTTTGAGCGCCACCGACGCGCCGAGGCCCTGCGCACGAATCGTATCTATCGCACCGATTTCGTCGCTGAGCACGACAGGAGATCCACCTGCCCCACTGACAGACACCTTGGTGCCGCCGCCGGGGGTAGCTATTGGGCTCGCGCCGATCACCAGCGGACCAAGATCACCGCTCCAAGTGACCTCAGTGCCCGCACCCGACAGGGCGCCGAGCCACGCGCGTTCAACCGGTGAAGGAGTGCTATCCAGTTGCAGGTGAATGCTGCCAGGTGCGATTGGCATCTCGCTCCATGTCGTCAGGACATTGCCACCCAGCTGGCGCCTGTTGATTGAAGCGGCGGTCGAACCGCCCGCCGGGCGCAATGTCTGCCACAACATTCCCAGCAGCGCGGCGATCACCAGCGACCGCAACGCCCATTCACCGCGGACCCGCATCTCAGCGCGTGAGGGCATAGACGATGATGTTCACGCCGAAGCGTGTGTTGTCGACAGTCGAGAATCGCTTGGCGTCCGGCGAATAATTCCACTCCGAGCTGTAATCCTTGCTGCTGTATAGCACCGCGATGCGATCACCCCGCATTACCGCCTGAAGATTCTTGTGCACGAGATTATCCCCCCAGCCATTGAGCTCGTGACTGGTGGCGGGCGGACCGTCGGCGAACTTGAAGAACGTCCGATAGATCTCGTGATCATTCGGCAAATCCTTTAACGGTGAGAACGTGCGAGAAATCTCCTCGAACGCGGTGTTGTGAAACACTCCGCCGATATCGTGGTTGTGGTCGTCAATGAAGAGCATCCCGCCGCGGTCCACCAGCTTCCGCACGTTTCTGCGTTCGGCTTCGCTGAAACGGAACGGCAGATGGCCGGTGAGATACACGAGTGGATACTCGAGAAGAGTCTCCGACGATAGGGGGACGCTCACTCCCGACGGCGCTACCGACACCGACGTGTATCTCGCGATTGAGTCGATCAGATTTGCGGGAAGACTGGGAGCGCTGTCCCAGTCGCCCGACTCGTACTGCCCGGTGCAAAAGACGAAGGCGCTCATTCATCGCCTCCACCCGCCCAGGGCGTGAGAGCAGGCGTCACGACGGGCTGTCCGTCCAGCACACGGCGCGCACGTACCAGAGGCATAGTCGCATCGTGCCGGTTGCGAATTGCATCGGACGCTTCGCCGAGGGCAGTAGCGAAGTCGGGCAGAGTCGTCAGCGCCTCGACGCGGAGCAAGGCGAGCTCGGAGATCGCACGCGCTGGATCCTTGTCGATGGATCGCAGCAATGCCTCGAAACGGGTAGCGAGGCGCGCACGGGTGGAATCCGCAAAGGATCGCGGAGAGCGGGTGCTGCTGCCCCCCTTTTCCGTTCCCGTGAGACGCACCCGGTTGAGATCGACGATGATTTTCGGAGGAGTACCGCGAAGATAGAGGCGATTGGCGAGACGCGCGCGGTCGAGCGCCTTCAGTGCCGCCCGCATCGGTGGTAGCGCAGCAGACGGTTCGGCGATACGCAGGGAGCGCACAGCTTCCCACAACGAATTGTACGCGGACTTGAGATCGGGATTTTTCGTTCCGCTGATTTCGTCCGGCGACTCCATCTCCTGAACCGTCGCGCCGAGTGAATCCGGCTGCTCCTGGACCGGTGTCTCCTCGCCGTCGGTCAGGATCTCGCGCACTCGGCGGCGGATACGATCCTCGAGCTCACCGATGTCGGTCGATCGTTTGACGAGGTCGGGGCGCGCCAGCTTCGGCTGCTCGCGCACCAGTTGTTCGGCCATCGCGACGAGCATTCGCTGGCTCGTCGCCGAGCTGTCGAGGGGCGGTGGCGCGGCGGCTTCGACGGCGAGTGAGTCGTATTCACTGGCGCGGACGATCCTGACGGTGCGTGTATCTGAAGTGGCGACGCCAGGGCCGGTCAACGTGTTCCCATCACTGGCGATCGCGCGCATCGAGACGACGTCTCCTTCGCCGAGGTTGAGCGAGGCGAGATCGAGAGTAGCATTGAGCGCAGCGCGGCGCGAGCTGTTGAAGCGGACCGTTGGCGTGTTGATGGTTCGAGCCTTGAAGATCTCGCCGGATCCGGTGGTGATCAGATATTCGAAGTGGCCTTCGCTGAGGCCGATATCGTCGGTGGCCGTCGCCGCGAGCTGGACGACGAGTCGCGGAGTGCGGAGTGCGGTGTCGTGCGCGGGTGAAGCGAGAACTATTGCCGGAGGATTATCGGCGCGAGGTGCGAGGACGATGATCCGCTCGAAACCACGGTCGTTGAATTTGAGTGCGGCTGGCTTGGCCGGCATCTGCATGGCGACAGACCATCTGCCGCCCGCTTCGACGATTCTTAGAGGTCTGTCGAGCGAGGCCGTGAGATTGGCGGCTGGGCCGTCGCCGCGAATCGAGATTGTGCTGCCGGTGAGGGCGGTTATTGATGAAGGGTCGCGAATGGTAGTTGCGGCTTCGCCGGTGTAGGACGGCGGTGTGATTCGCGCCTCGATGTCATCGAGCCGGGTACCGGGAGCGCCGGAAGAACCGTGGCCGAGCCTGCCGAAAGAGGAGAAGGTGGCGCTGCGGCCGAACGCGCCTGACGGCGATATATATAGTAGTAGCAGCGCGGCCAACACCGCGGCCAACACCGCAGCGAGCGGACGACGGACTGCCGTCATGGTCGCGCGTCCGACGTTCTCGCGTTCTACGCTGGCCTCCATCGACGAGGTGAACGGCGATGACACATGCTCCAGCGAAGTAACAAGCGAGTACTGAAGCGCGGGTACTCTCTCCTCCAGCCATAACGCCACTCGGCCGGCGGAAAGGAAATGTCTCGCCCGCCAGAGCAAGACTGCCGCGACGATAAGTCCAGCAAGCACCGCGACCACGGCGCCTGCCGCGGGTTGATTCGACAGGGCTGGAAAGGCGAGCGACGCAAAGGATCCCACGGCGAGGATCACGAGCGACGCGGTAACGCCGAGTGCGATCGCGCGGATGACGGCAGTGGCGCCAACGATGCGCTGGGTACGCCGGACAGTCTCGAGAGCGGTCACGCTGCCCGCTCCTCGATCGAGGATGGTTTGTTAACAGCGAGGGGCTTTTCTCGCGCCAGACGGCGCACGAACAACTCGGTTATCGCCGTCGCTAGCGCGAGCGCAAATAGCCAGGGCGCGAGCGTCGATCGAGTGTCGGTGGGCGATTGAAAAGCCGCGCGCGGAGCCAGCGCCCCGCTCCGGATAAGCCTTGCGACATCGCCGGGATCGGCGGGGATCGTCGCCGCGACTTGCGCACATGGCCGCGAGATCGATCCGACAAGTCGCACGAAGTCGTGCCCGATAGCGAGGTCACCAAGGCTGGCGACAGGAATCGCCACCGATCGCACGCAACCTGAATCGGCGGGTCTCTCGATAGCGGCGGCTTCGCCGTCCGCCCACCGCGCGATTACGTCCGCACCGCGAAGGGAATCCGCCGGGAATGTCCAGCTGCGCTCGAACGGCGCGATCACACTCGCCTCAGCGGTGGTGATTCCGCCCACTGTATCCGCGCGAGCGCGGCTGACGGCGCCGCGCGGCCGGTTGGTTGCCGGCCAGTCGATCAGCACTCCAGCTGTTGTTATCGATGCAGCGCTGTTCGCGCGCTCGATGACAGCGTTCGTTCCCGCACTCGGATGTACAAAGCCCACTGTTATTGCCAGTGGATCATCTGCCGCGGCGACGACGGCGATCTTTCCCGGAGCGTCCTGCCCACCGCGACTGTTTTCAGCTCCAGCGTGAACAAGTCGCGCGGTCCCACGCCATAGTCCGCGAATGGAGTCCGTTGCGGCATCCAGCTCCTCTTTCGCGAACGGAGAAACAATAACGAGATCGAGACTATCGGCACGGTCGCGAAGACTGCTGCCCGCGCGCACAGCTGCAATGAGTGCCGCGCTCAGATTTCCGCGTTTGGTGACTGGCGAAACGTGCGCGATTGAATCGCCGATGTTCTCCACCAGAACCCGGGCCGCGGAATCAAACACCACCACCGCGTCGCCCTCTTGATAAACCGCTCGCGCACTGTCGCGAACGGCCATCGAGTCCCTTACCGAGCGCGAGGCATCGACCACAACTACTCTCGCATTTGGACGCCGCGCTCGCAGGAAAACCGGTTTTGCCAGGGCGACGCCAACCGCCAGCACTGTCACCACACGAAGCAACATCACCAGCAGGTCAGAGGGGCGCTTCGCCGGCGCGATCGTAGTTGCGCGGGTATCAGGAACAAATCGGGCCGTCGGCAGAAGGCTCGATCGCGGCTGACGCGTGACAATGAAGTGCAACGCAACGATCGCCGCCGCGACTGCCAGCGATGCGAACAGAAATACCGGCGCGAGGAGTGTCACGCGATCGCTGATGCCCCGCGCGGAGCGGTAAGTCGGCGAATGAGATGGTCGGGTGTTTCTTCGCCGACGACGGCTGCGGTGTATCCTACGCCGGCGTCGGAAAACTCGTGAGCCACACCATCGCGCCACGCTGCGAATGCGGCGACGTATCCATCACGTGTCTCTCCGATCAGTGCCCTCCTTACCGCGGGTGCCTCCGGATCGGTAACCATGGTCGCATCCCGCGGCGGATCGATCTCTTCACGGGCAACGATGTGCACCGCGTGGACCTCGCGACCGGCCGCGACCAGTCGACTCGCGACCGTCAGGATCTCCGCCGCATCGCCAAGGAAATCCGAGACAATCACCAATCGCCCGACGGACTGCGCTGCTGTCGAGAGTGATGGAGCGAGCGGAGCACTCCCTGCCGGTCGAGTCGCTCCGACAGCACGAATGATCTCATGGATGACAGTTCGCCTCGTCCTCGGTGCGATCAGCTCCGGCTTTTGGCCGCCCGCCAGAGCGAATCCCACCGGATCGCCACCGTTACGAGCGACAGATGCGAGCCCTACCCCAAGGTCCGCCGCTAACCTCCACTTGCCGTTCGTGGCGACCGGGAACGCCATCGATGCGCTGGCGTCCACCACTATCATCGTTGGCAGAATGGACCGGTCGTTGGAAAGCCGGATATACGCGCGATCGCTGCGGGCGAAGAGCTTCCAGTCTATCCGGCGGAGATCGTCGCCCTGACGATATGGCCGGTACTCGGAAAATTCCGCCGAGCTGCCCCAGACACGCGAAATGTGCACGCCCGGAATGCCGCCACGCACAATCGAGCGCGCCGGCCAGCGAATTCCGCGCACCGCATCGAGCAGCGCCGCGAATTCGTTGTAGCTCTCACCTGGATTCGCGGTCATTTCTCCTGTTCTCTTCGCAGTTACCGCATCCCGCATCCCGCATCACGCCTACAGCTTGATCTCGCTCTTCGGCGGTCGCACGTCCTCCAGAAGCCGGTCGATGATCTGCTCCGTCGTCACACCTTTCGCCTCGGCGGCGAAGTTGGGAAGTACACGATGACGGAGTACGGGACGCGCAACCCGGAGAATATCCGCCGGCGAAACCGCAAACCGGCCCGCCAGTAGCGCATGGGCCTTGGCGCCGACAATCAGAGCCTGACCCGCGCGAGGACCCGCTCCCCAACGCACATACTTTTTGATCATCTCGCCTGCGTCAGTCTCAGTCGGGCGCGTTGCGCGTACGAGCTGGGCGGCGAATCTCAGAGCGGGCTCTGCCGCCGGAACGTCTCGCACCATCCTTTGCAGCGCGCGCGTTGCCTCGCCACTTATCACTGACACCAGCGGTTCGGGATCGGCGCCCGTCGTCGCCCGCAGAATCCCCACCTCGGCGTCTTCATCGGGATAGCCGATTCGAATATCGAACATGAAGCGATCGAGCTGAGCTTCGGGCAAGGGGTACGTCCCTTCCTGCTCGATCGGGTTCTGCGTGGCGAGGACGAAAAAAGGCTCCGGAAGCGACATCGTTTCGCCGGCGGCAGTGACGCGATGCTCCTGCATCGCCTCCAATAACGCCGCCTGAGTCCGCGGGGGAGCCCGATTTATCTCGTCCGCAAGCAGAATGTTCGCGAAGACCGGACCCCGCACGAAACGGAATGATCTCGCACCGGTTGCGGTGTCCTCCTCCATGATCTCGGTGCCGGTGATGTCGCTGGGCACCAGGTCCGGAGTGAACTGAATCCGCTTGAACTCGAGGTCCATTGCTTCCGAGACGCTGCGGATCATCAAGGTTTTTGCCAGTCCCGGAACGCCGACGAGAAGGACGTGGCCGCCGGCGAGCAGCGCGATCAGGATCTCCTCGACCACGGCTTCCTGCCCGACAATCCTCTTCCCCACCTCGGTGCGGAGCCTGGTGGCGGCGGCGAGAAGCTCTTCCCGCGAGAGGTGCGATTTCATCGGAACAGATTGGAGCGCCATCGGACTCCCCAGCGGTGTCAAATAGGTCTGGAAGAGCCTAAACCTAACGGATTGCGAGGGGACTGGCCGCTCCCCATAATAGGAATCCCAGCCCAGCGAGACCCATGAAACAGTCGCGTCGCGAGTTTGTTAAGAAGACCGGAATGGCCGCCGCTGCCATCGGTATAGTCTCGCCCACCAGGTCGCTCGGGGCGCTGATCTCCCCGCGCCCAGTGGAGATGCCGCAAGACGACGTCGTCAAGACCCTGATGATGGCGGCCATCAATACTGCGAAGTCTGCGGGAGCGAGCTACGCCGACGTTCGCATAGGGCGGTATCGACAGAGCTTCGTTTTTACCAGAGAGCAACAGATTGTAAACACCGTCGATACCGACAGCCTCGGCGCTGGTGTGCGCGCGCTGGTGGATGGAACCTGGGGATTCGGCGCCACGGAAACGCTGACCACCGATGGAGTCGCGGCTGCAGCCAAAGAGGCTGTCGCTATCGCCAAGGCCAATCGCGTCGCCCGCGATCAACTCGTTCAGCTGACACCGGTCGACGCATATCCGAACGCCACCTGGAAGAGCGCATTCAAGATCGATCCCTTTTCCGTACCTATCGAACAGCGCGCCGACCTGTTGCTGAAAGCCAATGCCGAAGCGCTCAAGGTGAAGGGAGTGCGCTTCGTGAATTCGGGTCTCTTCTTCGTAAAGGAGGATCGGAACTTCGCGTCGACGGAAGGCTCGGTGATCTCCCAGACGCTGGTTCGCGTCGCCGTCCCTTTCACCGCAACCGCCGTCGCTGCGGACAACTCGGATTTTCAGAACCGCAGCAGCGTCGTGCAGCCCGCTGGTCGCGGGTGGGAGTATATCCTCGAGCAGGATCTGGTCGGCAACGCCGGGAAGTGGGGAGAAGAAGCCGCGCAGAAGCTGAGCGCAAAATCCGTCGACGTGGGCCGCTACGACCTGGTTCTGCATCCGTCGCACCTCTGGCTCACCATTCACGAGTCGATCGCGCATCCGACTGAGCTCGACCGCGCGCTTGGCTACGAAGCGAACTACGCAGGAACGAGTTTCGTTGCGCCCCCCGAGAAGATGCTTGGCAAACTGCGGTACGGTCCGGAGTTCATGAACATCCAGGGTGATCGCTCACAGGAAGGTGGCTGCGCTACTATAGGATATGACGACGAGGGCGTGAAGCCGGAGAGTTTCCTGATCATCAAGAACGGCGTTCTCAACGATTATCAGACGACGCGCGAGCAGGCCAACTGGCTCAAGTGGTGGTACGATTCGCAAGGCAAACAGGCGCGCTCGCACGGCTGCTCCAATGGTGACTCATGGGCAACGGTGCAGTTCCAGCGCATGCCAAACGTCTCACTGCTGCCCGGTACCAAGGACATTGGCTATGACGATCTCATCGCCGCCACCGATCGCGGAATCGCGATCGAGGGCGATGGATCGTTCTCGATCGACCAGCAGCGCTACAACGCGCAGTTCGGCGGTCAGGTTTTCCACGAGATCAGAAACGGCAAAATCGTTGGGCCTCTCAAAGACGTTGCCTATCAGATGCGCACTCCCGATTTCTGGAACTCCATGGATATGATCGGCGGGCCGAAGAGCTACACCATGGGCGCCACGTTCTTCGACGGCAAGGGACAGCCGGGCCAGGTGAACGCGGTGAGTCACGGCTGCGTACCAAGTCGCTTCAGGAACATCAACGTGATCAACACGGGGAGAAAAGCATGAGCTCCTCGACACGGGCGATCATGCCGCGCGAGCGAGCGCAGGAGCTGATCGACAAAATCGTGAAGATGTCGAACGCCGACGGCATCACTGTCACCATCGACAGCGGCTATCAGGCCGACGTTCGCTTCGCTGCCAATCAGATGTCGACAGCCGGTGGAGTGACGCGCTCGCAAATCGTTATCGACAGCGCGTTCGGCAAGCGGCACGCGGCGGCGACAACCAACGATGTGTCAGACGATTCGCTGCGTCACACCGTCGAGCAGTCGGAATCTCTGGCGAAACTTTCTCCGGAAGATCCGGAGACGATGCCACCGCTCGGGCCGCAGACTTACGTGCCGGTGAGCGGATTCTTCGACTCTACTGCGGACGTAACTCCCGAGGAACGAGCGCGTGCGGCGTTGACCGCGCTGGTGCCATCGCGCAAAGCGGGCGATCTCAGGACAGCGGGATTCATCATCGTCAACGCCGGCGCCAATGCCATTGGCAACCGCAACGGAATGTTCGCTTACAACCGGGGGACGACCACCAACTACACGTTGACGGTGCGAACTAACGACGGCACAGGCTCGGGCTGGGGCGGCGCCGAGAGTCCGGATTGGAGCAAACTCGACTTCGAAGCTCTGTCCACACACGCAATCGACAAGGCGAGACTGTCGCGGAATCCGGTGGCGATCGAGCCCGGCAAGTACACTGTCATATTTGAGCCGCAGGCTGTCGGCGATCTCGTCCAGCTGATGGAGTTCTACCTCGGCGCGCGTGAATCGGACGAAGGCAGAAGCCCATTCACCAAGCAGGGCGGCGGCAACAAAGTCGGTCAGAAGATCGCTGATAGTCGGGTGACCATTTTCTCCGATCCCCAGGATCCGCAGCTGCTGTCGCAACCTTACGACGGCGAAGGACTCCCGCTCAACCGCCAGGTCTGGGTCGAGAACGGCGTCCTCAAGCAGCTCTTCTACACCCGGTTCTGGGCGCAGAAGGAGAAAATGCACCCGACCGGATTCCCGACCTCGTTCAAGATGCTCGGCGGCACTACTTCGCTGGACGATATGATCAAGTCGACGCCGAGGGGGATTCTCGTGACGCGTCTCTGGTATCTGCGCGAAGTGGATCCGCGCACGATTCTCTATACCGGCCTGACGCGCGATGGGACGTTCCTGATCGAGAACGGAAAGATCACCAAGGCAGTCAAGAATTTCCGCTTCAACGACTCTCCGCTTTTCATGCTCAACAACGTCGAGGCGATCGGACCGGCGGTGCGCATCGGCGGTACGGAGGCGGGCGGGGCGGTTGTGATGCCGCCCATCAAGTCGAGAGATTTCACGTTCACGAGTTTGTCTGACGCGGTCTGAGTGTTTCGTTAACCCACCCACCACTCTCAACCAGGATAATGAAGAAGACACGTCGAGCTTTCATCAAACAAACCGGCATGGCAGCGGCAGGTCTAGCCGCAGCCAACGCTCTCTCTCCGAATAGAGCCTTCGCGGGGCTGCTTGCCGAGCAGCCGGTGGAGATGCCGCAGGACGACGTCATCAAGCAGCTGATGGCGACGGCGCTCAACGCCGCGAAGTCCGCCGGCGCGAGCTACGCGGACGTCCGCATCGGGCGCTACCATAACAGCATCGTCTTCACCCGCGAGCAGCAGATCGTCAATACGGCGGACACCGACCAGATCGGCGCCGGCGTGCGGGCGCTCGTCGACGGCACCTGGGGATTCGGTGCCTCGAAGATGCTGACCACCGACGGTGTTGCCGGCGCGGCGAGAGAGGCTGTCGCGATCGCAAAGGCGAATCGCATCGCGCGCGACCAGCCCGTTCAGCTCACGCCGGTGCAGGCGTACCCGAACGCCACGTGGAAGAGCGCGTTCAAGATCGATCCGTTCACCATTCCGATCGAGCAGCGCGCGGATCTTCTCCTCCGCGCCAACGCCGAAGCGTTGAAAGTGAAAGGCGTGCGCTTTGTAAACTCTGGTCTGCTCTTCGTCAAAGAAGACCGAAACTTCGGCTCGACCGAAGGCTCGATGATCTCGCAGACGATCGTGCGCGTCGGTGTTCCTTTCACCATCACTGCCGTCGCCCCGGACAATTCCGATTTCCAGACGCGTGGAAATGTCGTGGCTCCAGCCGGTCGCGGCTGGGAATACGTACTGGAGCAGGATCTGGTGGGCAACGCCGGTAAGTGGGCCGAGCAGGCGGTTGAGAAGCTCAACGCAAAATCGGTGGAGGTCGGCCGCTACGATCTGGTGCTGCACCCGACGCACCTCTGGCTCACCATCCACGAGTCGATCGCTCACCCGACCGAGCTCGACCGCGCGCTCGGATACGAGGCTAACTACGCCGGTACCAGTTTCGTCTCTCCGCCCGAGAAGATGCTCGGCAAATTCAGATATGGCCCCGAGTTCATGAACATTCAGGGTGACCGGTCGCAGGAAGGCGGTTGCGCCACGATCGGCTATGACGATGAAGGCGTGAAGCCGGAGACGTTCCTCATTATCAAGAACGGCATCGTCAACGATTATCAAACCACGCGCGAGCAGGCAGCGTGGCTAAAGTGGTGGTACGACCAGCAGGGCAAGCCAGCGCGCTCGCACGGCTGCTCCAACGCGGATTCGTGGGGCACGGTGCAGTTCCAGCGCATGCCGAACGTCTCGCTGCTTCCCGGCGATAAAGACATTGGCTGGAACGACATCATCGCCGCGACGGATCGCGGCATCGCAATCGAAGGTGACGGATCGTTCTCAATCGATCAGCAACGGTACAACGCGCAGTTCGGCGGTCAGGTCTTCCACGAGATCAGAGGCGGCAAGATCGTCGGCCAGCTGAAGGACGTGGCTTACCAGATGCGCACGCCTGACTTCTGGAACTCAATGGACATGATCGGCGGGAAGAGCTCGTACTTCATGGGCGGCGCTTTCAACGACGGTAAGGGACAACCGCCTCAATCGAACGCCGTCAGTCATGGCTGCGTTCCAAGCCGTTTCCGCAACATCAACGTCATCAACACCGGGAGGAAAGCATGAGCCGCAACGATTTCTCCCGCGAGCCGCGTCGTCTGCTCGAGCGCGCCGAAGCTTCGATACCGGAAGCCGCGGTGATGCCGCGCGAAATGGCCCAGTCGCTGATCGAGAAAGTGACGAAGATGTCCAAGGCCGACGACATTCAGGTCAACGTCAACAGCGGTTATCAGGCTGACGTGCGGTTCGCCGCCAACCAGATGTCGACGTCGGGCGGTGTCGTCAACGGCACCATCTCCGTCACCAGTACGTTTGGGAAAAAGCACGCGACGGCGGTAACCAACGACGTCACCGACGACGCACTGCAACGCACTGTCACTCAATCGGAGTCGCTGGCCAAGCTGTCGCCCGACGATCCCGAAGTGATGCCGCCACTCGGCGCGCAGACCTATCTGCCGGTGAATGGCTACTTCGAGTCGACGGCCAATCTCACCGCGGCCGATCGTGCGCGTGCCGCGCTCACGGCGCTCGAGCCGGCGCGTAAGGCCGGTGACTTGAAGGCGGCGGGATTCATTGTCGTCAACGCCGGCGCCAACGCGGTTGGTAACCGCAATGGGCTGTTCGCCTACAATCGCTCGACGAATGCGAACTACACTCTCACCGTTCGCACCGACGATGGTACCGGATCGGGTTGGGCGGGCGCCGAGCATCCGGACTGGAAGCAGATCGATTTTGCGGGAATGGCTTCGCGCGCGATCGACAAGGCTCGACTGTCTCGCAATCCGGTGGCGATCGAGCCGGGTCGCTACGAGGTAATTCTCGAGCCGCAGGCCGTCGGCGATCTGGTGCAGCTAATGGGTTTTGCGCTCAACGCCCGCACTGCTGACGAAGGACGCAGCGCCTTCGCCAAGGCCGGCGGCGGCAACAAGATCGGCGAGAAGATCGTCGACTCACGGGTCACCATTTTCTCAGACCCGCAGGACCCGCAGCTGCTCTCGCAGCCGTACGACGGACAGGGAATGCCGTTGTCGCGTCAGGTCTGGATCGAGAACGGCGTGTTGAAGCAGCTGTTCTACACGAGGTTCTGGGCGCAGAAGCAGGGCAAGCCGCCCACCGGTTTCCCCAGCTCGATCAAGCTCGTCGGAGGGACTGCGTCGATCGATGACATGATCAAGTCCACTGCACGAGGGGTGCTGGTGACGCGTCTCTGGTACCTCAGGCCGGTGGATCCGCGGACGATTCTCTTTACGGGACTCACGCGCGACGGAACGTTCCTGATCGAGAATGGCAAGATCAGCAAGGCGATCAAGAATTTCCGGTTCAATGAATCACCGCTGTTTCTGCTGGGAAACCTGGAGGAGATCGGACGCGCGGTTCGCATCGGCGGCACCGAGCAGGGTGGACCGGTGGTGATGCCGGCAATCAAGGCCAAGGATTTCAACTTCACGAGCTTGTCTGACGCGGTTTAACCGCGCGCTCGGTTAGTCGGGTTATCTGTCTGCGCGCTCGCCACAACGGCGGGCGCGCAGCAGCGCGAGATTCGCATCCGCGGTTTCGCGACGCTACTCATCGTCCGCTCCGACGTGGGAAGGAAGCGGCTCTTAAATCGAACCGTTGTAGGCGGCGAGCATCGCTGTCACGAAATTCCCGGCGCTGTCGAATCTCGACGTCCGCTGCTTTGCGAGCGCTTTCATTACTGCTTTGTCCACCACCGCCGGAACGTTCGACTTGACCTCGCGCACAGGCCGCGGCGGGTGCGTCTGCTGGCTAATAAAGACTGATGCGGTGCATCCGGTGAACGGTGGCTTGCCCGTCAGCATCTCGTAGACGACACAGCCGAGGGCGTACTGGTCTGTCCGCCCATCCACTTCCCCCACGCCGGCAATCTGCTCGGGGCTCATGTACTCGGGAGTGCCGAGTGAAACGCCCGAGACTGTTATCTGCGCCTGCTTCTCGACAATACTCGCTCGCGAGATTCCGAAGTCTCCGACTATTGCACGACCATCGGACAGAAGAATATTCGCGGGTTTGATGTCGCGATGGATCAATCCGTTCTGGTGCGCATGGTCAAGCGCGCTGGCGACATCCCGCGCCACCGAGATCGCGTCGTTCAACACCAGAGTTTTGTCGCGCAACAACCGGGTACGCAATGTGCCGCCTGCGACGAAAGGCGTGACCAGATAAAGGCTTCCTTCCGGTGTCATCCCGTGATCGAGGAACGGCAGGATATTCGGATGAGCGAGTCCGCTGAGAATCTCGATCTCACGACGGAATCGTTTTTCGCCAATCAGCGTCGTCACTTCCGGCCGCATGATCTTTACTGCGACCTGGGCCTGCCGCTCGACATCGTCGGCAAGAACCACGTAGGCAGCCGAACCGCGACCGATCAACGATTGAAACGTGTATCTCGGTGGCAGCCCTTCGACGAGGCGTTTAACGCGGTTAATCTGGGGCGACAACGATTTCCTCCGAAATCGGGGAACATTCGGGTGGGGATGGTCTGTAAAATGACCGTATCAACCTCTCCACACTCGGAGTTACTCAATGCTGAAACAATCTTACCTGGTTTGTAGCGCCGCGCTCTTGATGGCTGCTGCTGCCTGCAGCGATTCCACGGGAATATCGGGCGGCATCAGTCAGGCCGATGCAAACCAGCTCGCCGCAGATCTCGACGCCAGCTCCTCACTCGGGACCGCTGAATTCGGGCTCGGTGCGGTGTTCTCGGTTGGTGTAGACGGCAGCGGAGCGGTCGCAACCGCGTCGGCGCCCACCCCGATCAACAATCAGTTCAGCGTGACCAGGCAATGCCCCCGCGGCGGCCAGGTCGTTATTGCCGGCGGTATAGTCGGTACCGGTGATCGCACTGCACACAGTCTCACACTCGATGCCAATGCGACGAGGACCGATACAAATTGCGCGTTCGACACGAAGGACGGCGTCCTGACGCTCAGCGGTAATCCCGGTCTCAATTACACCGGCCACCTTAACATCGTGAACGGTGTCTTGTCTGGCCCGCAGACGCAAACCCACAAGGGAAGCTTCACCTGGTCGCGGACGGGCGGCTCGGGCACGTGCGACATCGACATAACTTCTTCCTATGATCCGACAACAAAGACGGCGACTGTCACCGGCACCTTCTGCGGCCACGCTGTCAACGTGACGAAAACCAGAAACGGTTAATCAGCAGCATGAGTAAGTGAAAAGAGCCCGGCGCAATCACGCCGGGCTCTTTTAATCGTCTATGTTGGATGTCTACGACCACGTTACGTATTCCGATGATCACTGCTACTGGTCCGCTCAAGCCCAAGCAGATGTCGCGCGAGTTCCAGGGTTCCCTCCCATCAGTCGGGGCAATCGCGTTCGTGGCGCGCATAATCCGCGAAGGGCTGGAGAGAGTGCAATACCCGGACTATCAAGGTCATAATGCGCTGCCTGACGAATATCTGGTGCAGGAGCTCGCGCTCGCGAAAGCAGTGCCCAACGACATCTGGATCAGAAACGGATTCTACCCCCTGAGCGACTGGGAACACGTTCGTTAGTTTTGGACAATGCGTCGACCGAGACTTCCGCGACTTCCAAAGAACATCGTCGGGCTGGTCGAGGACCTCCGCCGCAGCGAGGACCGCCTGTCATTGGTCCTCAGCCTTTTCATTGGCGCGCTCGTCAGCCTCGTCGTTGTCGCATTCATTCTTCTCACCGGACGCCTCGCCGCGCACATGTATCCCGCCGGCGGACTGGGCTGGCGACGGATACTTGTCCCAGTACTGGGATCGTTGCTCAGTGGTTATCTCATCTATCGGTATTTCCCACTAGCTCGCGGCAGCGGAATCCCACAAACTCGCGCCGCGGTTTTTATTCACGACGGACGCATTTCGCTCCGCTCGGTAGTCGGCAAGTTCATCGCCTGCTCGGTTGCTCTCGCTAGCGGAATTCCACTCGGCCGCGAAGGACCGTCGGTCTACATCGGATCAGGCCTGGCGTCCGTCATCGCCCGCAGACTCGGACTGAGCAAGGCGCAGGTGAAGTGGCTCGTTCCAGTCGGAGGCGCCGCGGCACTCTCGGCGGCGTTCAACACTCCGATTGCCGCCGTGCTCTTCACGCTGGAAGAAATCATGGGCGATCTACACGCGCCCGTGCTCGGTTCTGTGGTTCTTGCGTCCGCCACGGCGTGGATGGTTCTTCACCTGGTTCTCGGCGACAATCCGCTCTTCCACGTTCCGGAATACCACCTCGTCAGCCCGGGCGAGCTCGGCATCTACGTTCTGTTGGGAGTGATCGGCGGACTCGCGTCCGTCGGCTTCGTGAAGCTGCTACTGTACCTGCGTGAGCGGTTCTTACGGATGCCCAATTCGACACTCTGGTTTCAGCCGGTGATCGGTGGACTCGTCGCAGGCCTGCTCGGGTTTTTCGTTCCGCAGGTACTCGGCGTTGGCTACGACCAGGTGGAGCGTGTACTCAACGGCGACGTCATTCTCAAAGCGGTTCTCGTGCTCGCCGTTCTCAAGATCATTGCGACGGCGACCGCGTACGCTTCGGGCAATGCCGGCGGAATCTTCGGACCGAGCCTCTTCATTGGAGCGATGGTCGGCGCTTCGGTGGGCGGGGTCGCGCACATGATCTTCCCTGCTTCAACCGCGGGGCCTGGCGCGTACGCGCTTGTCGGTATGGGCGCCGCATTCGCTGGAATCATCAGGACGCCGCTGACTTCGGTGATCATGATCTTCGAAGTCACACGCGATTATACGATCATAGTTCCGCTAATGATCTCGAACCTGATCGCATTCTTCATTTCACAGAAGCTCCAGCGGGAGCCGATCTACGAGGCGCTCGCGCATCAGGACGGCTTGCATCTTCCGACCGGACCGTTCCGCGCCGCGACTGCCCTCTGGGTCACGTCGGCGATCCGGACACCGCCCCAGCCTTTGACCCTCGAGATGAAAGTCGACGAGGCCGCCAAACTTATGGACGGCTCTGATCTTGATTCCTGGCCGGTTGTCGACGACGATGGTCTGATCGGGATGGCGCGCGTGAGTCAAATCATCGACGCCACAATTGGGACGCAGCGGCCCGTAACGATCGCCACGATACTCAAACGTGCTCGCGGCAACACAGACGAGACATTGCCAGTTCCGCACGTGCACAGTGACCAGCCGCTTGGTCTGGCACTGGCGCGGATGGGCGACAGCGGACACAACGTACTGCCGGTTGTCAGTCGCGCGAACTCGCGAATGATCATTGGGGTGGTCACCATTGCCGACGTCTTGCAGGCATATGGCGTCGATCCGGCGCGCATGACACCGCGACAGGGAACTCCGGCCGTCAAATGATCTCCGACCCGAGCGCGCAGGAACAAGGTCCGCAGCCAACCGCGACGCCGTCGGAGTTCGTCTTCACCCTGGCGTTAACGCTCGCCGCAATACTGCTGCTCCTCGTCGGCGACACGGCTCTCGCTCGTGTCGACCGCACCGCAACGCGTCTCACGGCTGCCGATGAATATCGCGTCGGTGTGAATCTCATTAGCCACAACCGGTTGCACGACGCGATCGAGCATCTCCGCACCGCGGCGACTCTCGACCGCGAGCGGCCAGTCTATACCGTTGCGCTGGCGCAGGCCGTACTCGCCGAGGGGCGGGCGATGGACGCCGAGCAGATGCTGATACCGTTACTCGAGCGGGACGCGACGGATGGCGGCGCGAATCTCGCCATGGCGCGCGTGCTCGCGAAGCAGAGTCGCGTCGACGAAGCAAAATCCTACTACCACCGCGCGATCTACGGTCTATGGCCGGGAGACGCTGCACGCAGCCGGGCGATCGCGCGCTTTGAGCTGATCGATCTCCTCGCTGAGACCGGCGCCAGGCAGGAGCTTCTGGCGGAGTTGTTGCCCATCCAGGATGAATCGCCCGACGACACGGTGCTGCGCAAGCGCGTCGCGAACTATTTCGTCCTGGCCGGATCGCCGTCGCGCGCCAGCGATATCTATCGCGATTTGTTGCGTAAGAATTCACGCGATGCGGATGCTTACGTCGGTCTTGGGCGTGCAGCACTTGCACTCGGCAATTATCCGGTAGCCCGGTCCGATTTTCTCGCGGCCCAGCGCATCGCACCGGAAGACAGCGCCATCGCAAAAACGATCAAGCTCGCAGACAGCGTGATCGCGATTGATCCGACTCAACGCGGGCTTGGGCTGGACGAGCAGGTGCGTCGCAGCCACCAGTTGGTGCAGATGACCATCAAGTCCGCCCACAAATGTCTGGATATCGAGGCTCCGCCAGTCGCGGCCGCGCTCGACTCCGTCGCGCGAAGTCTGGTGACGCCCGCCGGCGCGATAACGCGCAGCCAGGCGATTGACGAGAACATCTCTCTGGCGGGCGCGCTTTGGCGGATGCGCGAAGGCAAGTGTACATCCCGTCCGGAAGACGAAGCGCTGGCGCTGGTCCAGGAGCGAATCTCACAGTAGAGTCGCGTGGCCGCGTCGCTTGTGGTGATAATTGAAGCATGACGCTTCCTGGCCACGTCTACACCGCTCCCGATGGCGTGCGCGGCTTCGACACCGCTGAGCGTGTCACGCCTTCTGCCGCCGCGGCGTTCCGTCGGGCAGGCTACAGATTCTGTGTTCGCTATGTAAGACGCGACAAACCACATGCGTCTGCGCTGAGCGCAAGCGAGGCGAGATCGCTCCTCAACGTCGGTATCGGATTGATGCTGGTGCAGTATGTCGAGTCCGACACATCCTGGATACCGA
>JBJMOT010000009.1:0-19622 GCA_045803585.1 Gemmatimonadaceae bacterium
ATGGAGCTGGAAGGAGAGGCGACGCTCGAGGGGCCTTGGGTGGATCAGACCGTCGGGCTCAAGGGCGTGCGCTCCGATATCGCCACGATGCGGACCCCCGATGGCCACGGCCGCGTCGAGCTGTCGAAGTTCCACACGCCGCCGGCGGTACGAGCTGGGCCGGAAAACGCGCCGGCAAACGCTCTGGGAATACGCCGCATCATGTTCGCGGTCGACGATGTCGACGACGTCGTTGCGCGTCTGCGCCGCCACGGTGGGGAACTGGTCGGCGAGATCACGCAGTACAAGGACATCTACCGTCTCTGCTTCCTGCGGGGCCCGGAAGGGATCATCATCGGATTAGCGGAGGACCTGCGGTCGAACGACCAGAAGTGAAAGCGGCCGGGAACGTTTTGACGTTCTCCGGCCGCGAGTATGAATAGCTGGGGCGGGACTCGAACCCGCGACCCCGGCATTATGAGTGCCGTGCTCTAACCAGCTGAGCTACCCAGCCAAGTGCTGCGAACTTGACGAGCAATTACCGATTTCCGTCAGCAGTCCGTAGCAAAACGGCCGGCCCCTTACGAGACCGGCCGAGTTGTTTAATGGCGGGGGCGGGATTTGAACCCGCGACCTTCGGGTTATGAGCCCGACGAGCTACCAGGCTGCTCCACCCCGCGATGAGAGATACAACCTAATCACCGCGATTTCCCGCCGGAAGTGCCTGGGTCTTCACCGAAACGATAAAGAATTTCCTTGTCACCACGCACCATTCCAAACTCTTCGCGCGCGATGCGCTCCTGCGTCGCGCTGTCACTCTTTACGAGTCGCAGGAATCGACCGAGCGAGTCCACCTGGTGCTGCAATGAATCCACCTGGTGGGTCAGCCTGCGCTCCTTTGACTTGAGCACGAAGAGATCTTTGGTGCTGTACTCCCCGCCCTGCACCGCATAAACGACCGCGCCAATTATCAGCAACCACCAGACGACCCGCTTCATCGATCAGGACATTCCGTAAATCGATCCGCCAGGATACTCGGCGACGGGTCCGAGCTGCTCTTCGATGCGAAGGAGCTGGTTGTACTTGGCGACACGATCAGTGCGGCTCGCTGATCCTGTTTTGATCTGACCTGCACCTGTCGCAACCGCGAGGTCCGCAATGAAGGTGTCTTCGGTTTCGCCGGATCGATGCGAGATAATCGATTGATACCCATTCGCACGGGCCATCTCTATTGATTCCAGCGTCTCGGTGAGAGTGCCGATCTGATTCAGCTTGATCAAGATCGCGTTGGCGACGTCGGACTCGATGCCCCGCGCGAGACGCTCGGTGTTGGTGACAAACAAGTCATCGCCGACCAGCTGAACTCGATCGCCGAGTGAAGCTGTGATCTTCGCCCAGCCATCCCAGTCATCCTCCGCGAGTCCGTCTTCAATCGAGACGATCGGATACTCCTCGAGCCACTTCGAGTACAGCTCCACCATGCCGTCAGCGTCACGCGAACCGGCGCCGCTCTTCTTGAAGGTGTATGTGCCGCTCTTGAACAGCTCGGACGCGGCCACGTCCAACGCGAGCGCGATTTCTTTTCCGGGATCGTAGCCCGCGGATTCGATCGCTTCGACGACGACCTTGAGCGCTTCTTCGTCGTTCTTGAGATCCGGCGCGAAACCACCTTCGTCGCCGACACCTGTGGAGAGCTTCCGCTTCACCAGCACTTTCTTGAGCGCGTGGAAGACTTCGGTGCCCATCCGCAGCGCTTCACGGAAACTGGTCGCACCAACAGGCACGATCATGTACTCCTGAAAATCGACGGTGTTGGTCGCGTGCGCGCCGCCATTCAGGATGTTCATCATCGGCACCGGCATCGTGCGCGCCATCGGTCCGCCGAGGTAGCGGTAGAGGGGCATGCCGACCTCCATCGCTGCCGCGCGTGCGGTGGCCATCGACACGGCGAGGATCGCGTTCGCACCGAGCTTGCCTTTGTTCTCGGTGCCATCGAGCTCGATCATGGTGCGGTCGATGGTCATCTGATCCGTCGCGGGGAGTCCGTTGAGCGCCGGCGCGATGCGCTCTTCCACGCTCTGCACCGCCTGCTCCACTCCCTTCCCCAGATAACGCTCGGCGTCGCCGTCGCGCAGCTCGAGCGCTTCGTGCTCGCCTGTCGACGCTCCGCTCGGTACAGCAGCGCGTCCGAACGCGCCGCTATCGAGAGTGACATCGGCTTCGATGGTTGGATTTCCGCGACTGTCCAGAATCTCGCGCGCCTTGATTTCGACTATGCCTGACATTTTTCCCGTTTTGAGTGTTGACGCTATCGCGATTGAGTGGGCTGCGCATTCGCCGACAGAATTTCCGTCGACGAGGGAAGCCGGGAGGCCAGAGTCGGCAGCGGTTCGACGCCATACAGGTCGCGCATGGCGTCGGCCATTCTCCCTCTGACTGTTTGCATCAGCGCCTCACGATGATCGTAATCGACACCGTTGGTGCTGACGGGCTCGAGCAAATGTACATCAATCGTCCCCGGATTAACCCACATGGAGCCTTTCTTCATAATGTCGATGGTGCCGTGTACGATTATGGGGACGATTGGCGCTCCGGCGGCGATGGCGAGAACGAATGGTCCTTTCTTGAACGGGCGGAGAGCGTACTCGCGACCACGGGTTCCTTCGGGGAAGACGACCACGGACGCCCCGCTCCGGATTCGCTCGGCGGCGACGTCATATGCTCCGAACGCCGCCTTACGGTTCTCGCGCTGAATCTCGATCATCCCGACCGCCCGCATCGCACGCCCGAACACCGGGACTTTGAACAGCTCCGCCTTGGCGACGAATTTGTAATGCGGGAGAATTTTGGCCAGCGCCGGCACATCGAACCAGCTCACGTGATTGGACGCGTAGATGTGCGGGCCGGCCTTAAGGTTTTCCAGCCCATGCGTCCTTACCTTTATCCCAGAAGCCCAGAGCACCAGCATCGACCACCAGCGCGGAGCGTTGTCGAACAATCCGTTGGGCTTGTCCTTCACGCCGAACAGCGCGGCGATTATGACCGTCAGCCCGATGGACAGCGTGCCGAAAAAGGCCATGACGTAGAGCATGATGGTGCGGATGAACGACATCATTTCTCGCGAAAGTGGTCAAAGCCATTGGGAGTGTTAATTCGTTCTCCGTTCTGCAGGATTTCCACGCCGGGAGAGCCGGCAACAACCCGGCCGATCTCGGTCAGCCTGAGACCGAATTCCTCGCTGAATTGATTCACGTCGATATTCGGTGCGGTGACCACTATCTCGTACTCCTCACCGGAGCTTAGCGCCTCAAGGAGAGAAATGCCCGACATTGTCGGAATTTTGTCGGCGTCGATTTCAATCCTTACGCGACTGGCGGCGGCAACGTGCGCCAGGTCGGCCGCGAGTCCGTCTGAGATGTCGATTGCTGAGGTAGCGCCTCGAGCAGCGAGCGCCATCCCGGCATCGATGCGCGGAACGGGACAGGCGAAGCGTGCTCGTGCTTCCTCGGTGGGCTCCTGCTTGGCTTGCCACGCCCGCAGAGCTGAGTCTGGGCCGCCGAGGTTGCCGGTGACGTAGATGTGATCGCCAGGCTTGGCACCGGCGCGCGAAAGGGGACGCGCGACACTACCGAGCGCTGTGATGGTGAGCGAGAGAGTTTTCCCCGCCGAGAGGTCGCCCCCGACGATCGGACAGAGAACGGCGGCAGCTCCTTCGCGGATTCCTGTCGCGAGGGCCCGGGCTTCGCTCCGGTCCACTTCGGGCAGAGTTAGAGCGATCACCACGCCTAACGGACGCGCGCCCATGGCGGCGAGATCGCTCAAGGCGGCGGCTGTCGCGCGGTAGCCGATCTCGAAGTGGTTGAGCCATTCACGCTTGAAGTGAACGCCTTCGACGGACGTGTCGGTAGTAACGACGAGTCGCTCGCCTGCCGGAACATCCAGAACCGCGGCATCGTCGCCGATTCGCTGCGCGGAATTCCCCCACTCGGCGAGCAGCGTACGTACGAGATCGAATTCCTTCCCGGGTCCGAGGTCGATGTTGCGATGGCTCGCCCTCCTGTCGTTCATCGCGTCACCGCCTGAATCACCGTCAGAATCGGAGAGGGTGGGAAAGGCTCCGGTTCATTCCAGGCGCGAGGCAGAGCGTAGAGCACATCCTCGAGCGTGGTGCCGCGCACATATTCGCAGAGCTCGGCGGCGCGTCCGTGAACCCACGCGGCGCAGCATGCGGCGGTCGTTGCATCACCGAGCTGGGCGAGGAGAGTTCCGGCGATTCCTGCGAGGAGATCTCCGCTGCCACCGGTTCCAAGGGCGGCGGTCCCGCGCGGTGAGACAAAGCGTTTGCCGTCCGGCGAGAAGATCACGGTCGGGGATCCTTTGAGCAGGATGGTGCAGTTGAGAGTGCGCGCTAGATCGAGTCCGATGTCGAAGCGGTTGGCGAGGACTTCCGTCGTGTCGACGCCAGCCAGACGAGAGAACTCTGCGACGTGCGGTGTAATCAGAGCCTGGCGCTCGGCCAGCAGCGCGCCGAGCGACTTTGGATCTCCAGCGAAAACGTTGAGAGCATCTGCGTCGAGAAGGACAGGAATTTTCGAAGCGCGCAGGATCTGCTCGACGAGCTTCCGACTGTTGTCCGACTTGCCGAGGCCTGGGCCGATGACAGCCGCGTCAGCCCACTTTGAGATTTCCGCGTCGATCTGATCGTGGCTGGAGGGCCATTCGGAGCTGAGCGCGGAGGGAACGGCACGCACGATCGTGGCAAGGTTTTCAGAGCTCACCAGGGTGCGCGCCATCCCAATTCCACTACGGAACGCTGCTCTTGCGGCCAGCACTACGGCGCCCGGCATTCCCTTGCCTCCGCCGAGAATCGCGAGATGCTTTCGCGTCCCTTTATGCGCATCAAAGTGAATCGACGGAATCCTGGAGTGCACCCATTCGGAATCGACGATCTGCGGGAGCGCGACACGCCCGGCATGACCGGCGTTTGCAACCACCGCCACGTCGTCGAGGCCGATGTCGATCGCGACGATCTCGCCGCAGCAATCACGCGCGATCAGTGTTCCACGTTTGACGCCGCCGAAGCAGACAGTGACGTCGGCAACGACGCAACTCGAATGCACGCCAGTGGTGGAGTCGAGTCCGCTGGGAACGTCGAGGGCAGCGACCCGCGCGCCACGCGTATGTAGGGCGTTGATCGAGGTAATGCCTTCGCTAATGTTGCCGCGTGGCTCACCCGCGAACCCAGTGCCGAGCAGTGCATCGACGACGACACCCGCATTATCGGGCGCAGACTCGACGACGCGCACCGAGTCGATCGCCTCGGTGCGAAACGCATTCGACTCTGGAGATTTCAGCTTTGGTCCCGCAAAGTCGATCACGCTGACATCTACGCCGGACCGAGCAAGTCTGCTGGCAACCACCCAGCCGTCGCCGCCGTTGTTGCCGGGGCCGGTGAACACAACGGCGCCATCGCGCAACCGCTCAGAGTAGCGTCTCTCGATTTCGTTCGCGGCAGCGGTGCCGGCGCGCTCCATGAGCACGCGTGAAGGAGTTCCGCTTTCAATTGCCGCCCGATCGCGCTCCGCTGATTCGCTGGCGCTGACCACCCAGACGGGCATTAGTACAGGTTGGTCGGGCTACGCCTGCAGCGCGCGGTTCCAGGGGTAGTCGCGCTCGAAAGCCCGGTCGAAGTCGAAGACATCGACGAACTCGTCACGCGTGTCCTGAGGCTGGCTGAGGAGAAATCCGAGATCGACGAGACAGAACACGATGTCGCCGATGTCGGCTGTCGCGGAAATTCCCCAGTGCTCGAGGACGACTTTCGCCATCAGGCCATAGCGCTCGAGCGCGAGCTCGCGACAGGAATTCGCCAGCTCGATACCCGTGATGTGACGCCTCGCCGAGAGGTTCGACTGACACATCTCGAGCGCGGACAGCACGAAGAGATATGCCTGCTCGTGAAAGCGCGGCTCGCGGATGCGAATCCGGTCCATGATTCCTTCGCGAAAAGCCAGCTCAGCCATTTCCTACTTTTCTCCCGCCATTGAGGGGAAGGATTTGTAGAGTGGAAAGCGATTCGTCAAGTCAACTACTTCCTCTTTGACTGACGACGCGACCCCTGCGTCACCACCCGAGGTGATGACAGTGTCGATGAGACGAGCGATGAGCTCCATCTCGGGTTCCCGCATCCCCCGAGTGGTAACCGCCGGGGTACCGATCCGGATGCCGCTGGTCACGAACGGCGACTGCGTTTCCTTCGGCACGGTGTTCTTATTGACCGTGATGCCCGCGGCGTCGAGCGCTTTCTCCGCCACCTTTCCGGTGACGTTCTTGTTGCGAAGGTCGACAAGCATCAAATGGTTGTCAGTACCGCCGGAGACGATGTTGAAGCCGTGCTCGATGAGCGCATCGGCAAGCGTCTGGGCGTTGCGCACAATCTGGCCGCAATAGTCCTTGAAAGAAGGATCGAGCGCTTCCTTGAACGCGACCGCCTTGGCGGCGATGACGTGCTCAAGCGGGCCGCCCTGGGTCCCTGGGAACATCGCCTTGTCGACCGTCTTGGCGTGCTCTTCCTTGCACAGCACCAGACCACCGCGCGGACCGCGAAGAGTCTTGTGAGTGGTGCTCGTCACAGCATCGGCGTGAGGTACGGGAGAGGGATGGAATCCCGTCGCCACCAGTCCGGCGAAGTGCGCCATGTCCACCATGAATTTGGCGCCGATCTCCTTCGCGACTTCCGCAAACGGCTCGAAGTCGATGATCCGCGCATACGCGCTGGCGCCGGCGATGATCATCTTTGGTTTCTGCTCTCGGGCGATCTGCTGCATGCGTGCGTAGTCAATCCGGCCGTCGTCACCTACGCCGTAATGAATCGCGTGGTAGAGCAAGCCCGAGAAGTTGACCGGAGAGCCGTGAGTCAGGTGCCCGCCCTGCGATAGGTCGAGTCCGAGTACGACATCGCCCGGCTTGAGGAAAGCGAGATAGACCGCCGCGTTCGCCTGGGCGCCCGAATGCGCCTGAACGTTGGCGTGATCGGCGTTGAACAATTTTTTCACGCGATCGATCGCCAGCTGCTCGATCATGTCGACGAATTCGCAGCCGCCGTAGTAGCGCTTGGCCGGCAGACCTTCCGCGTATTTGTTGGTGAGAGGAGTCCCCATCGCTTCGAGCACCGCCTGCGAGACGAAATTCTCGCTGGCGATGAGCTCGATTCCGTGACGCTGCCGGTCGACCTCGAGATCGATCAGCCGCGCGACTTCGGGATCAGAGGCAGCAAGGCTTCCTTCCGGCATCAAACCTTTTGCCACGCTTTTTCTTGGCGCTTCTGTTGTCTGAGGCATCGTTGTCCCGGAGAGGGCTCTACTTCTCGTCGATTTTCCTGACCCGCCGTTCGTGGCGGCCGCCTTCAAATTTAGCGTCCAGCCAGGCTTTCATGGTCTGCACACCCTGATCTTCACTCATGAACCGGGCCGGAAGTACCAGGATGTTTGAGTCATTGTGCCGCCGGGAGAGCTCTCCGATCTCCGGTTCCCACGCCAGCGCGGCGCGAACCCCGGGGTAACGGTTGGCGACGATGTCCATTCCCACTCCACTCCCACAGAGGAGGATTCCCCGTTTGGCGACGCCTTCAGACACCTCTTTTGCCACGGGATGGGCGTAGTCGGGATAATCGTCGGGTTGCTCGGGATCCTTGCTGCCAAGGTCGTCAGGAGTGTAGCCGAGCTTCTTCAGCTCGGAAACGAGGCGGTTCTTCATCTCGACACCGGCGTGGTCCGATGCGATTGGAATGGTCTCGCTCACGTCGCCTCCGCCAAACGCTGCTCCGCCAACCGGTCCGCGGCCTCGTACGTCGGGATCTTCTTCGCCTCGGCGATGTCGAACACCTTCAGCACGGTGTCATAAATATCGTCGGCTTTGTCCAGCGCGTGCTGCGCGTCCCAGCCGGCGACTTCACCGTAGACGTTGATCACACCGCCGGCATTCGCTACGTAATCAGGTGCGTAGAGTATTCCGCGTCTCTGGAGCTCATCACCGTGTCGCTCTTCCAGCAGCTGATTGTTCGCACCGCCGGCTACGATCTGGACCTTCAGTTTTGGAATCGTGGTGTCGTTGATGATCCCACCCAGCGCGCATGGCGAGAAGATGTCGGCGTCGGCGCTGAAGATCGCGTCGCCTTCGACAATGGTCGCTCCAGTCAGCTGCTTCACCCGGGCGGCCTTGGCCGAATCGATGTCGGAGACGATGAGCTTTGCGCCCGCTTCGTGGAGCTCCTTTGCGAGATACGTCCCGACACTGCCAGCGCCCTGAATGGCGATGCGCTTCCCTTCCAGGCTGTCAGAGCCCCACATGCGATTCGCCGACGCCTGGACCGCGCGAAATACTCCGTGCGCTGTAACCGGCGAAGGATCGCCGGACTTGCCGGCGAGACCCGCGACGTGGCCGGTCTCCATGTTGACGTAATCCATGTCCTTGGTGCTGGTCCCAACATCTTCGGCCGTTATGTAACGCCCACCGAGACTCTCAACGAAACGACCGTGAGCGCGGAAGATCTTCTCACGGTCCTTGGTCTTGTTGTCGCCGATGATGATCGACTTGCCGCCGCCGAGGTGTAGTCCGGCAACAGCGTTCTTGTAGGTCATGCCGCGCGAGAGTCGCAGCGCATCGGTGATCGCTTCTTCATCGGTCGCATACTGCCAGAACCGTGTTCCGCCGAGTGCGGGTCCGAGCTTCGTGCTGTGAACCGCCAGAATTCCCTTGTATCCAACTGACGGGTCGCTGCACATCACTACTTCCTCATGGCCCATCTCTGCCAGCGTGTCGAACAACTTCATTTTTGTATTGATCCAGAGAAAAGTTAGGACTGAGAATAGAGAGCGCGGGCGATCACGATTCTCTGGATCTCCGAAGTCCCTTCATAAATTTCAGTGACCTTCGCATCGCGCATAAGCCGCTCCACCGGATAATCCTTCACGTAGCCGTATCCGCCGAAGATCTGCACCGCCTGCGTCGTCACCCACATCGCCGTCTCGCTGGCCATCAGCTTCGCCATCGAGCTGAATTGACCAACGCTCTGGCCGCGATCCTTTGCGGCGGCCGCCGCATGCAAAAGCGCGCGCGAGCCGGACACGCGCATCGCCATGTCGGCGAGCTTGAACTGAATCGCCTCGAATTCCTTGATCGGCTTGCCGAACTGCTTACGCTCCGCGGCGTAAGCGACTGAATGTTCGAGCGCCGCGCGCGCGATCCCAATCGCCTGTGCTGCAATTCCCAGGCGACCGTTGTCGAGCGACTGCATGGCGTAGATGAATCCCTGAGTTTCGTCACCGAGAAGGTTGGCCGCCGGCACACGCATGTTGTCGAAATTGAGCTGCACCGTCGGCGATGCACGGAGGCCCAGCTTGTCTTCCTTCTTCCCGACGTTGAAGCCGGGCAAATCGGGTGTAATGATGAACGCGCCGATGCCGCGTCCGCCGCGACGCGACCCACTGGTGTCGGTGCGAGCCATGGTGAGAATTGCGCCGGCGGTGTTGCCGTTGGTCACCCAGCTCTTGGTGCCGTTGAGAATCCACGAGTCACCGTCTTTGACCGCCTGGGTCGAGAGCGCAGATGCATCCGACCCAGCGTCCGGCTCCGATAAAGCAAAGGCGCCCAGTATCTCACCGCGCGCCATTTTCCTGAGGAATCGATCCTTCTGCTCCTTCGAGCCGTATCGAAGGATCATCTGGGTCGGAAGCGAATTATGGACGCTCATGAGAACCGCCACCGATGCATCGGCGGCCGCGATCTCCTCGAGAGCAATGAGGTAAGTGCCGGTGTCGGTGCCCAGTCCGTCGTACTCCTCGGGCAGCATCATGCCGAGAAAGCCCAGCTCGCCGAGCTTCGGTACGAGCGACGGCTCGAAGTACGCCTTCTCGTCCCACTCCGCGGAATGTCCGACGATCTCGGCGCGCCCGAACTCGCGCGCGAGCTTCTGAACTTCCGTTTGTTCTTCAGTGAGGGGGTGTAGAGCCCAGGACACGCGCGGCCTTACTTACTATAGGTATAGAACCCGCGGCCGGTCTTCCGGCCGAGCCAGCCGGCAGCCACGTACTTCTTGAGGAGCGGACACGGGCGGTACTTGGGATCGCCGAGGCCATCGCGCAGCACTTCCAGAATGGCGACACACGTATCGAGTCCGATGAGATCAGCCAGCGCCAGGGGGCCCATCGGGTGGTTCATGCCGAGTGTCATGACCTGGTCGATGGCTTCGGGCTGTCCGACGCCTTCCATGAGGCAGTAGACAGCCTCGTTGATCATCGGCATCAGCACGCGGTTGGAGACGAAGCCGGGATAGTCATTTACTTCGACCGGCGTTTTTTCGAGCTGACTTGCGATCTCCATCACCCGTTTGGTCGTCTCGTCGGATGTCGCCAGGCCGCGAATGATCTCGACAAGCTTCATCACCGGCACCGGATTCATGAAATGCATGCCGATGACTTTGTCCGGACGTGAAGTGCGGCGGGCAATCTCGGTGATCGAGATCGAGCTGGTGTTGGTAGCGAGAATTGCGTCGGGTTTGGCGATGCGATCGAGGTCGGTGAAGATCTTGTACTTGAGACCGCTGTCTTCGCTCGCCGCCTCGATGACGAGCGTCGCTTCGTTGGCGGCATCGAGCTCCATTTTGAGATCGATGCGCGAAAGAAGCTGGACTTGCTGGTCGGCGGGAATCGTCCCTTTCTTGACCTGACGCTCGACGTTCTTTGCAATCGTCGCCCGGCCCTTGTCCAGCGCAGCCTGGGAGACATCGATCATCGTCACCGGAAATCCGTGCTGAGCGAAGACGTGCGCGATGCCGTTCCCCATCTGTCCCGCGCCGACAACAGCGATGCGATCGGTCATGCTTTCCATTCCATCCCGCGCACGTAGCGCCCGTACAGGTAAAAGATTCCCACGAACATCAGCGCGACCGCGGCGAGTCCACCTTCAGGTCCCCACGGCCCTCCCGTCAGCCAGTCGGGTCCGGTCTCGACCATCCGGTAATCGACGTCGACAGACGGAACCCCACTGACCGCGATGTGGAGTGCGCCCGCCATCACCCAATTCCACGCAAAGTGCGCGGCGCCCGCGGCGTAAAGACTCTTCGTCGCCAAGAGAATCAGGCCGAGGAAAAATCCGGCAACGGTGACGGCGAGAATCGATTCCGCATCCGCACCCGGATTCCACGCGTGCAGCAACCCGAAAACTACACTGGTCGAGATGAGAGCGAGCCGCCATCCGGCGTTGCGTCTGATGACAGCGAAAACGTAGCCGCGGATGAACAGCTCCTCGAAGAACGCTGCCGGCAGCAGCACCACGACCGCATGACCGGCTTCAGCCCACCAACTCCCTGCTTTTGCTGGATCGAAGCGCATCAGGTGCGCGGCGAACAACAACAGACTCGCGACACCAATGGTGAAACCGCCGAGCAGGGCGCCCGCGATGATGGCCGGCGAATTTGCGGCGGCGCGATCGAGGCCGACCGCGCTCCACGGCAACTTGTCGACTTTTCGCAGCATCACCCACGTCGCGATCACCACGCTTACCAGCGACAGCCACTGGAACAGCGTCTCTCGCTGATCGGCGATTCGCGGTCCGACCAGCAACTCCGCGCTGAGCTGCAAAACACCGAGCGCGAGAAAGCAAATGACGAAAAAGGCGACGATCACGCCAACCGGTCGAAGCGACCGCCTGGCTCTGGGGCGCGGGGGTAGAGCTGTCGTCAGTTCGCGCGCTCGACGCTAAGCGCAACGGCGTCACCACCGCCAAGGCACAAGGTGGCCAGTCCTTTCTTCGCTCCGCGCTCTTTCATGGCGTAGAGGAGCGTCGTCAGCACGCGCGCTCCGCTCGCACCGATCGGATGTCCAAGGGCGATCGCTCCGCCGTTGACGTTGACGCGCTTCCAGTCCCAGCCCAGCTCCTCGCCATCGGCGATCGCCTGCGACGCGAACGCTTCGTTGGCTTCGATGAGATCGTAGTCGCTGATCTGCGACCCAGTCTTCTTCATCAGATTGCGCACGGCTTTGATCGGCGCGAAGAACAAGTCTTCCGGCTTGGTTGCGCCCGTCGCGTAGCCGGTAATGCGGCCCAGGATCTCGAGATTGTGCGACTCGGCGTACTCCTCCGAGACGACGACCAGCGCCGCGGCGCCGTCGTTGAGGCTCGACGCGTTGCCGGCGGTGACGGTGAGATTATCCGACGCGCCATTCTTTCCCGGGAACGCTGGACGCAGCTTGGCCAGAGTTTCGGCCGTGGTGTCTGCACGCGGACCTTCATCGGTGTCGACAGTGGTCGGGCCTTTCTTGCCGGGAATCTGCACCGCCGCGATCTCATTCTTGAACTTCCCTTCCTGAATCGCGCTTACCGCCTTCTTGTGCGACGAAGCCGCGAACGCATCCTGATCCTCGCGCGTCACCTTCGCTTTCTTTGCCGTGTACTCGGCGTGGCCGCCCATATGAACGTCACATGAAGCGCACCAGAGTCCGTCCTTGATCATTCCGTCGACCATCTTCTGGTCGGAGAGCTTCACGCCGTTGCGCATTCCGTAGACATAGTACGGCGCGTTGGACATCGACTCCTGACCCCCGGCGACGATCACCTGCGCATCACCAGCCTTGATCGCCTGCGACGCCAGCATCACCGCTTTGAGCCCTGAGCCGCAAACCTTGTTCACGGTGACCGCCGAGACTGTCGGTGGCAGCCCCGCCTTCAAAGCAGCCTGACGCGCCGGAGCCTGACCCGTGCCGCCCTGCAACACGTGGCCCATGATGACTTCCTGTACGTCCTCTGCCGGGACCTTGGATCGCTTCAGCGCCTCACGGATAGCGATGCCGCCGAGCTCGGGGGCGCTGAGCGTGGAGAGCGCGCCGAGGAACTTGCCGATGGGCGTGCGGGCGGCGCCGACGATGACGGGGGTGCGGGACTTATCTGTCATGTATTGAAGTTAATCGCCCCCACAACCTTCAGAAGCGACGCTGCATGCGTTTGGCATTCTCTAACTGGCGCAGAGTTCGAAATGTGATCGAATAGCGAACGCCTTCGACCGTCGGAATGCTGTGCTCCCACTCGGTTCGGGAAGGGCCGCGCATCAAATAGACCGAACGCGGCTCGGCCTCGAGCGACACGCGTTCCCAGGTGCCGGCCACCTTACGGCGCAGTCGAAAGGTGCATGGTGCAAGCAACGACACGCCGATGATGTCGTCGAACGTGGCCTTGTCCCGATGCCAACCGATACCGGCGTGATCGTATTCAGTGGTGAGGACGTGCTGAATTTCGTCGGGTTGGATTCCAGCGAAGCCGGCAACGACGTCTCGCAGTGGCAGAACCCACGACGGGATCTCCTCCGTCTTCTTGAGAACTTCCTCCCCAAAGTCGTAGTGCCAGCCAAAGCTTTTCACGCGGCGTTTTCCAGTGAAGCCGTGGAACTCGAACTCGCGCAGCGGCAGTGCCTTGATGTGCTCGATCAGATCGCGCTCGTGGTCGGGCGTGATGATCGCCGGCTGATACTTGAATCCCTCAGGGTATTTGGGTGCTTCGGCGAAGAAATCGAATTGTTGTTTTGCCATTGCTCGCCAGCGGGGCGCCCGCTCCCTATTTTCTGTCACGTCTGATTCGAGTGAGCAAGCGAGGCAAAATCGGTGCAAGAGAACACCTCGTACGACGCGATCGTAGTCGGATCCGGAATTTCCGGCGGCTGGGCCGCGAAGGAGCTGTGCGAGAAAGGGCTGAAGACGCTCGTCCTCGAGCGCGGTCGCAACGTAGTCCACATCAAGGACTACCCGACGATGAATTTGAACCCGTGGGAGCTTCCACACCGCGGGTCGTTATCGCGCGAGGTCCTCAAGGAAAATCCGTTGATCAGCAAGGCGGCGGGCTACGGCGAGGACACCATGCACTTCTTCATCAAGGATCGCGACCATCCGTACGTCCAGCAGAAGCCGTTCGACTGGATCCGCGGCTATCAGGTTGGGGGCAAGTCGATAATCTGGGGCCGCGCCTGCCAGCGCTGGAGTAAGCACGAGTTCGTGGCGCCCGAAAAGCTCGGCTATGGCGTGAACTGGCCGATCACCTACGACGATGTCGCTCCGTGGTACTCGCACGTCGAGAAATTCATCGGCGTTTGCGGCAACGCCGATCATCTGGAGGCGATGCCGGATGGAGAATTCCTGCCTCCGTTCGACTTCAACTGCGCGGAGAAACATCTACGCGACAGTCTGCTCGCGAAGTACAGCAACCGTCATGTCGTCCAGGGCCGGTGGGCGCACCTTTCGCAGCCAAAGGAGATACATCTCCAGCAGGGTCGCGGGACGTGTCAGGCTCGGAACCTGTGCATGCGCGGCTGTCCGTTCGGCGGATATTTCAGCTCCAACGCGTCGACTCTGCCATGGGCGATGAAGACCGGCAATCTCACCATCCGCCCTGACTCAGTCGTCCACTCGATCATCTACAACGAAGCGAAGGGTAGAGCGACGGGGGTGCGCGTCATCGACGCCCACACTCACGCCGTCACTGAATTCCACTCCCGGATTGTTTTCCTCAACGCCTCGGCACTGAACTCAAACCTCGTCCTTCTGAACTCGACGTCGAACCGTTTCCCTCACGGGCTCGGCAACGATAGCGGAATTCTGGGCAAGTACATCTGCCACCATAACTACAGAACCGGAGCGAGCGGCAAGCTCGATGGCTTCGAGGACAAGTACTTCTACGGCAAGAATCCGACGGAGTGCATCCTGGTCAACTTCCGGAATCTCGGCAAACAGGATGCGGATGCGGATTTCGTCGGCGGGTACACGACCTTTACCGGCGGCTATCGCGAGCGCGGCGAACCGACCACGGTGGAGCGCGTCGGCGGCGTCTACAAGGAATCGCTCACCAAGCCGGGGCCGTGGGGCATCTACATGTACATGCAGGGCGAGACGGTCCCGCACGAGACCAACACGGTGAGCCTGCACCCGACGCAGAAGGATCAATGGGGAATTCCGCTCCTCACGATGTCGGTGGGCTACGACGACAACGCCGAGCGGATGATCAAGGATTGGCAGAACCAGGCGACGGAGATGCTCGGCGTCGCGGGGTGCAAGGACGTCGAGGTGCACGACACCCACTGGGCGCCGGGCCTCGACATCCACGAGATGGGCGGCGCGCGGATGGGCGCCGACCCGAAGACGTCGATGCTCAACAAATGGAATCAGCTGCACGCGTGCAAGAATGTCTTCGTCACCGATGGCGCGTGCATGACATCGACGGGTAATCAGAGCCCGTCGATTCTGTATATGACGTTGACGGCGCGCGCGGTGGATCACGCGGTAGCAGAAATGGCGCGACAGAACCTGTGAAGGAGGACCGAGGGCTCTGAGCAAGTGCATCTATAATCTCGGACTGATTGAGGACGGAGAACTCACATGCATCCAATGAATCGACGCGAAGCTGTCAAAACGACGGGGGTGCTGCTCAGCGGAGTGTTGATCACATCCTCTGGGCTGACGGCGTGCAGGGGCGATTCACGTAAGATCGGCGCTGGAGTGCTCAACGCCGATGACCAGGCGCTTCTCGAGGAGATCGCTGACACGCTGTTGCCTACAACTCCAAATTCGCCAGGCGCCAAAGTGGCGGGGGTCGGACCTGTGATCAACCTGTTGCTCACCGATTGCCGGGAGCCCGCCGAACAGAAGCTGGTGGTGGACGGGCTGAAGAAGTTTCGGAGCACTGTCGGAGACCACTTCGCGTCGATGTCGCAGGTGAATCGTGAGAACTGGCTGCGCCGGATAGATTCTGAAGCGAAGGCCACGAGCGCACCCCATTACTTCAATCTCCTTCGCGATTTGTCGCTGCAGGCCTACTTCTCGTCCGAGATAGGCACCACCAAGGCGCTCCGGTACATAATGACGCCGGGTAAATGGGTGGGTTGCGTGCCGTTGCAACCCGGGCAGCCGGCCTGGGCTTAGCATTGCTCCCAAGACTCGTGAAGCTCAACACACTGACCATCGCATCCCTGATCTCGATCATACTCCTGCCATTTCACATCGGCGGCGACGTCCTTCTCGGACTCGACCGGGGAGGGTCTGGACTGGTTTTCGTCGTGGTGCCCATTCTGCTTGTCGTGGCGTGCGGGACGTTGCTGCTCGACGGGCGGAGATCGGGGTACATCATCATGTTCCTGGGCGGGCTCGTGTCGCTGGGCATGCCCATCATCCACCGAAACAACGGGTTCACTGCGACGGTAGCCAAGGCGCCCGGAGGCGTCTTCTTCATCTGGACCCTGGTGATACTCGGCGTTACAGGCGGCCTCACTCTGATACTCTCGGCACGGGGACTGTGGAACCTGCGGTCGCAGAAAAGATGACCGTCAGCTCCACCGTGTCGAAGGTAGGAATCGGAATCATCGGCTCGCGTTTCCAGGCCGATTGCATTGCGGCATCGGTGAAGGCGATGCCGGAAGAAATGGAAGTCGTCGCGGTTGCCTCTCCCTCTCCCGGCAACGCGGAAGCATTCGCTCGCCGGCACGGCATCCCCGGCTTTTACTCCGATTACCGCGAGCTGCTGAAGGATCCCAGAGTCGAGATGGTCTCCATCACCGCGCCCAATCGGCTGCACGCGCAGATGACCATCGATGCTGCCCGAGCCGGCAAGCACGTCGTCTGTGAAAAACCATTATGCGTCACGCTCGAGGAAGCGGATGCGATGATCGACGCGTGCGGCAAAGCAGGAGTGCTGCTCTTGTACGCCGAGGAATTGTTCTTCGCGCCGAAGTACGTGAAGGCGAAGCAAATGGCGGATGAAGGCGCGTTTGGTCGCATCCATCTCGTCAAGCAGGGCGAGAAGCATTCCGGGCCACACTCCGACTGGTTCTGGGACGTCAACCAGTCCGGCGGCGGCGCTCTCATGGACCTCGGCTGCCACGGCATCGCGTTCTGTTGGTGGTTCCTCGGCAAGCAGCGCATCAAGAGCGTGTACTCGCAGCTCTCAACGCAGGTGAATAAAGCGCGCACCGAAGGCGATGACGAAGCAATAACGATTATCGAGTTCGAGAACGGCGCACTCGGGATGGTGGAGAGCAGCTGGAACCGTCCCGGTGGAATGGATGACACCATTGAAGTCTTCGGCGACAAGGGACAGACCTACGCCGACATGCTGATGGGCAATGCGCTGCCGACGTATTCGGAAGTCGGGTTCGGTTACGCAGTCGAGAAAGCATCATCGACCAAAGGCTGGACCTATCCGGTCTTCGAGGAGCACTGGAACTATGGATTTCCGCAGGAGATGCGGCACTTCGCGCGGTGCGTGCGCGGCAAGGAGATCCCGATCTCCGATGGCGAGACTGGCCGCGTGGTGATGGAAGTTCTCTACGCAGCCTACGCGTCCGGCGGTCTCGGCCGGAAAATCGCCCTGCCCTTCCGGCCGAAAGGAATCGCCAAGCCCATAGATCTCTGGAAGAAGCCGGAGCTCGCCAAGGGCGCGCTCTGATGCGTCTCGCCGGCGCAGTGGACATCGGGGCGACGAACACCAAAATCGGAGTTGTTGGCGAGGACGGGCGAATCTTTCGCCGCGCGAGCGTATCGACCAAAGCCGGCGCGCATCAGCCCGACGTGTTGATCGACGCGATCGCCGCCGAGCTAAAGCCGATGCTCGATGCGATGACCGATGAACGGAATCAGGTGGCTGCGATTGGCGTCGCGATCGCCGGCTTTCTCGATCGCGAGCACACGATGATGGTGGCCAACGCCAATCTCGTCTCGCTTTGCGACTTCCCGCTGAGACGCGCGTTCGAGGAGCGCTTCGAGCTGACGTGTCACCTGGAGGTCGACTCCAACGCGTCGACGGTTGCCGACTATAGATATGGCAAAGGCCGAGGCGCTTCTCGTCTGCTCGGCATCACTGTGGGGACCGGCGTCGGTGGGGGTGTGATCATTGGTGGAAAACTGATTCGCTTCACGGGTGAGTGCGTGGGTGATCCCGGGCATGTGATCGTCACGCCGAACGGACGGCAGTGCACTTGCGGCGCCAAGGGGTGTCTGGAAGCCGAGATCTGCTCGGCGGCGCTGGCCGAGCGTGCGGGGCGACGGACGGCGGCGGAAGTGATCGTCGCTGCGAAGAAGGGCGAACAATTCGCGGTCGACGCTTTCGCGGAGACGGGACGACTCCTCGGGGTCGGCCTCGCATCGCTGTCCCCGATTTTCGCGCCCGATACGATCGTCGTCGGCGGCGGCGTTGCTTCCGTCGGAGATATCCTGCTCGAGCCAACGCGTAAGAGCTACGCCGAGCAGGCTGGTGATGAGTTTCGCGGGAAGACGACCATCGCCGGCTCGGAGTTCGATGGGTGGGAAGGAATCGTGGGTGCGGGAAGTCTGGCGCTGTCCCCTCTCGAGTAGCATCCGACAATGGGTCTTTCAGAGGCGATGCTGCGCCGCGCTCGCAAGCGGGAGATCGCGTTGGTGCTCGGCGTTCCGACGGCGTTATTCCTGACGTCGTCGATCAGCTGGCAGATGCGGCGGCCTGGCACCGGCGGCGTGCTATTCACCGACGCCAGGATATTGGTGACGCTGCTCATCGAGGCGGTGATCGCCGCGCTCATGCTGGTTTACTTGCGGCGACAGGGCTGGAAGCCGATGGAAGTAGCGGGACCGCCCGAGCCGCAGGACGTGTTGCGCGGTTTGGGTCTGTGGTTCGCGGTGATCACAGCATACGCCGTGGTGTTCGTCGGCCTCCATTTTCTGGTTCCCGATTTCGTGAAGCCGCTGGAGAAGCCGCAGTTCACTGGCTCCATCTCGCCGCCGGTGATTCTCGCCGCCGCGCTGATCAATCCGTTGTTCGAGGAATTCCTGTGGCTCGGCTACGCGATTCCGGCGCTGGGGAATCGATTCGGGTTGCGGGCCGCGGTTGCGGTGAGCGTTCTGCTGCGGGTGCTGGTGCACGTTTATCAGGGGCGGATGGCGCTGATCGCAATTCTGCCGCTCGGCGCGGTTCTGACGTGGTACTACGTGCGCACCAAGCGGTTGTGGCCGGTGGTGGTGGCGCACGTCGTGGTGGATGCGCTGGCGTTGTCGAGCTTGATGGCTACCACCTGAGCGCTGACAGTGAAGACGCCGGTGGTCGTATTGGACTCGCCCGACGCGATCGGAGAGCATCTCGCTGAGCGGCTGCTCGAGCGAATTGGTGAAGCGAGAGATGCCGGCAGGCGATTCCTGCTTGGATGTCCGACCGGGCGGACGCCGCGGCCGGTTTACGACTCCATCGCTCGGCGCGTATCGGAATCCAGGGACATGAGTCATGTCACGCTGGTGATGATGGATGAATATCTCCAGCGGTCTGGGGAGGCGTTCGATTACGCGCCGGCCGAGGCGACGTGGTCGTGTCACAACTTCGCTCGGCGAGAGATGATCGACCGGTGGAACCGTGATCTCCCGGCGGCGCATCGGGTGCGAGAGGATTCAGTGTGGTTTCCGGATCCGGCCGATCCCGCAGTGTACGATCAGAGAATTGCTGACGCAGGTGGCATCGACTTTTTCCTTCTCGCATCGGGAGCAAGCGACGGTCACGTGGCGTTCAATCCGCCAGGGAGTCCACGAGAGAGCAGGACGCGCATCATCGAGCTTCCGGAATCCACGCGACGGGACAACCTGCAGACCTTC
>JBJMOT010000056.1:0-34132 GCA_045803585.1 Gemmatimonadaceae bacterium
AGTGGACGGTCCGATCGGTTGGCCACGCGATCGTTCGCGGCGCCTCTGTCGTCTCTATCATTCCAGTTCGCGGCGGCAACGGGGAGCTGGAGCGGCTCGGGTCACAGGGTGATTTCGTAGCCCCGACGTTACTGCAGCTGGAGAACGCGCTGGATGCCTGCTCACATTTCGAGAGCGCCGTTGTAACAGGCGACCTCTGGGACGTCGAGGGTCTGCCTGCATGCGCGCACTGCCAGCCGGAACGAGTGGCCCGACTCAGACGCATCAACGTCACTGGCACTGCGGAGCCGCGAATCACCTGTGAAGCGTGTCACGCGTGAAGGAGTCGTGCGAGGTTGCCATCGTCGGCAGTGGTTTCGCCGGATCGCTCCTCGCGCGCATCCTCGCCGTCCTCGGCTACGATGTGGTTCTGCTGGAGAAAGGGACGCATCCCAGATTTGCCATCGGTGAATCGTCGACACCTCTCGCCAATTTGTCGCTGGAGCGCATCGCGACACGATATGGACTGAGCGACTGCTACGACCTTGCGGCCCACGGGAGATGGGTTACCCGATTTCCAGAGCTGCGGCGTGGGCTGAAGCGCGGCTTCACCTATTACCGCCACCACCCGGGACAACCGTTCGAGAATCGCGGTCTCGACTCCGCCCGCCTTCTCGTCGCAGCGAGTCCCAATGACGCGATCTCTGATAGTCACTGGCTCCGCGCCGATGTCGATCACCATTTCGTCCGCGAGGCTATCGCAGCCGGCGTGAGTTACGGGGATCGAACAACAGTAGATAAAGCGGAGTTCACGACGGGCGGAGTGCGACTCTCCTGTAATCGGGATGGGAGCGAGCTCAGGGTCCGAGCCCGCTTCGTGATCGACGCCTCTGGTCCGGGTGGCTTTCTCGCCAGGCAGCTGTCGATTCCTTCGGGCATGGAAAGAACGCACAGCCGCGCGTCGCTAGTCTACAGTCACTTCGACGACGCTCGCTTGATGAGTGAGGTCGTCCCAGGCCTGCCGGAAGGCCCCTACCCCGACGATTGGGCAGCAGTGCATCACGTCCTCGACGAAGGATGGATGTATTCCCTGCGATTCGACGGCGGATTAACCAGCGCCGGCTTTTTGCTGACACCTCCCGGGCTCGCGTCTTTGAGGCCTTCGCAACCGGCGAATGCCGAGTCGCTTTGGCGCGCGATGCTCACACGCTATCCTAGCCTCGACGACGCGTATGCGAGCGCGACGGCGGTGAGGCCCATTGCTTTTGTGCCGCTCATTCAGCATCGGCTCACGCGCGCCGTAGGACAGAATTGGTTGATGATGCCGCACGCGTACGCGTTCGTCGATCCGCTCTTCTCCACAGGGATCGCATGGAGTCTCAGGGCGATCGAGCGGATTGCGCTCGCCTTTGAGGAGTCGGGGAATGGAAGAGTACCGGACACGACCACTTTGAACCGCTACGAGTCAGCCCTCGCCGCGGAAGCCGACCAGATCGATTTCGTCGTCGCCGGCGCATATGAAGCGATGGCGCACTTCGACCTCTTCGCTGCGCAAGCGATGCTTTACTTCGCGACTGTCTCTTTCGCCGAAGCGAGTCAGCGACTGATGCCCGACGACTCAGTCGCGTGGAAAGGTTTTATGGGCATTGGAGATGAAGTCCTGAATGATATCCCGCGTGAAAGCCTGCAGCGGCTGAAAACCATCACAGCCTCGAAAGGCGCCACCGGGTCGGCTGACGAGCGCGCGGCGTTCGTCGACTGGATCTCTTCTGCGATCGCGCCGCGCAATATCGCCGGCCTTGCCGATGCCGGTTGCAACAATCTCTATCCGGTGGATTTCGACGCGCTCGTCGATGGACACGCGAAGCTGGGACTCGAGCGCGGTGAGGTCATCGCCGGCTTGCCCGCATTACGCGGAATGTCGCCGGCTCCGGACTTCAGTAATTCGGGACCGCGCCGAAATCTCGATCTTGCCGCGACCATGCAGCAATCCGCATCCTTTACGCAGGACCAGGGCAAGCAACTCTGAGACTCAGGCTCAACACAAGGATTACCAATGGCACAGGCGACGCTCAGGAATCAGCAGACCATTATCTCCAACGATCGCGTTATCGTCAGAAATCAGTCCAGGATCCTGCAAAACCAAAGACGTCTGATCCTTTTGCTCGGCAACCAGTCCAAGATCCTGCGCAATCAGAAGGCAATCATCCAGAACCAGAAGAAGATCCTTGCTGCGCACGCCAGACTCATCACTAAGTACTCGGCGGCTGCTCCGCGGAGATGACGTGGTGCACGGCGCCTGTGTAGGCGCGCCAACGTTCGATTTCATCACTTAACGCCCGCCTCCCCGCCGGCGTGAGCTCGTAATAGCGAGCGATTCTGTTGTTGGCAGTCGTCCGCCAATACGAAGTAACCCAGCCGCGGTTGTCGAAACGATGCAGGGCCGGGTAAAGAGAGCCCTGCCCAATCCGGAAGACGTCGCGCGACAAATGCCGAATGCGGTCGCCGATTCCCCAGCCATGCAGCACCTCCAGAGAGAGGGCTTTCAGGATCAACATGTCAAGCGTGCCCTGTATGACATCGGTTACTTCGGTCATGCGATTGTTCCTGTCGGAGCAAAAGGGGAGTATGATCGTTTTTTATTCTTGCGCAAGGGTGATCAGCGTTCCTACATTAGCCGGCCGACTCGAGACTCAGTAATTACCCTTGTCGTTCGGACTCCCAATGCGCTTCCGCCGCTCGTCGATAGCGTGTCTACTCTGCTTCACCCCCGCGCTATCTGTTGCGCAGATTGTTTCGCGCGAAGTGCCGCCGGCAAACGCGGCGCCGTCGACGGCCCCGGCGCCGTGGCTACACATTGGCGGCCAGCTGCGCGCCCGCGCGGAGGCATATCAGAACGGCGGATTCAGACCCGACAATTCGGACGAATACATATTGACGCGGGTTCTCCTCAACGCCGGAGTGCACCCGACTGCCAAGACATTGTTGTACGTCGAGGGCATGGATGCCCGTGGTCCGTGGAAAAACAAGAGCCCCGAAGGCCCTCCGTTCCGCGATCACGCCGACCTCCGCCAGCTATACCTGCAGGTCGGCGCTGATAAGGATCCACTCATGTTCCGCGGTGGTCGCCTAGAGATGACACTCGGCGATGGACGCCTGGTGGGCGCATTACCGTGGGCAAATACCGCTCGCACCTTTGATGGCGGACGCGGAATGGTGAGTGGCAACGGCTACCGCGTCGACGCGTTTGCGTCTTCGGTGGTCAAGGTCGACCAGAACAAATTCGACAAGCATGTGCCCGGCAACAACTTCTACGGCGCTTACGGCAGTCTGACTAAGCTCGGGCCGAAAGTTTCCCTGGAGCCCTTCGTCTTCTGGCGCCGGCAGTCAGGGCTCACCAACGAGGCTGGAACCCCCGGCACCATGAACTTCGGTACATACGGCGTACGAGCCTTCGGCAAGCTGCCCTCCAGCTTCGATTACGACACGCAGATGGCGCTGCAGAGCGGCTCGCTCGCCAGCGAATCGATAGGCGCCTGGGCCGGCCATTGGCTCCTCGGGTACACCTTCGCCGCCGCCTCGCTGAAGCCGCGGTTGTTCGCCGAGTACAATCAGGCTACGGGCGACGAGAATCCAACGGATAACAAGAAAGAAACCTTCGACCAGCTTTATCCCACTGGCCACGACAAATACGGCCTCACCGACCTCGTGGGCTGGCAAAACATGAAACATGTCCGCGCCGGATTCGATCTCGCGATCGCCAAAGGCTGGCTGGCCACCACCAGATACAGCCACTACTCGCTCGCTTCGGCGCGCGACGCGCTTTACACGGGCGGCGGAGCGGTCCTGGCACGTTCACCTAACGGGACCGCGGGCACTGATGTTGGACAGGAAATCGACTTCATCGCCGGCGGCAAGATTAACCCGAGCCTCGGACTCTCTACGGGCCTGGGCTACTTCGCCCCAGGCAAATTCCTGAAGAACACGACTCCGGGTAAGCCCTACACCTACCCGTACGTGATGCTGACGTACGATTTCTGATCTTGACGACCTCCGCCCCGCACCCAATCTTCGCCGGACCACATCGAGCGCCATATCGGAGAGCCACATGACAGCTTCAACCCCCGCAATTCACCAATTCAGCGCCGGCTCGTCGATGGGGCTTATCGATAGCCTGAATTCGCGCTGGCATAGAGCGGCGCTCCTCAGCTTCCTCGGCATTGTGCTGTTCCACTGGGCCGAGCATATAGTCCAGGCGTATCAGTTCTTCGTGCTTCACTGGCCGCGCCCAATGTCGATGGGCATCCTCGGCATGTACTATCCGTGGCTGATGAAGACCGAGGCACTCCACTACGGCTTCGCGTTGGTGATGGTGATCGGGTTGTGGATTCTGAGAAAGGGCTTCACCGGCACGTCGTACAAATGGTGGATGGTATCGTTCTGGATCCAGTTTTACCACCACTTCGAGCACCTCATCCTCTTCTATCAGGCGAACACCCACCACTACTGGTTCGGTGGAACTGTTCCGACGAGCATCGGTCAGATCTGGATTCCGCGCATCGAGCTGCACCTGATCTACAATACGCTCGTGTTCATCCCGATGGTCGTCGCGATGTACTACCACGCGTATCCACCGGCACGTGATGCGGCGAAAATGGTCTGCAGCTGCGCCCGCCACGGATCGCACCTGCAAAGGGCGGCTTAATCAACGATCCGCACGCCGAGCTCCGCGATCAGGTCCTCGATACAGTTCTTCGAGGCCCTGGCGTAACCGAGCCCGCGACGCGAGCTGCTGCCGCCGCTGGTAGTGGAGTGCCCGACGATCTGAGACCGCTGATCGACAAGATCCAACGAAACGCCTACAAGGTTACCGACGAAGACGTCGCCAAACTCGCTGCAAAGTACGGCGAGGATGGGATGTTCGAGATCATCGTCAGTACGGCGCTCGGCGCGGCAGAGAAGCGTCTGCGCATTGGACTCTCTGTTTTGGACCGAGCGTGAGGCTGAACAAGGTTCACACCGGACATCGCTTTCGCGAAAAGGCGATCCTTACCATCATGCGATTGATGGTCGGCCACGCACCTGGCGTGGTCCGAACGCTGTTTTATCGTAAGGAGTTCTTCGGCCAACCGTTCTCCCGCCTCACCCAGCAGGTGATGCGTGGCCCGTCGACCTGGAGTGTCGGCGAGCGGGAGATTTTCGCGGCCTTCGTCTCCCGCCTGAATCAGTGCGTCTTTTGAACCAACGCCCACTCCGCGGTCGCGGAGGCAGCGCTCAAAGACGGATCGACGAAGCTGATCCTGGATAACTACCGCACTGCGCCAATCGACGAAAAGCTGCGCGCAATGCTCGGGCTGCTGGAGACCTTTACCCTTCAGCCTGAGCAAATGAACACCGCCGGGGTGCTGGCTGTGCTGGCGACAGGAGTGACGCGGGAGGCGATTCGCGACGCGTTCTACGTCGCCTTTCTTTTCAACGTCTATGACCGGCTAGCAGACACTCTCGGTTGGGAGCTGCCCGAGGCTGGATACTATCCCAAGGCCGGACAACGTCTGCTGACTCACGGCTACTTGTAAGCAGCGCGACGCAGGTCGATCCACTTCGCCACCGGACCAACCAGGGCCAGCGCGAAGAAAGCAGGAGCCGCGTTGAATCCGGTTGGTAACTGCCAGCCCTTGTCGGACGCGAGGCGTATGAGAGTCTCCATCACCGCAATCAGTATCGCGACCATGATCTGCCGGCGACGACCGCGCACGATGGTTCTCGGATCGGTGATCATGAAAAACACGAACAACTGATACATCGGTCCGGTGATAGGTGCGATCTCCGCGAGTACGGGCTGGCCGAGCGCTGCCGCACGCAACGCGTTAAGCACCAGGAAGCTTGCGACGTAGGTAAGGGTGATGTGAAGCACACCCACGCGTGCGGCGATGATGAGACCGAAGATCCATATCACCACGTTCGTCGTCAGGTCGTTTCCGAACTGATGACTGAGCACCGAGATGTGGTTCGGCGCCAGTAGCAGGAGTGCGGCGACCGCGAAGTTCGTCGGATTCCACAAGTGATTGTCGCGATATCTCAGCACGTATTTCGATGAGATCGCGAGAAAACCACCGAGCACGAACGGCAGCAACGACCCGCCCTGCGGCTTGAGGAGCAGCGTCAGACTGATGCCACTGATGTAGGCGCTGAGAAGATTGACCACCTTGCCGCGGTCGAACAGCGAGAACGCGGTCTCGGTCAGCAGGCAAACTCCCAACGCTACCACCAGCCGGTCGTAGCTGCCGAGCATGTGATAGCGGAGCTGCGCCGTCACCAGGACCAGCGTTATGAGAAACGCGATTAGATACCGCGGATCGATCTTGCTGGTGCGCTGCCATACGCGCACAATGACGTTTGGCTCGGCGGACGTGAGACCGGTTGCGTCGCTCATTACTTCAACGCTCCGGCTCGGTGACTGTAGTTATCCGATCGATGGCGGGATGCTGGAGCACCTGCTGCGTGCCCGAAGGCCAATGGATCACTATCCGATCGACCCACTCACGATTGCCAAGTCCGAAATGGATGCGCCGGTCGTTTTGACTGGCGAAACCGGATCCACCGTCGACAATACGACGTTGGGTAAGTCCGCCAGTCTCGAGCACCACTTCCGCGCCGATCGCACTCCGGTTGCTGCGGGTACCAACCAGGCTGAGTCCGATCCAGTGGTTGCTGCTGTCGGGATAGTCGCGATATAGAAGGGCGGGCTGATTCTGATCGGCGACGATGACATCCTGAGCACCATGATTCCATAAGTCGGCGACGGCCACGCCGCGCCCGTCGTAGAGATCGTTCACGCCGACGCTGGCGGCAACGTCGATCCACCCGGCTACGCCGCGATTGAGATACACACGCGATCGCTCGTACCCCGACAGGCTGGAGTTCCCGAAGGCCGGCCAGGTCGATGCGTCTTCGAAGAATCGCGCGTTGGCACCGGCAATCTTTGACATCGCGTACCAGTAACTCTTGCTCGAATCGGCGGAGATGAAGCCGTTGGCTACGAAAAGCTCATTGGCGCCATCGTTGTTGAAATCGCCGAACTGCGCGCCCCACGCCCACCCCGCGTCCGCCACCGCGCCCTCAGCGACGTTACGGAAACGTCCGGCCTCGCTCATCTGATTCAGGCGAAGATTGTTGTTCTGAAAGAGATAACCGCGCGCCGAAATGTTGGTGACGAACGCGTCCAGCCTGCCGCGGTTGAATGCGTCGCCGATCGTCGCGGACATACCGCTCTTCGATTCGCTCTCGAGTCCGGCGGTCGTCAGCACAAAACGCCGGCCGCCCTGATTCAGATACAATTCCTCGGGACCATAGTCGTTGGCGAGATAGATATCAGGCCAGCCATCCCCATTGAAGTCCGCGGCTGCCGCCGCCAGGGTCCAGCGAGTGCTTCCGACTCCCATCTTGTCGGTGACGTCCTCGAATTTGCCGCCGCCCAGGTTGTGGAAGAGAATATTCTTTCCGCCGTTGGTGGCGTACTCGAAGCTGTTGTGCATGATTTTCGTTGTCGTCAGGTGCCACAGGTCGATGTCGCTGCGGAAATACGCCGTCACGTAGAGATCGAGCAGCCCGTCACGATCGTAGTCGAGCCAGATCGCGCCGTTGCTGTTCATCCAGCGATGGAGTCCGGCCTGGGCGGTGACGTCCACGAAGTGCCGGCCATCGACGTTCTTGTACAGCCCCATGTATCCGTACCTGTAGACAAGCAGATCTTCCCGGCCGTCGTTGTCGAAGTCGCCCCAGACGGCACCCATCGATACACCCTCACCGGGTCGGTTTAAATCGGCGAGGCCCGCGCTCATCGCGACATCCTCGAACGTTCCGTCGCCGCGATTGTGATAGAGAGCGTTTGGCGCGCCGAACCGGCTGTTGGTGAAATACAGATCGGGCCTGCCGTCGCCATCGAAGTCCGTTACGGAGACTGAGGCTCCCAACGCGGCGACGTGTGGTTCGATGGCGGCGATTTTAGGATCGAAGCTGGGCCGGTGGTGCACGAAGCGGATACCGGCCGCCGACGTCTCATCGCGAAGAGTAAAGCCAGGATGAGCGGCATCCGAGGGCGCGCGCGCCGCACCGTGATCGAGCCGCATTGCGAGCAGAATCGCCGCGCCGAACGGGATTGCCATAACGCTGCGTCGAACTGTGGGGCCGGGTCGCTGCATATCGAGTGCGCTCAGCTAACGTCGTACGCCGCAACGAGCCCAGGAGATGCCTGTCGCTGAAGGAGCAGCCAGCCAACCAGCATACCGAAGAGAAAGTTGGACGAAGCGGTTTCGATGAGGTGAGACATGCGCACGGTGTCGGGCATGTATGGATTCGGTAACAGCAACTGGGCGTTCATCAGCACGGAGAAAAGCAGCGCGACCGTCAACGCGGACTCGAGACATCCTCCTCTCAGCATTCTAACCACCGGAACAGCGATGGCGACCCAGCATAACGCCCGCAAAATCTGAAACGGCACGAGCCAGGGAGTGTCTCTTAACACGGAGCCCATTTGGCTGACAAAACCGTTGTCCACACCGCCGTAATACTCGCGCAAAACCGGATTCTGCCAGGCGACGAAATAGCCGAAAGTGAAATACAGGACGACATACGCAATCACGATGACTGCGAGCTTCCAGCCCCACTCGCTCGCCGGCATCTGCAGTCGGGTATTTCGCTCGGCGTCCGCGGCCCCTGTGCGAGCTTTGCCCAGGATCAGCACCGCCAGCAAGGAGAAAGGAATGCCGATCAGCGCGCCCATAAGGAAAAGCCGGGGAAGCGTACCGGGCGGAAGCCGCGTGAGGAACACGGCGGATTCGATTTGCGGCATGAAAGTCGTCACGCCGTAAAAGACGAACATCGCCGCCAGGATCAGCCGCCAGGCGCTCCAGCGGGAACGGAGAATCAGGTTGGCCATCATCGCCGCTTCCAGAAAGCAGACGGCAACGAGCTTGATCGCCGCCGAGCTGTCAGGAGGACCCGCCTGAGCCTTGTCAAACCCGACCACTCCGCTGGCGACGGCAAAGCACAAAAACAATACGACGGTCAGGGCGATTATGCGCCAGGCAACAGAGATCGCCCTCAGGGGGCACCGCCAACGTGCGACGGAGACGGCGTCGGTGTCGAGCTCCGCGCTTTTATCACGCGCGTGTTGTAGTCACGCAGGTAGCGCTCGTGCTGCGCGTCAGTCGGGTAAACGTCGCCCTCCGCGAAGGGATAGCTCTTCACACCGTGGAACGGTAATGGTCCGACGGTTGTGCCAAACGCGGTGTTGAGATCGGAGTCCTTGATCCAGCCGTCAGTGTAAAGAAGGAAGTCGCGGCTCCAACCCGGTGGTATCGAGCTCGCGGAGCTGGCGTCGAACTGAAGCGTAGCCTCGTCGCCCGGACCCATGATTACATACATGTCGTCCGGCCCATGCAGCAGCGACGACACATCGCCAAAGCGCGTGAACGCTCCTTCGATCGGTCGCCACGGCGAGGCTTTGGTCACGTTCGCGTAGTCGAACCAATAAGGACCGTAACGGCCGCCCTTGCGATACATCCTCGAAAAGCCGCGGAAGTGCAGGTTGGCGGACAGGGGTGCCAAGGTGGTCACTTTGGTTTCGCTGCTCGTGACGTCGCTCGATACGAAGGCCTGATCCCAGTAGATCTGCATGCTGGTTCGCAGGCGCACGTGATGATCCGCGGTCGGGAATCTTCCCGCCAGATCTATCACCATCGTCTTGTCCTTCCCCGACGGAAATCCGATGCTCGAAATCGCAGTGCGCCATTCCCCGGCCGCATCACGAACTTCGAGTGAAGGGGGCGCCACCTTGATAGCGGTTTGCTGGGCCAGGGCGACGTTGATGCTCGCGTCGGTCGGGTAAATCCAACCGCGCAGAAACAGGAAGCTGCCTGGCCGGCCTGCATTGGGGCCAAGGTCGAGCACCAGATCATGTGGCGCGACGACTCCCTGATATCTGGTCGGCGTGAAATTCGAGACGTAGATGTCATCGCTCTCGCGCAGTGCCGGGAGAACGTCATCGCCGCGTTCATCAGTCGCCGACAGGGGCAGATCCTTATGCGCAACCTTGAACAGGCGCAGCTTGACCGGGCCAGGCGGAACGAAGCGCTCGTCGACGAACACTTCGACAGAGTCGGGATGATCGACGGCAATCAGCTTCACTTCGTCGGCGTACGCCGTCTCCCAAAGCTCCTCCGTGAGCTGCAGCAGATAGCGTCCGTCGCGTGGCTTGAGCGCCTCGCCGGCGATGCGCAGGTACTCCTGCGACGCACCGGCCGCTGCGAAGGCGCTCCGACTTCCGCCGGCCATCAAACCCAGGGGCATTCCGAGCGCGCTACGCCACATCGCGTCGGTGACGAAGCGGAATTGCGTTCCATCCCAGGTGTAGGCCAGTGCGCACGAGCCCTTGAGCATCTCACGCTCGACGACATCCTGGTCCGAGCCAGGGAAGTAAATGGTCTGTGGCACCCCGTTCGGCCACTCGACGCGCAGCACGTCGGCCTTGAGGTGTGGTCCGAGTCCAAAGTGGGTGACGCGGTCGGTAACTACCCGCGTCTCGTAGAGATCGCCGGCCCGCAGCTCCAATCTCGCGCCGACGCCGAGCGCGTTGTTCTTACCGCTTCCATCGCGGAGACCCTTCAGCTCCACGTTGACGGCGAGATTGCTGTTTCCGAGGTCATTTCGCAGGAAACGTGGCGCTCCGGAGCCGTCGATGAGCCATAGATCCTGATCTCCATCTTCGTCAACATCGGAGACAGCAGCGGCCGTCGCACCAGCCGCTCGCACCGGTTGCGGGATCACTGTCGAACGATCGATGAATTTCCCCGAACGATCGTTTCGGAGCAGAAACACGCCGGAGGACTTTGCGTTTGCGCCGGTCTTGCCGGCAACAACCAGATCGAGCCAGCCATCGTTGTCGTAGTCGAAGAATCTGGCCACGGCGCCGGTGACGTTAGCCGTGCCCTGCAGGACCGAGGTCGAGCGGGTATCGCGGGTGAAGGTTCCGTTGCCTTTGTTCAACCAGAGCGCGGACGCCGTCCCCGCGGTCCCGGCAACGAACACATCGAGAAAGCCATCGTTGTTGTAGTCGCCGACTGCGAGGGCTGTAGACGCGCCACTTAGGCCGCTGTTCGCAGTAGCGTCGCTGAATCGCTGAGCGCCACCGTTGTGGAGAAGAGCATCGGCGCCAACATTTCCACCCCCACCTACAAGAACGTCGATCCGACCGTCGCCGTCGAAGTCGCCGAACACAGCGTCGCCCGAACCGCCCGCTCCAGAGAGCCCGAGCGCAGAAGTGGCTTCAGTGAACGTCCCATCGAGATTGTTGCGGTAGACGATTCGCTGACTGCCTCCCAGAAGCAGAAGGTCCAGATCGCCATCGTGATCGAGATCGACGAAAACCGCTTTGCGCGCTGCGTGCACATCGCCGATGCCAGCCTTGGACGAGACATCTTCGAAGGTTCCATCTCCCCGGTTGCGCCACAAATGTCCCTTCCTCTCTCCGCCAATCACGAACAGATCGAGCCACCCATCGTTGTCGAAATCCGCGAAGGTCGCGTAGGCCGCTCCCTCCGGCAGCGAGACGTTAGATCGCGTGGTGACGTCGCGGACGAATCCGCCCTGCACGCGATATAGTTTCGCCACTGATTTCCCCATCGACGCCGACCACGCCGACACGAACAAATCATCTGTACCGTCGCCATCGACGTCGCCGACCGCGATAGCGGCAGGTCCCACCGAACCCGTCGCACTCGCCGCTGTTGTACCGCCTTCATCGCCAATGAGGCCCGCGTCGCTGGTGGCGTCCGTAAACTTCGCGACATCGACCGACGCTTTGTCGCGCGTCCCGTGAATCGAAATGAAACCCTTCGGCGCGAAGTTCAGAATGGCGCGGCCGGAGATCGGCCCTTCGGGTGACTTCACATCTTCAAGCGACGCCTGGTATGGCGCGGTTACTTCGACGAGGCCATTCAACTGATCGATCGTCCTGCGCGCCCGACCGACGTCGCCGGCGCGAAGCAGCTGGATCGTGCTGTCGAGATAACTCCGGGCTTCTTTCGGAAGCTCGGGCGGAATCCGTCGCGCTTCCTCCAGCTCCTGGACGGCGCTGTCAGCCTGTCCACTCTGCGTGAACGAAGTGGCCAGCCTCATCCGCGCGGCGATGTTCGCCGGCGAGACAGCCAGCACATCCCGCAGTCGGTCCTGATACGTTCGCACCGACGCGCTGTCTGACCGCTTCGCCTCGATCTCGGCCAGTGCATATAGAACGCGTGCGTTGCGCGTGGAGTCGTGACGAAGCTGTTCGAGCGTCGAACGTGCGTCGGCTTGACGCCCGGTGGCGGCGTACAGTTTGGCGAGAGCCAGCCCCACTTCCGTGTTTCCGGGCTCCAGCTCTCTCGCGCGAAGCAGCTGTTTCTCCGCTTCCTTGTAGCGTCCACCCTGCAGGTACGTCAGACCCAGATTCGCGTAGCCGAGTGGATCGTCGGGAGCCATCTCGGTCAACTTCCTGAACTCGGCTTCAGCTTCGGGCAGTTGATTGCGCTGCAGATAGCTCAAGGCCAGCATCCGCGTCGTGTAGAGATCTTCGACCGACGTCTCCTTCTGTTTACATCCCGCCCCACCGATCAACGCAGCCGCAAGCACCGCGACTGAAGCGCGCAAGCCGTTCAGTTTCATGCGCAAACGATAGTGCCTGGAGCATCTGGTTGCGATAGCCACAGCTGTGACCTGTCCGAGTTTCCAGCTTGACCGCGCCGACGTACATCATATTGTTGAGCACGCCGATATTCCGGCTAAGTCCTGCTTTGCGGGAAGGCTCATGTCTTCCATTCAGCGCATTCGGGAGCTTCTGGCTCCCGCCTATACAGTCGATCGCGAGTTGGGCCGCGGTGGCATGGCTACCGTCTACCTCGCACAGGATGCCAGGCATCACCGCGTCGTCGCGCTCAAGGTCCTCCACCCGGATCTTGTCGCTTCGGTGGGATCCGATCGATTTCTGCGCGAAATCACAGTAGTCGCGCGACTCAATCATCCGCACATCCTGCCTCTCTTCGACTCAGGTGAGATTCAGGGTTTTCTTTACTACGTGATGCCGCACGTCGACGGAGAATCGCTACGAGATCGCCTCGAGCGCGAACAGCATCTCCCGGTCGCCGAAGCGATCCGTCACGCCATGGCGCTCGCCGCCGCGCTCGGCTACGCCCATCGACAGGGCATCATTCATCGGGACATCAAACCCGAGAACATTATGCTCTATGAGGGCGAAGCCCTCGTCATGGATTTCGGGATCGCCAAGAGCACGTTGCGGACGAGTTCAGGCAGTACTTCGGGAGGTTTGCTCATCGGCACGCCTGCCTACGTCAGCCCCGAACAAGCGGCATTCTCGTCGGATGCAGATGGACGATCGGATCAATACAGTCTGGCAGTCGTTCTCTACGAGATGCTGGCTGGAGAACGCCCTTTCGCTGCACACTCAGCGTCCGAAGCCTTCGCCAAACGGTTCAAGGCAGCACCGCCTCCGATCCGACAGTTTCGGGAGGACGCTCCCGAATCGGTCGAGACCGCGCTCACGCGCGCGATGGATCCCGATCCGGACGAGCGGTACCCCGACATGGCGTCCTTTGCACAGGCGCTACAGTGGCCCAGCGCCGGCCTCGACTTCGAGGCAGCGGTGCCCAACTCCGCCGTGTCGTCCGCAAAATCGGTAGCAGTCCTTCCGTTCTTGAATATGAGCACCGATCCGGACAACGAATATTTCACCGACGGGATTGCCGAAGAAATCATCAACGCTCTGACGAGGATTCAATCACTGCGTGTTGCATCACGCACGTCGGCCTTCGTGTTCAAGGGCAAAACGGTCGACATAAGAGATATCGGTCGCAGGCTCAGGGTGTCGACCGTGCTGGAGGGAAGCGTACGAAGAGCCGGCAACAAACTTCGGGTCACCGCGCAGCTGGTGAACGTAGCAGACGGCTATCATCTCTGGTCCGAGCGCTACGACCGGGAGATGGAAGATGTCTTTGCCATCCAGGACGATATCTCGGAGGCGATAGCCAAAGCGTTGCGTGTAATTCTCACCGAGGGAGAAAAAGCGGCGATCGAAATGCCCCGCACCGTCAGCGTGCAGGCGTACGATTTCTATCTTCGCGGCAGACAGTTCTTCCATCAACACCGCCGCAAGAGCCTGGAGTACGCGGTGGAGATGTACGAGAAAGCGATCGAGATCGACCCCGACTACGCTCTGGCGTACGCGGAGATCGCCATCGCCAGCTCGCTGCTCTACACCTGGTTCGATTCGCGCGAGCTGAACCTGCTTCAGGCGGATATCACCAGCCGCAAGGCGCTCGACCTCGCGCCGCAGCTGGCCGAAGCACACCTCGCGCGCGGTCTCGCCCTCTGGCTGAGCGAGAGAGGCGAGGAAGCAGAGACCGAATACGAGACGGCGACCAAACTCGATAACAAGCTGTTCGAGGCGTTTTACTTCTACGGCCGAATGCGGCGAGCCCAGGGACACCACACCGAGGCGATCGCTCTGCTCTCTCGCGCCGCGCAGCTGCGGCCGGAGGATTTCCAGGCGCCGGCCTTTCTCGGCGGAGAGTACGCAGCTCTCGGCATGCGTGTTGAGGCGGCCGCAGCACGACGGCGGGCAGTAAAACTGATCGAGCAGCGTCTCAATCTCAATCCCGACGATGCTCGTGCTTACAATCTCGGCGCCACCACTCTCGCTAAAATCGGTAATGAGCCACGCGCACTCGAGTTCGCCACGCGGTCACTCGCGATCGATCCCGAAGATCCGATGATGCTCTACAACGTCGCCTGCCTGTATTCGCTGATCGGGAAACCACAGGACGCCTTGGCGCACCTGGAAAAAGCGATCAGCCATGGCTTCGGCGATCGACTCGCGATGGCCAACGATCCCGATCTCGACCTCGTCCGCCGCACACCGTGGTTCCAGGCGATCGCCAGCGCGATGTACGAGAAGCGAGCCGTTTAGGTCACGCGCGGAAGCGTAAAAGAGAACGTACTCCCGCGGCCTATACTGCTGTCGCACCAGATCTTGCCGCCGTGAGCCTCCACTACTCCCTTGGCAATGGCGAGACCGAGCCCAACGCCGCGGTGATCGTTGTTTCGCGCCTGCCAGAAATTGTCGAAAAGGTGAGTGAGGTCATTCGCGGGGATGCCGGGGCCTGTATCGGTGACGTGAATTGCCACGTGGTTGCCGTCCGCGACTGACCGAATGCTCACGCTGCCCGCGTCGGGTGTGAACTTGATCGCGTTGCCAACGATGTTACTGACGATCTGGGAGACGCGGAGAGGATCAGCGCGCACGGAAATTCCCGGCTCGGGTGGGATAAGCGAGAGTTTGATTCGGCGCTTCTCCGCCAATGGGCGAAAGGTCTCCTCTGTCTGTTGGAAAATCGAGTCGACGCTGACACTTTCCACGTCGAGCGAGAATTTCCCTGCCTGCATTCGCACCGTATCGAGCAAGTCTCCGATCAGCCGGTTCATCTGACGGCCTGCGCGCATCGTGACAGCAAGCATTTCGGTGCGCCGCCCGCCATCGATGTTGTTCTGCATCAGCAGATCGGTGCTGGTGATGATCAAATTCAGCGGATTCCGAAGATCGTGCGCGACGACGCCCAGCACTTCTTCGCGGGTGTGAGCGAGCAGCTCGGCGACTCTTCTCCGCTCACGCTCGGAGTCGTAACTCCGCCCGACTTCCTCGTTAAGGCGCTTGAGCTCAGCAGCACGCGATTCCGCCAGCGCGCGGGAGCGTGTGAGCGCCTGCATCGTCGTGGTGATAGTGACGGACACGATCAGAAACGCGATGATCTCCAGGCCTTCTACCCTGTCGATGCGGAGCGACCCGCCGGGCTCGAGGAAATTCAGATCGATCAGGAGCAGCGATACGGCCGTCGCCAACGCGCTCGGTCCCGGCCCGCCATACCACGCTGAAATCGCCACCGCCGGAACGAAGAACAGAAAGCTCGGAGTCGGTCCGTCGCGGCGCAGGGCGAGTGTAAAAACGAGCGCGACAGCCGTTAGTCCAACGGCGAGCGCGTAACGAGCAACGAACCTCTCGAACCCTGACTGCTTGTGTAATCGGAACAAGCCGTGCCATCCAGAGCGGTGACTTCAGGCCCTTGTTGGGCCCGCAACACCCTCAATACGCGCCCATAATTCATTCTGTTGATGAAATAACCAAACAATGCGCGATTGTTTCAGGGTAATCGAAGCATGTGTGCGGATTTTGCTAAACGAGCGGTGGTCCAAACGCACACACACCGAGGATACCACCATGAAGCGCGTCACAATGGCTGCAATCGTCATCGCCGGAGCGAGTGCTCTCGCGTCAGCTTCACCCGCCGCTCCCATCGGGCCGTCGGCGAACGTCCAGAGCTGCTCCAGCGCTCCCGCCGTCGCACGTACTTATCTGGCCGCTCAGGCAGGACGGAAACTCACGATGTCGCGTTCGGCGGTCATCGCGGAAGTCACCAAGCTAACGGGAACCGACGGCGAGTTCGCCGGTCTCAAGCCTTGCGACTCCGGTTATCCGAACGCGGTGCGGTTCTACATCGACGAGGTAATCAAGGCAGGAACGAACAACAGCACGCCGTAAGTCTGGCGGGAGCTTCTCACTTCGAAGCGGTCAACCGGCAACGCCGATTGACCGCTTCGTGCTTACGGTCGCGGAATACAGGCGCTGACGATTGACCGCTTGGCAGTGCGCGGGTTTCCAATAGTCTCGTAGAACTCGTCGTAATACTTCAGGGTGGCGCTTACCCTGCCGGCGTCCATCAGCTTTCCAATGGGATCGCTATAGAGAGCGTATATGTCCGCCTTTTTCTGCTGGAAGAGCGCGAACACTTTCGCGTACTCCTCTGGATCAACGCAGTACCCGCGGTACAGACGCTGCTTCACGTTGATCAGATTCAGACTGGGGTCCGGAGTCGCGTAGCTGGCGCTAATCGCACCAGCAAAATCGAAATCATATGCGATCGGCGACACGCCCCCCTTGTCGTCGAAGAACAGCTCCACATTGTGCAGCGCCGAAACCGAGAAATCCGTGTTGCCAATCATGTACTGAAACAGGCTGAATAGCGCGTCCGGGAAAGGATCGAGATCTCCCGGCAATGCGCCCTTCTGTTCACGGATCTTTCCTCCGAGACGAGTCCCAATGGCGCTCGGCTCTTCGAGGATGAAGCCGTAACGCTTTGCGCGGACTTTGCCGCTGCCACTGTCGGCGTATGTGAATTTGAGGAGTCTTGCCTTGTGGCTGGTCGGGGTCAGCAACTGGTAGATGCGATAAAGCTGAAATTCCTCGAGAATGTATTGCTCGTACGAATCCCGGTCCTGGCAGTAGCTCACCAGCTTGGGCTTATCGAGGTGGCTGAACATGCTTCCCTTCGATGTTTCGCCGGCAAAGTTGAGACGTAAAGGAGGAAAGTCGCACATCTTCAAGCGCCAGATGCCTCGGGTGCGCGCCTTCATCGGCACACTTACCGGATTCCCATCGACATCCTTGTAGGACATGGTGGCACCGCGCCACGGCGGATCGGTTCCCTTGTCACCCCGGATTTTGCCGAGGTTAGTCGTGAACGTGACCTCGGTTGGCTCGTGCGATTCGAAGAATATCGGCGGCGCGTGCGCAACCTGAGTGGTCGCATCCTTTGGCGGCGCTTTCTTCGCGGGCGCCTGCGCTACTTGTGTTTGAGCGGTGAGGCTGCTGCTAAGGAAATTTGCGCCGGAAAGCGGAAAAATCACCGGCAGCAGAACGAGCATTCGAGGAGTCTGAGCGAACATCACAGCGCCTCCGCAGATTCGCCCGAATATCATGCTGCGGGTTATTTCACGCCATAGTTCTTTCGATCACTCCCGAGGTTGCGCCATCTCTTCAGCTAACCGGATGTTTCACGAAGATCGGTCGAGCATACTGCTGAAGTAGCTTGGCGGCGTTCTGGCCTGCCGAGAAAGTATTTGGTCCAACGATGACGATCAGACTGCCGTGCTTAGTGAAGCGATCTCGAGCGATGACTCCTTTCACGAGAGGAACTGTGAGGAACGCATCTCCACCGCGAGTGGCACTCAGATCGACAATGAGGCGTCTCGCCCCGATCGCATCGGCACTATCAAACACGCGTTGCATGAATGCGCTGATCGATTCTTCGCCATTGGAGCGCACCCGGCCGAATTGAACGCGGACGGTGCCATTCTCAGGCGAGATCGAGAATGAATAATTCGTCTGCGCATTGACCGGAGCGCTTTCCTGCCGCGCGGCCGGAGCAATGCTCGAGTCCGCGGAACATGCCAGCACGAATGCCAGCGCTGTGGCTACCAACATCGCGTTGTACCTCACGGGAATACCGAACTGGAAATGGGATGTAGTGTCCGCCATAGCGATCTCACGGGTAAGGACGCGGACGCGGCCAGGGCCACGGCCACGGATCAAAGGAGCGCGCGCCAGCTATCCCACGGACCGCAGCTTCGCGTATCTGTGGATCACTGGAGCTGAGTAGCTGAGTCAGCGTTTGCTGGGAACTCTCGCCCGATTTCATCAGTGCGCGAATCAAAGCGCGCCGCACCCGGTCGTTTTTTTCGGCCTTGAGCGCGTCGCGAATCGCCGGGAGTGCGGTCGCGTCTTCCAGCTGTCCGAGCGCCCAGGCGGCCTTCAGTCGGGTGTCAGTGTCGTCGTCTCCGAGAAGTTTGAGCAAGCCCGGCGGAGCGTGGGTTCCTTCGTCATCCATGTTTCCAATCGCCCACGCCGCGGTGCCGCGCACGTTTGGATTGCGGTCTCCAGTCGCTGCGGCCAGGATGTCCATCGCCGAGCGGTCACCGATGTTTCCCAGACTCCAGACGGCGGTCTCGCGAACGCGCTCTTCTGCATCACCGCGAATGGCCGCTCCCAACGCTGGCACCCCTCTCCTGTCTTCGATGTTGCCGAGCGCCCACGCGCTCATCTCACGCACACGTGTATCTGAATCCTTGGCGAGAGCATCGATCAGCGCGGTGACCCCATCGTGCGCTTCGAGATTGCCGAGCGCCCACGCGGCGACTCTTCGCACAGCAGGCGAGTTGTCCTGGCGAAGTACGCGAATGAGCGCGGGAATCGAGCTCGTCGAATCGTCCATATGGCCAACCGACGCCACCGCGGCGAGGCGAACTTTCTCGGCGCCGTCGCCAAAGACGGCGACAAGCGGTGCCAGTGCACGGCCATTCTCGATTCGACCCAGGGCCCAGGCTGAGTTGGCGCGGACGTCTACGGATCCATCTCGAAGGGTGCGAATCAATGGTTCGACGCCGCCCTGCGCTTCCACCAATCCAAGTCCGAGAGCAGCGACAGCCCGCAGCGCGATATCTCCCGAGCCAAGACGGGAGACAAGCTCCGCCCCCACAACTTCAGGTTTCTGTGTTCCGATCAAACGCACTGATAGCTCGCGGACGCAGCCATCGTCGGAAGCGAGACCAGCGTAAAGCTGCTGCAGATCCGCTGCCGGCATCGGGTCTGACTCGAAGTCACCACTGTTCATTCCAGCTTTTGCCGCCGATAGCGGCGTCGCTGGAGCGTCGTTCCACCCGCCCCAGCCCCAGTTCCCGATCGAGTTGGCCGCCAGCACACAAACCATCGGCGGCGCGCCCTTGGCGGCGGTGAGCAGCGCGGTGACGTCAATTGGCAAACCGCGCCGCCTGCCCTGGTCCAGTCGAACGTTCCCCACGTGAACATTCCTGATCCGGACCTTCATCGAGCCCTGGACGTCCGCAACGGCGGGACCGCCAGCGAGTGAAGAGAACGCCAATGTCGCAATGACCAATCCCAGTATTCGCTGCATTCTGACTCCGTTCATTTTGCCCGCCATGGTGCGGGGTAAGTTGAAAAATCAGCACTAGACTTCAAAAGAGAGGGCGCTTCGCTCAGCGCCCTCTCCGATTACTCGTTCGGATAGGGACGCGGCTCGGGCCATGGTCGCGGCCACGGACCAGTCGCATGTCCTCCTGCCAATGCACGGACGGCGATGTTCCTGATTTCGGGATCGCGGGACTCGAGCAGTCCCTTGAGCGCGTCCACCGATTTCTCGCCGACAGCGGCAAGGGCGCGGATGTAGTCCATCTGCAAATCTTTGCTGGCCTCATGACTGAGAGCAGCCTGCAGGCCCGGAATTGCCGTCGGATCTTCGATCTGGTACAGCGCCCACGCCGTCACTTCTCGCATCTCGGGATCCTTGTCGTTGAGCATCGAGATGAGCTGGGGCGGCGCCTGACGTAGATCGGTGTTTCCAAGAGCCCAGGCGGCGCGCTTCCGGATTTCCGGATTCGCATCCGAGAGAGACGCGGCCAACGCATCCGCGGACGATCTGTCGCCAATATTTCCCAATGCCCACGTCGCGGTTTTTCTGACATCGAGGTTGGTATCACTGCGCATCGCGGCGATCAGCGCTTCGATGGCTACTGACGAGTGGTCGGCGTCAGACAACGACCACGCCGCCATCTCGCGGACACTGGCGTCGCGATCATGACGCAATGCGTTGGCGAGCGCTTCGGCGGCAACCTGTTTGTCTGCGTAGTCGTTCAACCCCCAAGCTGCAACGCGTCGCAGACTCGCGCTGGTGTCGGTCGCGAGGACCTTTGCCAGCAACGCCGGTCGCTCATCGGTGTCCTTGCCGGCGAGCTGCTTGCCGAAGACGGACATGAGCGTGGACTTGGTGAGATTCCGCCCAGCGCCAATTCCCGCATTCACCCCGTCGGTGACTACCTCGTTTACAGCGGCCCGCGCCGCGTCGGATATCACGGGATTGAGAACCGTAACCGTATTGGTTGTGGTCGAAGTCTGCATGTTTGTCGACGTCCGGGTCGACATCTGCTGATGGAACGCGTCGCCGTCGCCTTTCTCGATTGCAGCGTCGTCAATCCCGTTTTTCTGCGAGGCTGGCAAATCGAGATCATTAGCTTTCGCCGTTATCGAGCTGGTGTGGTTGGGCAGCCGCGGAGAAGGAGCGGCCGCTCCGACCACAAGTGCGATCATTGCGAGAGATCCGATCAGAGCAGCAGATTGCCGCCGGCTCGGACTCGAGTGCCGCAACTCAGGATCGAGAATCGCCAGCATGCGGCCTTCGAATTCCTTGCGACGAGCCATCGCCAGCGCGACGGATGGAGTCGCGTCGTGCCGAACACTCGTCACGATGTCCAACAGGTGCTCGGCGTAGTCGGCTGCCCGGGCGCCGCAGGTCAGCGCCAGGTCATCGCACGCGCGCTCGCTCTCGGAGCGAAGCTGCTTCGCCGCGGTCCAGACGAGAGGGTGGAACCAGTAGAAAGCGCAGGTGAGGCGGCCCAGCGTGTGACCGACCAGATCGTGGCGACGGACGTGCGCCAGCTCATGCAGCAGAACCGCGCGGCGACGATCGAGCGACCAGGTATCGCACTCGGCGGGAAGTACGATCGTCGGATTGAACACACCGCACGCGAAAGGCATCTTCGCGTCTTCGCTGCGCAGCAGTCGGGGCGGTTCTTCGAGAGAGAGTCTGTCCGATACTTCCCAAAGCGGATTCAGCCAGTCCTCGCTGTCGAGAAGGCGAGCCCGGTTGACGATCCGCCTCACCATCATAGCGGCGTAACCAAGCCATGCGGCAATCGCGAGGACAACCGCAGCCCAGACCAGAAGCAATATCGAGATTCCGCTAAGAACGGGAGATGTGCCGTTTTCCTGTTCAATGGACGACGGCGAGTCGGCTCGCTCAGTTGTGAGCGCAATAGTTGCCGGCGTGGATTTCTCGAGCTTCATCGATTGAGACCGCGTGTGGTCGCTGACGGCCGGCGCGGTCACTGGCGTGGCCGCCGAAGTCGCGGGAAGAATTCTGAGCGGGATCGGCGCCCACGCGGTGAGGGCCGGAACGAGCAGCAGAGTTGCGAGTGTTACCAGCCATACCAGGTGCCGCGCGCCCGCGGAGGCCCTCTGCATCGATTGCGTTATGCCGAGTGCCGCCAGAAGAATCATTGTCGCCTTGGCGAGCAGCATCAGCATTGAGATGGTGGACGCGCTGAGGACGATATTCGAAGTCATAGTGTTATCTCCCGCTTTGGCGAGCGCGACGAATGCTGCTACGCAGTCTCTTGATCTCGGCTTCGCTGAGATCGACGTCGGACATCCTCAGCAACGCGGTCACGGCCTGCTCGGTCGAATCGCCGAAATACGTTCGGACAACGTGGGCGAGGACGTCCTCACGGGCCGTCTCGGTTGGCTTGGCCGGATAGTATATGTAGCGCGGACCATCCTCACGGTGCTTGATCAGCTCCTTTTCGCTCAGGATTCGCAGGACGGATCGCACCGCGGAGTACGTTGGCGGATCGGGCAGATCGGCCATGATCTCGGCCACTGTAGCACCCGATCTCCGGTGCAGGATGTCCATAACCTGGGTCTCCCTACGGGAGAGCGCGGACGGTGTTTCGTCGGTTTGTTTCGGCATTAGCGTAGCGGCCATGGGAAATCGCCTCAGACCCGGGAGGGTCCTTTGGTGTTGAAAAATCAACTGTGCTGAATTTTCAACAGGAGCGGCCGTTTGTCAATAGCCGCTTTTGGACATCCGCTTATTGCCGCTTTAGCTCGATATCGCCGTTAACGGTTCGGACCCGGATCAGGCCTCCACCTCGGCCGATGTTCTGTCTCACTCGTACGTACTTCCGCGGCGTTCCGTGACTGTCATCCCACCCTGCGGTTTCGGTGACCGACAAAGGCCAGTCGCCAACGACGCGCGTCTTCCGACCGAAGTTTTCGGTGTAGGCAGACTCGAGCTCAAGGGTCGCATTCAGATCGCTGGGGACGACCAAAACCACCCGGCCAGTGCCGCTCGTAATATCGACGTCGTGCGGACCTGCGCCGATCAACTGGAGACTGACATCACCAGATCCGGTGTGCGCCGCCACAGATCCGGAGGCGGGGCCAATATCGATCGGGCCGCCACCAGTCTCGGCGTACACCGCTCCGCCTGATGGACCAATCCTTATGCGGCCTCCGCCAGTTGTTACGCGCGCACCCTGTGGGGCGGACGGGAGTGAGAGCGGTCCTCCGGCAGCATCCATTCTTATTGCGCCCTTCTCATAACCGAAGTCAGAGGTGCTCTTGCCGATACCTTTACCAACTCCGATTCCCATCCCGCCGTGAGAGGGATCCTGCGAATCGGTGTAAATGACGGGTCCGCTGCCGGAGTGAGCTCTTAGGCTCCCATTCACCCGGACGATTCTCACCACGCCGCCACCGGTTCCGACGTTTCCATTGATATTCGAGTCCGACACATGGACCTCTCCGCCACCAGTCTCCAGATCGACATCACCATTGACATTCCTGATGGTGATTTCGCCTCCACCGATGTTGCCGGCAAACCGTCCCGAAACATTTTCTATCGAGACCGAGCCGCCGGCTGACCTTATGCGAACGTTGAACGTGCGTGGCACCTGAATGACGAATCGGTGGCTGCTGCTGTGATTCTCCGACGAGCCGGCGTAGTTGCTCTCCAGTGTCGCGCCGCCATCGAATGGATGCAGGGACACCCTTGTGTCACGCCAGTTCCGTCCTTTTAGCGCCACACTCACCTCAACCGCGGGCTTGTCCCAGCTGGTGATCGTTACGGCCCCGCCAGTTTTGAGATCGAGCTCGAGAGTCCCGTCACTCCGGACGGGGGAAGAAAGCGTGAACGAGCTGTCTGCGTCCTGAGTGGTGAATGACTTTTCGGTTTTCTGGGGTGCGCTCGTCGCAACCATATCCGGGGGTTTGATCGCCGTGCTGGTCGGCGTGGTCGGCGGACTCGACATGCTCGCAGACGTGCCGATTGCGGATGCAGGTCTGCCCACCGGCGTGAACGCGGCCAGCGGCAGTAGAACAAAAAGGGAGACAATCGTGGCGACGTATCTGGTGACACGAGATAGCCCGACACGTCGGCGACTCTCGCTTAGGACTGCGAGCAATCGGCCCTCGAGCTGCGATGGCCGCGCCATCGCCACCGAGAGAAAGCCGGGCGCGCCAAATGCCCGCGCGGAGCGCGCTACCTCGAGGAGGTGAGAAGCGTACTCTGTTGGCGATGTCCCGAGGGAAACCACGCGATCATCGCAGGCGCGCTCGCACTCGGCGCGTAAACGGCGCTCCGTGACCCACACGAGTGGATGAAACCAATAGAGAGCACAGACGAACCCGGCGACTATCTGAGTCAGCGAATCCGCCCGCGCGATATGAGCGAGCTCGTGGCGCAATACGATCCGGCGATGCTCGTCGCTCCAATCGGGCGCGTCTTCGGGAAGCAGAATGATCGGGGCCAGCCAGCCCCACGTCAGTGGTGTGCTGACCACTGGGCTCGAGCAAAGTCGCACCACACGACGAACTCCCGCCTCGGCGCGTCCTTCGTCGAGAGTATTTGCCCAATCCGTCGCGCTCAGCGGCCAGGCGGTTCGCGCGATCCGCCGCAACCGCAAACGCCCAATGACGAGCCACCCGATCACAGAGAGGCAACCAGCTGCCCAAAGCAACGGGATCATACTTGCAGCGATTTCGTAGGAGTCCGGCCAGCGACCAACAGCCACATGTGTGCTCACAGTGTGTACCGGAATGGCGACCGTCCCGTCCGAGCGACTCGCGGCAGACACGACAGAGCCGGTAAGATCCGACAGCGGCGCCGGCGATGAGATCGACAACGCGTTGACGGACGACTCGGGAACCAGCGGCACGTCCCACCTTGGGGAGAGCACCATCGCCACCGGGAGAGTGAGACCGCAGATAAGAGTCGCCAGTAACACGAGATGGCGCACCGATGCTGAGGCCGCGTGCATCACCTTCACCGCGATCAGACCCGCGACAAGTATGACTGTCAGTTTCACGAGCACTGCCGGAATGAACGGAATCATGACGCGCCTCCTTTGCTGCGTGCTTTGTCGATCAACTTCTCCAGCTGATCGAGATCTTCTTCACTCCAGCGATCCTCGTACATGCCGACCATCGCGGCGACGGCGGAGCTGGCGGAGTTGTCAAAGAAAGTCCTTACCAGATGCCGTACGGCGGATTTGCTGACTCGTTCCGGATCGGCGGTGGGGAAATAGACATACCGCGGGCCGTCTTGCTCATGGCGGAGATGCCCCTTGCTCTCCAGGAGCCGCAGCATCCCGCGAACCGCGGTATAAGTCGGGGGGTCGGGAAGATCGGCGAGGACCTCAGCGGCATTGGCGCTTCCCCGCCGGTACACAATCTCCATTATCTGACGTTCACGTCGACCGAGGTGGTCGAGTCCACGATTTTTCACGCTGAGCTCCCAGAGGTTCTACGACATAATGTCAATACATTGACACTATGTCAATAGGCTGGCACCCCTCTGATTCCTGCCGGGGTCAGCGCGTGCGCTCTTGCTGGCCGTCGACGACGGACCGCACAGAGCTCTCGGCGCGCTCCAGCGCACCCTGGAGGTAGACGAAGGTCAAGCCCTGCGCCCAATACTCCAGATCCCGGCGGTTTGGCTGGGTGGTCTCCCGTTGGGAAGCGATGTGCTTGCTCGAATCGTCGATGCCATCGAAGTGAATCCAGCCTTCCCAAAGCCCGTCGTCTTGTCTCATGCGGCCGACCGCTTCGGCGAAGAACATCTCGCCCCGCGGATTCATGATCGGCTCATCGAACTTCACCAGGACTTCAGACATCACAACCTCCCGTTCTAACGGCTTAGGGCAACGATCCCGGCGGGTAACTGCCGAACCCAGGACTCCGGAGAATGATTGCCGCCCGGGACCTCTGTGTAAACCACCTGATAGCCCTTGGAACGCAGCGCATCGCGGAATCGCCGAGTGGCCTCAATGAAAACAGGACCGGAACCGAGCGCACGGCGAGTCTCGAGCGCGCCGACATCCATGAAGAATCGAACACCGTGTCGCGGCTGTGCTGCATATTGCCCTGCTAGCCATTCATATGGCGGATCGTTGGACGCAGCGTAGCCTCGCCAGAAAGCGCCGCTGAGCGAGAGAACGTTGCCGAAGAGCTCGGGGTGAACGAGCGCATCTTTGACGGTTCCGGCCGTCTTGTCACTCATCACCGGCCCAGCCGCTATCGCCAGAGCGGCAGCCGCACCGACTGAGGCAGCCGTCGACCATCCGACGAAACCGCGTCTGCTACTCATGGCGAACGCTGTCACGCAACGCCGCGCGTAATTCCTCGGTGAGCTGTTTCCCCAGCTCAGGTCGCATGTGAAAAGCGGCCGGCGTGTTCTGGAAGAGTGAGGTTTTCCAGGCGGCCGATTTTCGCACCGCAACCAGCGTCTGGATCGCATTCAACGCGGGATCGATGTCGTCTTTGCCCGCCGGCACCAAGCCAGCGTTGGCGCGCAGGAGAATCGCGTCGGGAGTCAGCGTTCGCACCTCCCGCACGATCGCGATGTATCGGGGTGTCTGATGGTGCGTGAAAATCTCTGTCAGGTGCGCGCCGATCTCGAGTTGTCCGTTCACCTCTGTGCCGTCGAACCCGATCAACGTCGCGTCAGAGGCGAATTGAAGCGCGTACTCGCGCGCGTTGCGCTTGTTCCACGCATCCAGAAGCCTGGAGTACAGCTCGCGCGTTTCGCTATCCGCATTTGCGCCCTCGACACCCGTCAACTCCGCCCCCCTTCGAGAACTTCGTCGAAAATAGCTTCGATGCGCTTGTCCGGTACCAGCCACATAAGAGCAACTACGACATAGATGGCGTCCGAGATGAACTGGTGAACGAACGCGAGCGGAATGGCGGAGGCATAGAGCAGAATCGACGCCCTTCCCTTCCAGTCTCCTCCTATCGCCGCTTCGAGCCTCGAGCTCGCACCCGCCGCGCGAATGATCGTTCGCTCGAGGATGTAATAGGCGACGCCGGAGAGGAGCAGCACCGCTCCATAGAGGGCCGTCGGCACGGGAGCAAAATGGTTTTCGCCCATCCAGCCAGTCACGAAGGGCATCAGAGAAAGCCAGAACAGCAGGTGAAGGTTCGCCCAGAGCACGCCACCGGTAACGCGGTCGGTGAGCAGAAGCATATGGTGATGGTTGCTCCAGTAAATCCCAACCACGATGAAGCTGAGGATATACGTCAGGAACACGGGCACTAGCGCCGAGAGCGCGCTGAGATCAGTCCCGTGCGGAACCCTCAGCTCCAAAACCATGATGGTGATGATTATCGCTATTACGCCGTCGCTGAAGGCGGCGATTCTTTCCGAACTCACCGATCACATCCCGACATTTACCTCCGAAGCAGCTTCAGTGAGGGCGGCGATGAATTCGTTGGTATCAGCCCAGTTCCCGTCGAACCGGTATCCGTTGATGAAAAAGGTCGGCGTGCCGTTGACGCCGCTGCGGACGCCTCCGCGGAAGTCATCCCGGACATCCTTGGTATAGGCGCCAGAGGCCAGTTCCTCAGCCGCGCGCTTGACGTCGCAGCCGACCTGCGCCAGGTACCTCAGCAGATCCTCGTCGTCGAGAGCGTAGTGGTTCTCGAAAAGCAGGTGATGCAGCTCCCAGAACTTGCCCTGCGCGCCGGCCGCTTCGGACGCTTCCGCCGCGTGCTGAGCGTGGGGGTGCGCTTCCCCTAACGGAAAATGTCTGTAGACGAATCGCAGGTTGTCACCCATGTAGCGACGTATCCCTTCGACCTGCGGATAAGCACGGGCGCAGTGCGGGCATTCGAAATCTCCGTACTCGATGAGAGTCACAGGCGCACTGGCAGGACCTTGAGTGTGGTCGCGCTCATTGACCGGAACCGCAAGCTGTGCTGACTGCATTTCTCACCTCTCATCGGGTTCGCCAGCAAAACATGCATTGTTTGCGCCGCGATCTATATTTGACAAACCGGCAAACACGCGCCGCCAGTGACTCAGGTGAGGATGAAATGACAGCCGATCAGACCACGCAGGAAAAGAGCAACATACTCCCAGCCGGCACTCCGGCGCCTTTGTTTACGCTCAACTCGACTCCCGATAAATCGTACTCTCTCTCTGACTTCAAGGGCAAGCCATTGGTGCTCGCCTTCTATCCAGCCGACTGGAGCCCGGTGTGTGGCGACCAGATCGCTCTCTACAACGAGATGCGAGAAGAGTTCTCGACGTATCAGGCTCAGATTGTCGGCATATCCGTCGACGGCGTGTGGTGCCACAAAGCGTTCGCGGATGCTCGTCGCATTCACTTCCCGCTTTTGAGCGACTTCGAACCGAAGGGCGAAATCTCACGGCGTTACGGCGTGTATGACGACAAGAGCGGAATCTCCGAGCGGGCGCTGTTCGTCATCGATGCCAATGGCGTCATCGCCTGGAGCTACCTGTCGCCGATCAGCGTCAATCCCGGTGCCGACGGAATCTTCAGAGCGCTCGACGAACTCACCGCATCGAAAGCGCAACGGGAAGCCGAGCAATCAGCACGCACCACCACTCGGCGCCTCGACGAGAGAAACGGGGGAGAGGCGTCAGCACCCTAACGGCATGGAGGGATGGCGATGGTCAAAACGCTCGGCCTCACTCATCTCGCGTTGACTGTGAGCGACGTCAATCGATCGTTTCAGTTCTACCATGACGTGTTCGGTATGCTCGCCGTCTATCGCGAGCCGCATCTGTTGCAGGCGCAGACGCCGGGCGCCCATGACGTCCTGGTGCTTGAAGAAGGAACGGCTGACGTCGGCAAATCTGGCGGCATCAAGCATTTCGGCTTTCGCTTAACCGACGCGCGTGACATCGACAAAGCCGCCACCGCCGTTGAAAAGGCCGGCGGGACGATCCGGGACCGCGGCGAGTTCGTTCCCGGCGAGCCTTACGTCTTCTTCAGCGATCCGGACGGATACGAGGCGGAGATCTGGTACGAGCTGCCGAACGATACTTCCCGTTAGCCGGTGGATTCGCCCGCGATTAGACACGCGACACCGGAGGACGCCCCGGCTTTGGCGAACCTCCTTACCCAGCTCGGCTATCCCACGGATTCTTCTCCCATACCGGAACGTCTCGCCAGGCTTCGCTCTCGACCCGGTACGGCCGTTCTCGTTGCTGAACACGCAGGGCGCACCGTCGGTGTCCTCACCGTGCATCTCTTTGACGCGCTGCACATTAGCGAGCCGGCGGCCTGGCTCACCGCGGTCGTCGTCGATGAAACTGTGCGTGGAGAGGGTATCGGGTCAGCATTGGTAATACGGGCCGAGGAGTGGGCGATACAGCATGGCGCGCACAGCATCTCACTGACTTCAGCACTTCGGCGCAAGGAAGCGCACCAGTTCTACCTGAGTCGCGGCTATGAACACACGGGCGTGAGGCTCTTCAAGAAACTTCGCCAGAATGCAGGATCGCCACGTGAAGGTACCGCAGCGGAACGTTCACCCACCAATCAAACCATCTGAGATGAACCGCAATCTGACGCTGGTGATGTTTGCTGTCGCGGCGGCGACTGTTGCAACGAACGTCCAGGCTCAAACAGAATCGCCACTCAATTCCGCACGAGGATCCGCATTCGCCGACTCCATTCTGAAATTGATGACCCTCGAGGAGAAAGTCGGACAGCTCAATCAGCTGCCGGGCGGTGGCTCGCAGACGGGGCCGCGGGTTCCTCAGGGTGGCGAAGCGCTCATACAAACCGGTGGCGTTGGATCGTTTCTCGGAATTTACGGCGCGACTTATACACGAGAGCTCCAGCGGATTGCGACCCAGGAATCGCGCCTCAAGATCCCGCTGCTGTTCGGTCACGATGTAATCCACGGCTTCCGAACGATCTTTCCGATTCCGCTCGCGGAGGCGGCGACGTTCGACACCGCGCGCGCCGAAAACTCGGCGCGCCTCGCGGCGATCGAGGCGACAGCACACGGTTTGACATGGACCTTCGCGCCCATGGTTGACATCGCCCGCGATCCGCGCTGGGGACGGATCATGGAGGGATCGGGAGAAGATCCGTATCTCGGCAGCATGCTGGCGGCGGCGAGGGTTCGTGGTTTCCAGGGCGGAGACAACGCGATGGGTCTCGGCAAATCGGACGCGATGCTGTCGACGGTAAAACATTTCGCCGCGTATGGCGGTGCCGAGGGTGGTCGCGACTACAACTCGGTGGAGTTGTCAGAGCGGACTCTGTGGGAGACATATCTCCCCCCGTATGAGGCTGCGGTTAAAGCGGGCGCCGCTGTGGTTATGGCTTCGTTCAACGACCTCGGCGGCGTGCCGGTCCACTCCAGCGACTGGCTCATGAGCGATGTGTTGCGGACTCGATGGGGGTTCAAGGGAATCGTCGACAGCGACTGGGGCGGAATTGGGGAATTGATTCCGCACGGAGTCGCTGCGAATAACGCAGATGCCGCGACCCTTGGGATTCGCGCCGGTATCGACGTGGACATGTCAGATGCGGTTTACGCCAACAATCTCGCCGCCCTCGTTCGCTCGGGACGGGTGCCAATTGCGCTGGTGGATTCCGCGGTGAAAAGAGTGCTGCGCATCAAGTATGCGCTCGGCCTGTTCAGCGATCCGTATCGCTTCAGTGACACCGCCCGCGAGGCACGCTACACCCTGGCGCCGGAGCACGTCGCCGCGGCCCGAGCTACCGCGCGCGAATCGATCGTGTTGCTGAAGAACGCGAATAACACGCTTCCTCTCAGAAAAACTCTTCGCAACATCGCGGTGATCGGTCCGCTCGCGGATGATGCGCAGTCTGCGCTCGGTAATTGGGCAGCAGCTGGGAAGGCGAATGAAGCGGTGAGTGTTCTCGCCGGAATTCGTAACGCGTTGGGAAGTTCTGCGCGAGTTACTTCAGTGCGGGGCGCTCCCGTCGATACTGCTGACACCACAGGGTTTGCCGCCGCCCGAAAAGCGGCCTTTCAGGCGGAGGCCGTGGTAATCATAGTGGGAGAACGTGACACCATGAGCGGCGAGGCATCGAGTCGCGCATCCATCGAGTTGCCGGGGGCGCAACGGGACCTCGCTCTTGCCGTGATTCGAGCGGCGCGGACGGCGAGCGCGACCAAACCGGTGGTGATGGTCCTGATGAATGGCCGGTCCCTGGCGATTCCCGAGCTGGCGAACGAAGCCCCCGCAATCGTCGAGAGCTGGTTCCTCGGCGACCAGCACGGCAACGCTGTCGCCGACGTTCTCTTCGGTGACTACAACCCGGGTGGAAAGCTTCCAGTCACTTTCCCGCGCGCGACCGGGCAGATACCGCTCTACTACAATCACCGGAACACCGGCCGGCCGGCCGACGCCAGGAATCACTACACGTCGAAGTATCTCGACTTGCCGTGGACTCCGCTCTTTCCTTTCGGCTTCGGCTTGAGCTACACGACGTTCACCTACTCGAACCTTCGACTCTCCGCGCCGCGAATCAACGCCGGTGATTCGCTCGGCATCTCCGTCGACGTCAGAAATAGCGGCGATCGCGCCGGTGACGAAGTCGTGCAGCTCTATCTGCGAGACGATGTGGCGAGCGTCGAGCAGCCAGTAAGGACGCTCAAGGGGTTCAGGCGGGTAACACTTCAGCCTGGTGAGACGCGGACGGTGACGTTCCGCATCGGCCCTGACGCTTTCTCGTTATACGACCGGCAAATGAGGAAAATCGTTGAGCCTGGATCCTTCTCGATATTCGTGGGGACGAACTCCGACGCAAGCATGACCGCGCGAGTCGATGTCGCCGGCGATACGCTGGTGCTGGCGCCGCCGACGCCCCGGGTTCGCTAGCTCGCCGAAATCGTCTCGTCGAAGCCGAGGGGTGGTAGCCCGTGAACGGTGGCGGTAATGATGACGCTGCCGGCGGTCGGGCCCGTTGTGTAGTTGACCGAGGCGTGCCCACCATCGTCCGAGACCGATGAACTGGCGCTGAGCGCTCCACCGCCGCTGACGATCGCCCAGTTGATCGTAATGTCTTTCAGTGGCTCACCGAATTGATTGACGACGACCACCACCAATGGCTCGGCCAGTGCGGTGTTCGGCGGCGCTGTCTGGGCGTCGCCACTGATTACCGCCATTGTAGATGGTCCTTCATTGTCGGTAGTGAGCGAACACGCGCTCATTACGAGGGTGCAGACGATTAACACGGCGGCACGAAGCGCCACCGCGGATTTGCGGGGAGTGAACATCGGCAGATACCTCGAGGGAGCGGACGGGATTCGGGGTCCCACAACTTACTCCCTTTCTGGATTTTCCGCCGCACCGAATACACCATTCACGGATGCCGCGCAGCCCTCTGCCTCGAGTGCGGAAACTCGCCCTCTCGTTACCCGAAGCCCACGAAGTCGAGGCATGGGGCGAACCCACCTTCCGAGTGAAGAACAAGATCTTCGCCATGTACGCAGATGCGGGTAATCATCACGGCGGGGGACGACCGGCAATCTGGTGCAAGGCGAAAGCGGTCAATCAACGGCTGATGATCGATGCCGCGCCCGACCGGTTTTTCTCGCCACCTTACGTCGGACCGAGTGGATGGGTAGGAGTGTGGCTGGACAGCGACGTGGATTGGGATCAGCTCCTGGATCTGTTGCGTGACGGGTATCGGATGACGGCGCCGAAAAAATTGCTTGCTCTGCTAAAGGAGGATTGAGTGTCCATCCGAGTAGTTCGCCTCGGCGAGCCGCATGCACCTGGCGAAGGCATTCGCTTGGGCACTGTGCGTCGCCCACCGCGCGGCGTGAGGAAGGAGGACTACGCGCGACGCGATTACTTCGACGTCTGGCTGCCCGACGTTGCCCCGAGCGCCGATCTTGTGTCGTGGGCGTTATCGGAGCCCTTTACCCCGAAGCGCTGGGCCCGGTACGAGAGAGCATATCGCGCCGAAATGAAGAAACCACCGGCCAAGCGCCTCCTCGCTTTGCTGGCGGCGATGTCGCGCGAATCCGATTTTTCGATCGGGTGCTACTGCGAGGACGAGAGCAGATGTCACCGTTCCATACTGCGCGATCTGCTCATCGAAGCCGGCGCGCAATTCCATGATCAGTCCTAGACGGCAGCCGTGCTGAATACAGATCCGACAGACCGACCGTCGACTCGCCGCCCCGCGCGAAACTCACCCTTCCTGATAGTGCTGATTGTCGTCGGTGCCGTCCTCGTTGCGCTCCAGTACACCGATCGCGCGCTGTTTCAGCCCGACAAGACAAGCATGTTGTGGGGGATGCTTACCGGGTTGGTGCTGGGCGGATTCTTATTTGGGTGGCTGAAACTACCCTGGCAGGATTAACTGGGAACCATGGCATCCCTGGCTCGCCAGCCACGCGCCAAAATCCCTAGAGCTCCTCCACCCCCTTCGCTGTGACCCGATGCGAGATGAGAGGCAGAGAAGCCGGAGCCGAATCTCCGATCGCGATCGCGCTCTCGAGAATGGCAATTCCTGCGGTGATACCCTTCTCGTCCTGAGCGTGAACGTCCGCTAACCTCTGTCCCTTCTCCACCCGCGCGCCTGGTTTCGCCGAGATGACGAAGCCGACCGACGGATCGACGGTATCCTCCATCCTTGTCCGTCCGCCGCCGAGCGAGATGACTCCGTGGCCGATGGCGCGGGGGTCAACCGTCTGCACGATACCGGCGCGCGGCGCGCCGAATTGCTTTTGCAACGCAGACTGAGGCAGACGCGATGGATCCCGCACAACGCGCGCTTCCCCTCCCTGCGCCGCGATCACTTCCTCGAATTTCTCCAGCGCCCTGCCCGATATGATCGCGTCGCGCATTATCGCACGCGCCGCCTCGCGCGTGGTAGCCGTTCCGGCCAGCACGAGCATCTCGGCGCCAAGCGCCATCGTGACCTCGATCAAGTCTGGCGGCCCGCCTCCTTTCAGAACATCGATCGCCTCCGCGACTTCAAGCGCGTTTCCGCATGCTTCTCCTAGGGGACGATCCATCGCCGTGAGCAGCGCGACAACTGGACAAGCGTGGCGAACGCCGAGATCGATCATCGCCCGCGCCAGCTCCAGCTCGTCCTCGAGGTGCGGGAGGAACGAGCCTGACCCGCGCTTGATGTCGAGCACTAGTCCCGTCAGAGATTCAGCGACCTTCTTGCTCATGATGCTGGCTGCGATCAGAGGAATCACCTCGACCGTCGCTGTTGCGTCGCGCAATGCGTAGAGTTTGCGGTCGGCGGGCACAATCTCCTCTGTCTGACCTAACATCGCGCAGCCTATTTCCGCGACCTGCTTCTGTGCCTCGGCGAGCGAGAGACC